>JBBSJY010000081.1:0-18202 GCA_038256845.1 Verrucomicrobiales bacterium | reverse complement strand
GAGCGGCACATTCCTAACATGACATGCGTGAAATCCTGGCAGACGCCCTGCCGCAGCGCGAAAACCTCGTCGAGGTGGGTGTGCACCGTAGTCGCCCCGGTTTCGTAGGAAAACTCCCTGTGGATCCAATTCATCACACCCATCACTTTGTCCAGGATGGCCGGACTGCCATTCGTCAGATCCACGGTCTGCCGCCACAATTCCGGTGTCTTGGAAACCAACCGGCTGTCCTGTAGAAACGGCCAGATCCGCTCTCGGATCGATGCGTCCGCATAGCCTTGCATCGCCCCGCCCGCCGCCTCCCGAGAAATTTCAAGCGGCAGGTTTTGCACACGAATCCGGCTTTCAATCTCGAGATTCGCATGCGGTTGTGGCAGCTCGAAATGATGCGTGATGTTTTGGAACAGGTCCGTGAATCTCCGAACCCGGGTCGCCGGGATCACCCGCACCAAGGCTCCCACGGTGCGTTGGAAAAGAAAGGTCCGTGGCTCCAAATGCAGCGTGTTCACGCTGTCGGAAACCTTCGATTCGTAATGGAATGTGGTGCGATGAAGCACCGAAAGCCGGGAACCCGGGGATGGGACGACGGATCCGGCGGAGAGGTTCACTGCTGCTCCTGCTGTTGTTGCCAGGCGGCGACGGCGGAGCGGGACGGAGCCGATTCGGCCGGCAGCACGTGGACACGTTCCGGCATCAGCACATAGGCTTCGAAAATTTCGCCCCCTATCAGGTTGAAGCGCTCCTGCAGGCCATCAAGATAACCGTGGAGGCCCACGTCGAAGGCATCGCCCGGAGATCCGAAATTCAATGCCGCCAGCAGTCGCCCCGCCTCGCGCTCAGACTCGTTCGAAAACGTCCCCTTCGGCGTTCCGGAGATGCGGTGGAGGCCTGTATCCACGCGCTCGATGCAATAGCGCACGGAGCGGGGGAAATCCGGCGAGAACACCAGAAAGTCGATCACGCTGCGGGCGGTGATCTCCTGTTTTTCTCCTCGGAAGGCACCCATCGCCCCGCAAGACCGGAGAATCGCGGTCCAGTGCAGAAGGCCCGGAGCGCCGGTTTCGAGACCATCGGGCCCGGCCGGAAGGTAGCTGGTGATATCGAGGAAACGGGTGGTCTTGTCCGCCCGTTCCAGATGACGGCCCAAGTCCATGAATTCCCATGCGATGTTCCGCGAGGTGGTGGAGGCCGCAATTCCGAGAAAAGTCACCGCGGAGCGTCGGATGTTTTCATAATAGCGCGGCGGATCCGAGCGGGTCAGGCGCGAAGCCTCCTTCGATTTGGTGAAAAGGTAGAGCGCGTTGAGTTCTTCCCACAATTCGTCGGAAAGTTGGTCGCGCACGGTGCGGGCATTCTCCCTTGCCAGGGCGATGCACGAGGTGATGCTGTTGGGATTCTCGGGGTTGTCTGTTAGAAAGCGGATGACCTCGTCGCTCCCCGCATCGTCGTAGAGTTCCTCGAAAATCTCCTCGTCTCCTGTGGCGAGGATGATCGGCTTCCAGAATCCCCGCAGGCGCTCGCTGTCGAGACTTTCGAAATCCAGGAGCAACTGCTGGTTCACATCGATCAACCGCGCGAGGTTGTCGGCCCGTTCCACATAACGGACCATCCAGTAAAGGGTATTGGCAACTCGGGATAGCATGGGCTTAGTTCATTGTCTCAAGACCCAGGTGTCCTTGCTTCCGCCACCTTGGGAGGAATTGACAACTAGGGAATCCTTGGTGAGAGCGACGCGGGTGAGCCCGCCGGGAACGATCTTCACCTCCTCACCGTAGATGATATAGGGCCTGAGATCGATGTGCCGGCCTTCCATCGCGCCGTCGCACCAGGTCGGGCAGCGGGAGAGGGCCACCACGGGCTGGGCGATGTAGTTCCGCGGATCGGCAATGATCCGTTCGCGGAAGTCGGCGAGCTCATCCTTGGAAGCCGTAGGCCCCATCAACATCCCGTAACCGCCGGATTCATTCGCAGCCTTTACCACGAGTTCGGGAAGATGCGACATAATGAACTTCAAGTCCTCCTCCTCGGAAGCGAGGTAAGTCGGCACATTGGGCAGGATCGGTTCCTGGCCGAGATAATATTCGATCATCTTCGGCACGAAGTAATAGATCACCTTGTCGTCCGCGACTCCCGTCCCCACCGCGTTTGCCAGAGCGACGTTGCCGTGGCGGTACGCGTTCATAAGCCCCGGCACGCCAAGAACCGAATCCTTGCGGAACACCACCGGGTCGATGAAATCGTCATCGATCCGGCGATAAATCACATCCACCCGGACCAGCCCGTTGGTGGTGCGCATGTAAACGAATTTGTCCACCACCACGAGATCGCGACCCTCGACGATCTCGATGCCCATTTCCCGAGCCAGGTAGCAATGCTCGAAATAGGCGCTGTTGTGAACCCCGGGAGTCAGCAGGACACAGACCGGATCCGCCTCGCGCCGCGGAGAGATGTGGTGGAGCATGTTGAGCAGGTCGCGCGGATAGGAATCGACCGATCGGACACCGAGCGTATCAAAAAGGCCCGGAAACGACCGTTTGAGCGCGTTGCGGTTCTCCAGCAGATAGGAGGCGCCGGAAGGACAGCGCCCGTTGTCTTCCAGCACGTAGTATGTGCCATCGGCGCCCTTGATCAGATCGCTGCCGCAGATGTGGATGTAGATGTCGCCCGGGACGTCGACGCCGCGGAATTCCGGCCGGTAATGCTTCGCCTGCTCGATGTAAAATGGCGGGATCACCCCGTCCTTGAGGATCTGCTGATCGTGGTAAATGTCGTGCAGGAACAGGTTGAGAGCGACGATCCGCTGGGTGAGGCCAGCCTCCAGATGCTCCCATTCCTCGGCGGGAATCACCCGCGGCACCGGATCGAATGGAAAGATCCGCTCGTCGCCGCGGTCGTCGTGATAGACGTTGAAGGTGATCCCCTGGCGGAGGAAATAGAGTTCCGAGGTCGCCTTCCGGTCGAGAAAATCCCTCGCGTCCAGGCCGTTGAACTTTCCGAGCAGCGGCGCGCAGCAATCGCGGACCGAGCCGTCGCTCTTGAACATTTCGTCGTGGAATTTTCCGGCCTCGTAGCCATCGAACATCGCCATGGGTCTTTTCGTTAGCAAAAAGCAGACCACAGGCCAACTTTAATCGTCCGTGGTACTCATTGCAGACCAGAAGGATGCGTGGCCTCCACGGCAGCCCGCCCGCTCCTGCCGCCAAGGATTCCCCCCACCGCGACGCTTCCCCTTGAATTGCTCCCGCGCCACGTCTATTTCTCGCTGGCCGAGGCGACGCCGCCCCTCCGTATCCGCCATGAACGCCCTCACCCGCAGCCTCTCCGCCTACTGGAGATCCTCCCTTGGGAAAAAATACATCGTCGCCATCACCGGCATCATCCTGTTCCTGTTTCTGGCGGGACATCTGGCCGGGAACCTCCTCGTCTTCGCCGGCCGCGACGCGTTCAACGGCTACGCGCTGTTTCTGCACCAATCCGCGCACGGCCTGGGCGTCTGGGTTGCCCGGCTGGTGCTGCTGACCAGTCTGGTCGCCCACGTTGCCGCGACCATTTCCCTCACACGGGCGAACCGCAGCGCGCGCAAACAGTATGAGTGCCAGAACACTGTCCAGGCCTCCCGCTCCTCGCGCATCATGATGTGGAGCGGACTGACCATCCTCGCGTTCGTGATCTATCACCTGCTGCATTTCACGGTTCGCGCGGCAAACGACTACGATGACTACGTCGACCCCGAGCATCTGGCAGCCACAGGAATTACCCGGCACGACGCATGGCGGATGATGATCGAAGGTTTCTCCTGGTTTCCCGCCGTCCTGTTTTACCTGATCGCGCTCACGCTGCTTTGTTCCCACCTCTCCCACGGCGTCTCCTCCACCTTCCAAACCCTCGGTTTCCGCTCGAAGCGCTCCCGCAGCCTGATTGACCGCGCCGGCAAGGTTTACGCCCTCGCGATCTGGCTCGGATTCATCACCATCCCGATCGCGATCTACGTCTTCAAGTTCGGACGCTGAAAAGCCACAGCCCACTCTCCCATGATCCTCGACAGCAAAATCCCAGGCGGCCCGCTTGAGCAGAAATGGTCCAAGCACAAGATGGACTCGAAGCTCATCAACCCGGCGAACAAGCGGAAATTTTCCGTGATCGTGGTCGGATCCGGCCTCGCCGGCGGGGCCGCCGCCGCGACCCTCGCCGAGCTGGGCTATCAGGTGAAGTGCTTCTGCTATCAGGACAGCCCGCGCCGTGCCCACTCGATCGCCGCGCAGGGCGGGATCAACGCCGCGAAGAATTACCGCAACGACGGCGACTCGGTCCAACGGCTGTTTTACGACACGATCAAGGGCGGCGATTTCCGATCCCGCGAAGCAAACGTTTACCGGCTGGCGGAGGTTTCCAACGCCATCATCGACCAATGTGTCGCGCAGGGCGTGCCTTTCGCACGGGAATACGGCGGATTGCTCGACAACCGCTCGTTCGGCGGAGCACAGGTATCGAGGACCTTCTACGCCCGCGGCCAGACCGGACAGCAGTTGCTGATCGGCTGCTATCAGGCGCTGGAGAAGGAGATCAAGAAGGGCGGGGTGAAAATGTACCCTCGGACCGAGATGCTCGACCTGGTGCTGGTGAACGGCCATGCGAAGGGAATTGTCGTCCGCGATCTCAACACGGGCGAACTTTCCAGCCATGCGGCCGATGCCGTGATCCTCGCCACCGGCGGCTACGGCAACGTCTTTTTCCTTTCGACGAACGCGATGGGTTGCAACGTCACCGCCGCCTGGCGCGCGGCGAAACGCGGGGCGCTCTTCGCCAATCCCTGTTTTACCCAAATCCACCCGACCTGCATCCCCGTCAGCGGCGATTACCAGTCGAAGCTCACGCTGATGTCCGAGTCGCTCCGCAACGACGGCCGCATCTGGGTGCCCAAATCGCGGGAGGTTGCGGAAAAGATCCGCAAGCGGGAAACGAGCCCGACGGAAGTCACCGAAGACCAGCGCGATTATTTCCTGGAGCGCAAGTATCCCTCATTCGGCAACCTCTCGCCGCGAGACATTTCATCCCGCGCGGCAAAGGAAGTTTGCGATGGTGGTCGCGGCGTCGCTCCGACCGGCCTCGGTGTCTATCTGGATTTCCGCGACGCCACCCAGCGCCTCGGCGAGGCCACCATCCGGGCCCGCTACGGCAATCTTTTCCAGATGTATGACAAGATCACCGGCGAAAACCCCTACGAGGTGCCGATGAAAATCTACCCGGCCGTCCACTACACGATGGGCGGGCTGTGGGTGGACTATAACCTCATGTCGAACGTCCCCGGCCTGCACGTGCTCGGCGAGGCGAACTTCTCCGACCACGGAGCCAACCGCCTCGGCGCCTCCGCCCTGATGCAGGGTCTGGCCGACGGCTATTTCGTCATCCCGGCCACCATCGCCAACTATCTCGCCAGCCAGAAGCCGGGCACCGTCAACACTTCGATGCCCGAGTTCAAGTCCTGCGAAGCGGAAACCCGCGAACGGATCGCCAAACTCCTTACCATCCAAGGCAAACGGACCGTCGACTCCTTTCACCGCGAGCTGGGCATGACCATCTGGGACAAGTGCGGCATGGAACGCTCCCGCGAAGGCCTTCAGGAAGCTCTGCGGAAAATCCCCGCCATCCGCGAGGAATTCTGGGAAAACGTCCGCGTCCCCGGAACCGGCGAGATCGCCAACATGGAACTCGAGAAGGCAGGCCGCGTCGCCGATTTCCTCGAGTTCGGCGAGGTCCTCTGCCACGACGCGCTCGACCGCGAGGAATCCTGCGGCGGGCATTTCCGGGCCGAACACCAGTTTACGGAAGCCGACCCGGAGGTCCAATCCGGCAAGACGCAAGCCGGCGAGGCGAAACGCCACGACGATAGCTTCGCCCATGTTTCGGCATGGGAATACCACGGCACCGACCGTCCGCCGACCTTGCACAAGGAACCGCTCGAATTCGAATTCGTCCAGCCATCCGTCCGCAGCTACGCCTGAAGTCCCCGCCCGGTTCCGCAATCAGACGATCATGAAGCCCGCCACCCCTGCCATCTGGCTCTCTTTGGTTGTTCTCGCGTCTGGCAGCGAGAAAAGTGCCCTCCACCCTTCCGACGTCTGGGAACTGACCCTAGAATCCGGCTATCTCTGGAACGAATGGGACCGTGACACGCCCGATTACGAGATCATTCCCACCCAGCTCACGCTCCGTTCTCCGGTCGTCCTCACCTTTTGGGACAATGCGGAGGGGGGCCGCCTGGTCGTCCGCAACCGCTTGTCGCTGTTGATGGAAACCTTCGTTCGCGGTCCCGAGGATTACTATCTAGGCCTCGCGGGGGCCCCTTCGATCGAATACTGGTTTCCATCACAGGAAACATCGCTTTTCTTTTCGATCGGCGGCGGATTGGGAGTCACCAACAGCACCGACGAACCCGGCGGCCAAGGCCAGGACTTCACATTCAACTGGTTCAGCCAGCTCGGCGTGCGCCGGGCAATCACCGAACAGTTGTCCATCCTCGGCAGCCTCTATTACCTCCACCATTCGAATGGCGGCCAGACCAAACCGAATCCGGGAATCGACGCCGTCGGATTCACCGTAGGCATCGGATGGAAGTTCTAACATCCGGGAAATGCGCCGTAGCGGATTGGTCACGACACGGTTTCAGTCCCTTGAAATCTGGAAATCCGCCCATGTCACTGAATTCCGGGTGGCAGGCGCCATCCACGCCTGGCATCACCGCAGCCGGTTCCTAACAGGCTTGGCTTGGGATCTCATCGCCGCCGGGGCACTGCTCCGGAAGGCCGGCCCTCCCCGCTCGATCCTGATGCTCGGACTCGCAGGCGGCACGGCATTCCGCAGCCTCCGGCATCTGTTGCCGGACTGCCGGCTCACCGCAATTGATATCGATGGTGAAATCGTCGAGCTGGCGCGGGAACACATGGGGTTGGATGAGCTTGGCATCGAGATCCATATCGCCGATGCCTACCGATGGATCGCTCGCAACAGGCGGAAATTCGACCTGGTCATCGATGATATCTATCTGGCAGGGGCCACGGATGTTTTCCGCCCGAGGGAATGGGATCCCGCCCTGCTCGGTCACCTGCGTCGCGCCATCCGTCCGGGAGGGCTGTTGGCCGTCAATCTCCTAACCGGGACCGGCCATCGCTCCATGCAAAGCTTCACCCGGCGGATTCTCCTCGATCATTTTCCGGTCGTCCGGAGCATTCGCACCCCGGCCGCAATGAACGAGGTGCTTGTCGCAGGAGACGAAATCACGACAGCCTCGCGGCTCAAGCCCTATGACGCGGCCTTCAACGAATGGCGTGATCGCGATTTCTGGGGGAAGATCCACCTGCGCCGCCTCTCACGATGAATTCCGAGATCAAAGCACTCTACGAGAGTACGGAGTATCCGGCCATGAGCCATCCCGTCTCGGATCCCGCGCGGACCGCCGTGACTGCGAGGATGGCGGGGCTGCGCACACCTCACCCCGCTTCGGCCCGTATTCTGGAAATCGGCTGCGCCTCCGGTCACAATCTCCTGCCGCTGGCAATGCGCTGGCCGCAGAGTCATTTCGTGGGAATCGACCTTTCCGATCGCGCGATCCGGGAGGCGAAGCTGCGTGCCACGGAGGCGGGAGTCGCCAACGCCACTTTCCTCGCCGTCGATCTGATGGATTTCGATGCCGACTTCGGGAATTTCGATTATATCATCGCTCACGGAGTCTTTTCCTGGGTGCCTGATCCGGCAAAGCAGGCGCTGTTGGAGACCTGCCGCCGCCATCTGAGCCCCGCCGGAATCGCCTTCATCAGCTTCAATCTGGCTTCCGGCTGGGGACCGCGGATGCCGGTCGTCGAGAGAGTCCGCACGCTCGTCAGAGAAAAGAACCTCGGTCTAACCGAGGCGATCGAATTCCTCAGGCAGGACGATGGAGCCGCCGAAACCCGTCCGATCCTCGACGATCTGTTATCGAGGGGTCCCGAGATCCTTCCTTTTGACGACTTTGCGCCCGTCAACGACCCTTGGCCGTTGGAGGATTTCGTGAATGCGGCTGCGGCGGCGGGTTTGCGCTGGCTGGGGGAATCCGATCCGGCGGAAAACTTCCCGTCATCGCTGGGAGAAGCAATTCAAACGACCCTCAAGGCGTTTGACGAGGATCCGCTGAAAATCCAAACCGCGGTCGATCTGCTGACGGAGAGGATGTTCCGCTCTGTCATCCTTTGTCGGGACGATGCGCCCATCGCCCGCCAACTTTCCACGGCCATCGTTTTCGAGTTCGCGATCCGGCATCGTCCGGGGGCGTCCGGCGCGTCCGAGCTCTGCCAGGCACTTGGGAATTTCGCTCCCTTGTGCGTGGCTGTGACCCAAGTCGCCAATCACTTGCGGACGATGGATGCCCGCGTCCTTGCACGACTGGTGTATCAGGGAATCTTAGAGGGTTCGATCCTCGCCCGAATCGAACCCTCGATCTTCAATTCCGAGATACCCGCGAGTCCGCGCTTGGATCGTTTTCGCCTGCTATGTGCCCGTGAGCGGCTGCCGTTGGTGGATGTCTGGCACCTCCCTTGCAGGTTCCCGGCGAGCCATCATCAGGTCTTGGAGCTGATGGATGGCAGCCGGTCGCTTTCGCAACTGGCCGCGATCTCCAGTTCCAAGTGCCCGGACCTGGACCTCTTACCTTGGCTGGCACATCTCACGGCTCGCGGATTGTTCTCGTGAAAACGGGAGCTCCGTCACTTGGTGTAAATCACCTCGGACGTAACCCCGACATGCCCGCAGGCACATGGATTGCCGGCTTTGAAGTGCTCCGGGAGGCAGCGGCACGAGGCCTTCATGGTCATGGGATCAAGAGGGATCGCCGTGCGGCACGAACTGGTGAAAAGCACGAGACCGAGGGCGGGTAACAGCAGATGTTTCATGGGCGTGTGGCTGGGGACAAACGCTGCTTAACAAACGCTGACCGTCAAGACCAGCAATCTTTCAACCAATCAGCGCGGCTGAACATCCGGCACCGCAGGGCCGGTGGGCTGGGCGAAGGAGGTTTTCGCACGCAGCATAAGCGTGCCCAGGCAAAGATCGGCCAGCGGCAGCACCACGTTGAAGTTCTTGTGCATGTAGCGATGGTGCAAGAGGTGGTGCCCGTTGAGCCTGCGGAACAGCCATGGCTTCTCGACCCTCCGCGCCTTCGGCAGGTGCATGCACCAGTGGATGTATTCGTAGGTGCCGTAGTAGCCTCCAAAGGCAAGCAATCCACCCAGCGCGAAACCCCACTCGCCGATGACCCAGGAAAGCACCGCGAAGGGCACTACCCCGATCGCGATCAATACCGGACCGTTCCACCACGCCATCGGGATGGTCGCCTTGTCCTTCTCGTCGTGGAGATGATAGGTGTGATCGGCTTTGAAGGTTTTGTGATGGACGACCGCATGCGCCTGGAAGGCGTAGCGGAATTTCCCCACCGGACGGTGCATGACGTACTTGTGGAGCACCCACTCGAAAAACGAAGCGAAGACGATGCCAATACTGGTGCCAACAACGCACCACAGGATAAAGGGAATCATTTGATTTGAAAGGAATCGGACGAACTGCCCGCAGACGGCTACGCGTTGCCGCCGGGGAAGACAAGCCCGATTAATCTGCGTACTTTGGATTGGCAGGTCCTGCCCCGTCCTTATCCTGCAAATCTCCGATGCCGCTGCTTTCCCAATCCACCTACACCGCCCCTCCTGGCTTGGCGGGAGGACACCGGCAAACACTGTATACCGCTCTTTTCCGGAGAGTTCCGCGAATCACCCAACGTCGTGATCGGCTGGAGATGGCCGATGGGGATTTCATCGATCTGGAATGGGCGGAAGTGGGAAATCCCCGTCTCGCCATCCTGACCCACGGCCTCGAGGGCAGCGCGGATGCGACTTACATCCAAGGGATGGCAGGCGCGCTCTTCCGTCGCGGGTGGGACATCCTCGCGTGGAATCTCCGCGGATGCGGGGGCGAGGAGAATCGCTTGCCGCGCTTTTACCACAGTGGTGCCAGCGACGATCTCGCCGCGGTGGTCGCCCACGCGATCGATTGCCGCCCCGGTGTGACAATCGATTTGGTGGGATTCAGCCTGGGAGCGAACCTGATGCTCAAATATCTCGGCGAAGACCCGTCCTCGCTCCCTCACGTCATCCACCGCGCGGTGGCCTATTCCGTCCCCTGTGACCTTGCCTGCTCTGCCATGCGACTTTCCTCGTTTGGGAATTCGATCTACATGCGACGGTTTCTCCGCGATCTGACCGGCAAGGTGCGCGCCAAAGCGAAGCGGTTTCCGGAATCCATCAATTCCGGCCGGCTTCATGGCATCAGAAACTTCCAAGCTTTCGACGACCGCTTCACCGCCCCTCTGCACGGCTTCGTGGACGCCAGCGACTACTGGAAACGCAGTAGTTGCCGGCAGTTTCTGTCGGGCATCCCCGTCCCCGTCCTCCTCGTCAACGCCCTCAACGACCCGTTTCTCGGAGAAAATTGCTATCCGCGAGAAGAAGCTGCGGCGAGTGAGAATCTCCATCTTGAATTGCCTGCCCAAGGCGGCCATGTGGCGTTTCCCCTGTTCGGCTACCGCGGGGAATATTGGTCCGAAAGGCGCGCAGCCGAATTCCTGGGGGCGTCCTCTCTCTCCACAACAGAACGGGATTTCTCCCTGAAGGAGGCAAGACAACGGAAAATCCACGACTCCGTCTGATGGAGCCGACGCCCCGTGGACCCAATCTGAAAATTCCGGTTTGCCAGCCATCCGGACGACAGCGAGTCTCCTGACCGATGAAAAAAATCCTCGCCGCCGTCGCCCTATCTCTCGCTGCCGCCACCGGTTTCGCTGCCGAAGAACCCGCCACTCACCTTTTCGAGCTGCGGACCTATCACGCGGCACCTGGCAAAATGGACGCGCTGCTCAAACGGTTCGAGGACCACACGCTGGACCTCTTCAAGAATCACGGAATGACCAACGTCGCCTATTGGCGGGAGGCCGAGAAAACCGAGGATTCCAAGCTCATCTCCACCAACGATCGTCTCATCTTCCTTCTCTCCTATCCCGATCGCGAGGCACGCGAAGCTTCCTGGAAAGCCTTCTCAAACGATCCCGCATGGATCGCGGCAAGCGCTGCCTCCGAAAAGGACGGCAAACTCGTTTCAAAGGTGGATCAAGTGTTTCTGGAGCCCACTGACTTCTCCTCCCCCTTCATTGCGGCGGCCGACGGGGTCACGCGCCTTTTTGAAATGAGAGTCTACACCACCATGGATGGAAAACTGGATGCGCTCCACTCCCGCTTCCGCGATCACACGACCCAATTGTTCGAGAAGCACGGCATGACCAACCTCGGCTATTTCAATCTGGAGGAGGGCCAGCCGGACGCAGAAACCACCCTGCTCTATTTTCTCGCACACAGCGACCTGAAAGCCGCCGAAAGCTCGTGGGACTCGTTTCGCAACGACCCGGTTTGGATCGCCGCGAAATCCGCCTCAGAGGAGGCCGAAGGAGGCTCGCTCACGGTCCCAGATGGCGTGAAATCCAAGTTTCTCGTAGCAACGGAATTCTCCCCGATCCGTTGAGAAGGGTTGCCGTTTTTGACCCATGATTTTTCCTGAATAATCCCGGGTGGCGTCCGGTCCTATCACGCGAGAAACGAAAACCATGAACGCTACACTTCTTCACAAGTTCGTCACCCTCCGCTCACGCATCGTTCGCTTGCTCATCGTACCTGCACTCGCTATCGGCTTCGCAATTCCAGCGGCCGAAGCGCGTCCCGGCAGGGATCGGGACCATGGCTACCATGGCTACCGGGGAGGTCATTCCGCCCGATACCACCCGGAGCACCGCGGGTATCACGGAGATCGCCATCGGGGCTACGGCGGCCACCATGTCCGGCGTGTTCCCATTTATTCCGCGCCCTATTATCGCCCCGCTTACTACCAACCACGGTATATTTCGGCCCTACCACGGGGCTGCAGGGAGGTGTATCGCGGGGGCGTCCGGTATTACTACTCGAATGGCTACCACTATCGCCCCCATTATCGTAACAACAGCCAGGTCTTCATCCAGCTTCGATTCTAATCAAACCCAAACCCAGCAGCCCCCCGTCGGACTTGTCCGGCGGGGGTTTTTTGTAATGTTCCACGAAGCCCCCTTTTCCGGAGCCTTCTAAATAATTAGCAGTTCCAAACAAATACCCTCGCCAAGGGCATATCACGCCCCTGTCGCATTCCGCTCGCAAATCGATGTCGGCCTGCAGAAGGCTCCGAATGTTATCCTTGGAACAACGACTGTGCACCGTCGATGTAGATTTCGGTGCCGGAAATATGATTGGAAGCGTCTGACGCAAGGAACCAGACAAGCTGGGCCACCTGCCCCGAAGTTCCGGGATGGCCGTGGGTCAAGGGAACCTGTCCTTCGGGGAACTTTACGGGGAGGCGCACGTCATCAAGATGCCGCATCTCCGTGTTGTCATCAATGTTGGTTTCAATCGCCCCGGGACAGATCGCGTTCACACGGACACGATCCTGAGCCAATTCCAGCGCGATCATTTTCGTGAAGGCCACCTGCCCGGCTTTCGAACATGCGTAGGCGGTCGCCCCAGTGTTGCTGAACATTCGATTGCCGTTCACAGACGATACGATGATCACCGATCCACCTCCCTGTTTGAGAAGGGGAAGGGCAACCTTCACCGTGAGAAAGGTTCCCAATAGATTCACATCCATCGTCTTGTTCCACTCGTCCACGCTCAGGTCCTCCAGTGGAGCCCAAAGACCGTTGATTCCCGCGTTGGCGACAACGATGTCAATGCGCTGCCAACGGCCTTTCATTTCAGCCGCGGCGCCGAGCATATCGCTTTCACTGGACACATCGGCGACCAACTTCAAATGCCCCTCGGCGTGCCCTCCCATTTCTTCGAAAACTTCGTCGAGAGGCTCCTCCGTCCGCCCGAGGAGCGCAACCTGCGCACCCGCATAGGCGAGAATTTTCGCCGACGCGCGTCCGATCCCCGAACCCGCGCCGGTCACAAAAGCCGTTTTCCCCTTCAGCGTGTCTCTGGCAATTCTCATCTTCGTGTGGAACCGTCAGGAGTTCTGTTGCCTGAGAGGTCGAAGGATTCTCCCAGTTGATCAAAGTTCACTTTCATGCACCCAATTCTAGCAGGTGCCGTACCTCTGTAGGATTCCCGATCCCATGGGAACGAAGGTCCCAAAGCCTGTGGGTTCCCCGTGCATGCTGCAATCTACCCACGCACTTCGCAACCGACCCACCGCATCCCCGTCTCCACAATCCGCTTCAACGGGCAGTCGTCAGCGTGGCACACGGCATGCGGAAGCGATTCGATGGCACGCGCAATCTGGAAAGGGACGATCGCCTTCGGACTGGTCAACATTCCGGTGTCGCTATATTCGGCGGACACCCGGCCAGACGTCCAGCTCCACATGGTCGATAGCCGCAACCAGGCCCGCATCCGCTATGAGAGGGTGAACTCGGAAACCGGCGAAGAAGTGCCCTGGGACATGATGGTGAAAGGATTCGAATACGAGAAGGGTCACTACGTTCTCCTCTCGGAGGAAGACATGGAAAAGGTGAAGCCAAAGCTCACCCGCACCATCGCCATTGATGACTTTGTGTCACTCGAAGACATCGATCCAATCCTTTTTGACAAACCCTACTTTCTGGAACCCGACAAACGGGGCCAGCGGGCCTATGCGCTGCTCCGTGAAACCCTCCGTGAGACCGGCCAGGCCGGCATCGCCAAAGTGGTGATTCGGACCCGCGAATACCTCACCGCGATGTTTGTTCGCGGAGAGGTCGTCGTCCTGATGTTGCTCCGGTTTCCCCAGGAGCTGCAAGCGACGTCAAAGTTGGAATTGCCCGCGAGTAGTGAATTCGCTCCCAAAAAGCGCGAACTCGAACTGGCCATGCAGTTGGTGAAGACGATGTCCACCAAATGGGAACCGGACCGATACCAAGACGAATATCGCTCGGCCTTGCTGGACTACATCGAAACCAAGGTCCGCAAGGGCGAAACCGCTAACAATGTTACCAATTCCAAGGGCGAGGATGCGGAAGAGGACGGTGGCAATGTCGTGGATCTGATGGATTACCTCGAGAGAAGCGTGAAAGGCAGCCCGAAAAAGCCCCCCCCGCGCAAGGCCGCCAAGTCCCCCGTGAAATCGGCAAAAACAAAGGCCGCGGCAAAGAAATCGGCCCGCAAGCCAGCCACAAAATCCGGTAGACGCTCCGCTTGACCGGGACCGGATGAATGGGGGCTGGAACCACATCTCGAAACCGCAGCGCGCTCCGCCGCCCGCCGATGGCAACCGGTCCCCCTTTAATCGGCGCCGGGGTGATGGATAAAAGCAATTCGCCGCCTCCCGTGATGGAAGGCGGCGAAGAGTGCCTCACGGAAATCCCGGCGGAGGGCCCGCTCCTCCAACACTTGACTTGGGGGCCTGGGGCTTGATCCCCTCATCTTCTGCGGCATGCACCGCCTCCTCCTTCGCTTTTTTGACCACCTCTCCACTCTTGTCGGCGAGCTGGGCCAGCTTTTCGCCGATGGCGTCCCCGGTTAGCCCCTGCTCGGCGGCTTCCTCTTTGATCGTTTCCACAACCCGGGCACCTACCGCTTTTCCGCTCTCCAGAAGTTCCGAGCCCTTCTCTTTCGCCGCATCAAAGAGATGATCGGAGCGGTCCCCGAGAAGCTCGTCCTCGCGGCGGGTGCGCGGAATCGCCAGCCCCGCCAACGCGCCTAGCGCTGCGAAAGCCACCCCCACCGCCAGCGGGTATTCCTCCACCGCGTCCTCGATTTTCACCGCACTACGGTGGTAGCCATCCTTGAGGTCGCGCTTGAGCTTCTGCGCGGCCGACCGGCTGCGGTCATAAGTGCCGTGAGCCCACTCGTTCATGTGGTCTGCCTGATGATGTAAACCTTCACTCATATCGGAAAGCTTATCCTTCGCAGTATCCACGGCGCCTGCCGCTCCTTCTTTGGCTTTGTCCATCATCCCCGGTCCCTTGGTTTCGGTGGCGTCCGGTCCGAATCGGGCACGAGCTGGATCGGGATCGTATCCGCCGGTGAGTCGCCGGTCGTCATCATGATCCATCGACTCGGAAATCAGCCACGCGATGCCCGAGCCAATGAGAAGCGACGGCATGGGGTGATGGCGGACTTGGCGGGCGGCGGCTTTCACGGCCGAGCGGGCCGCGGCGCTCCCCTGGTTTCCGTCCCGCGGCGAGTCCCACCAATCCAGTGCGGAATTAAGGAGGGAACGGGCGGTGAGTCGGTTGCCGATTTCATCGAGGGTGGCATCCATTCGGCCTCTCGTTTGCCGGATGTCCGCTTGGATCTCCGCGCTCGACCGGTGGTCTTCAGGTGCAGTAGTCTGGGATGTCATGATGATAGTTTGGATTGTGCCCATTGCTTATCCTCCTGGAGGCTTTGGACGGTTTTTGTGGGTGCGATGGGCTGATCTTTCAAAGCCTTGACCGCCTTTGATACGAGGCTGCCACTTATGATCGCGACAACAACGGCCACGATCAGGAAACCAAGGAAGGCTGCCATTCCCGGCTCCATTCCGTTTCTCTCGAAAAGGTCACCCAAGAGGAAACCCAAGGACATAAGCAGGAGCAGTAGGGCCGATAAACCTACCAGCGCGCCGGCGGCGAGATAGCCCACATTCCGGCCGGTGTAAGAAATCTTCTCAGCAATTTCCGTTTTTGCGAGAGCAACTTCCTCGCGTACAAGGGCGGTGGTGTCGTCGCGCAACTGCCGAAACAAGTCGGCGATATTGAGGTTGGTTTCTCCGTTCATGGCAGCACGGGTGGGGTATTGGTTTGGTGGGCCGGAGTCGGTCCCACGGGCGCTGGCGCCGAAAACGGTTCGCGCCGGGGGGAATCATAGTTGCTTTTCGCGAGTGCCGTCCCTGCGGAGCCGCTCCGGGAACCGCGGTCTCGTGCGGAAGCCTTGAGAAACCGGACGGATGCCATGCCCGCTACGAACATGGCGCCAAAGAGCAGCTCCGGTTTGCGTTTCGCGTAATCTCCGAGATCGTGGAGTATGTCCACCGGGTCTGTCGCCCGCAAATATTCAGAAGCGCGCTCCATTTGCCTGGATGCGCGGTGGGCGGGCCCGACCAAACGATTTTGATCCTCGCTCTCAAGACTGTCACAAGCCGCCTTGACGGCGTGGGTGTATTCGTCAATCAAGCAAGCCAATTTGCATTTCTGATCTTCGATGAAATCGGTTCCAGTGTCCTTTGCGGATTCGAATGCTTGGGAGGCCCCTCCCTTGATTTCGGCGGTAGTGTCGTGGGCCTGTGCCCTCGCGACTTTCTTCACCTCCTCGATTCCCGAGGAAGCCCCGCTCCCTTGGAAGGTGGTTTTCGCCGGAGCCGCCGCGCCCCGTTGCGCTGGATCCGCGTAGGGATCGGTTCGTTGGATCGTGTCTTGATTCATGATTCTCGTTATTGGTGGAGTTGGGCGGAAAAAACGCGACGGCTTGGTTGAGGTCAGCCCGAGGCATGGTCGCCGAACTTCTCATCCGCAGATATCGTTCCAAAGCTCCCCACCCGTGTTTTCAGCCGTTTCTTCAGGCTGTTTCGGCCGATTTTTCCAGAGATTCGTAAAACGGGGGAGTGGCAAATTGCATAGCTCGGAACAGATCGGTTTGCATTTTGCCATGCCTTCCCCTGAGGCCCTCCGCAGCTGAAGTGGACGCGCCCGCTTCATGATCGGCGCGCAGACCGGTCCCTATGCAATGCCTGGTTGCCCACGGCTCTTCTGCGAGGTATGCCTCATGGTCCGCAGACCCTCCTCAAAGACCCGAGATCCTGCGAGTGCCGCTGCGAAGCGATAGGCAGCGATCTCGTAGGCTCCAATGCGGGAGCAGTGCGCAAGCATGTCCCGCACCCCACCGCCTTCGTCTGACGCCACAGGTCCTCCCCGCCGGCCATCGCTTTACTCATCACGTGTCATATCGGGTGGCAGCAGAACCACTTTGATATGGCCGTCCTTCTTGTCGCGGAAGGTTTTGTAAGCCGCCGGCGCTTCCTTGAGGCGTAAGCGGTGGGTGACGACAAACGAGGGATCGATCTGGCCGTCCTCGATCTTTTTTAGGAGGGGAGAAAGGGACCGCTTGACGTGGGTCTGGCCCATCGCGTCGATACATCGGTCCGGGCCGCGCCCCCCGGTAATCTCCATCAGTGCCTCCTGGACGTTGACCTCCTCAAAATAGAGGGGTTCCGCCCTTCCTTGGTTGCTGGCGATATCCAGCCTTTCCGGGACCCGGTCAATTGCGAGGACCACCCTGCCACCAGAAAGCTTTCATTACAATGGCTCAAGCATCCTGCTCAGCGAATGCGTCGGAATGAATGGTTTCAGCGATTGAGGTGAGATCGCTATCGGTCTGGCTTTCCTCATCCAGGGTGTCGGTAAGGATTTGCACGAGGCTTTCCTTCCCTAGTACCTGTGCGAGCGCACGGGCGGAGCCATAGGCGGAGATCTCATAGTGCTCGACTTTCTGTGCCGCGCAGATGAGGGCTGCGTCCTTGACCGTGTCGGCCCCGTCCTTCTTAATGATTTCCTCACCTTCCTCAATGAGGCCGGCCATCGCCTCACATCGCTTCCCCCCGGGGGACGCGTCGAATTCCGCCATGACTTTCTCAATGCGCTCCACATGCACTTTGGTTTCGTCCAGATGCTTTTCAAATGCCGCTTGAAGTTCCAGATTGGACGCTGCCTTCGACATTTTGGGTAGTGCTTTCACCAGCTGGGTTTCCGCACTGTAGATATCCTTGAGTTCTTCGACCAGTAGGTCTTCAAGCGTGTTCATTGACATGGTTTTGTTAGTTGGAGTTTAATGTTGGCCGACATCGCCTGTTGAGGCGGACATCTACTCGCAGGGAGCGTGCCATCTGCGATTGCGGCGGCCCCCCCGTCCCCCTATCCCGCCGCCCAACCACGCACCATCGGGACCCGGATTGCCGGTCGCGCCGCCGGACGCCGCACCAGCGGCCGTTCCTGAGATAGGCGGATCGTGAAAATCACAGTGCCGATGGCCGTTTGGAGCTGCAATATGCGAACCCAAAGGTAAAGGACGGGCTCTCTATCAACTTGCGCCGCAACCTCGTCGGTATGGGAAATAGGGATATCAAGCAACGGTTCCGTTCGGACGCGAGGCGATGT
>JBBSJY010000080.1:0-18297 GCA_038256845.1 Verrucomicrobiales bacterium | reverse complement strand
TTACTTCTTCTTCGCGGCGCGCTTTTCCTCGATCGCGGCTTGCGCGGCGGCGAGGCGGGCGACCGGCACGCGGTAAGGCGAGCAGGAGACGTAGGCGAGACCGAGCTTGTGGCAGAACACCACGGACGACGGATCACCGCCGTGTTCGCCACAGATGCCGAGCTTGATGTCCGGGCGGGTCTTGCGGCCTTTCTCGACGGCGATTTCCATGAGCTGGCCGACGCCGGTCGCATCGAGGGTCGCAAAGGGGTTCTTCGCGAACACGTCGTTCTCGGTGTAGGGCAGCAGGAACGAGCCCATGTCGTCGCGGCTGATGCCGAGCGCGGTCTGGGTGAGGTCGTTGGTGCCGAAGCTGAAGAACTCGGCGCCGTGGGCGATTTCGTCGGCGGTGAGTGCGCCCCGCGGGACCTCGATCATGGTGCCGACCTGATACTCGAAGGTCACCTTCTTCTCGGCCATGACTTCCTTCGCCACGCGGTGGACGATCTCGGCCTGGAGGTCGAATTCCCTTTTGAAGCCGACGAGCGGGATCATCACCTCGGGCTTCACGGCGATCTTCTTTTTCGCCACGTCCGCGGCGGCTTCGAAGATGGCGCGGGCCTGCATTTCCGTGATTTCCGGATAGGCGATTCCGAGGCGGCAGCCGCGGTGGCCGAGCATCGGGTTGAACTCGTGCAGGTCGTGGACGCGTTGGATGATGGTGTCCACTTTCACGCCCAGCTTCTTGGAAAGATCGAGCTGTTGCTCCTTGGTGTGGGGAAGGAACTCGTGAAGCGGCGGGTCGAGCAGGCGGATCGTGGCGGGGTATCCCTTGAGCGTTTTGAAGATGCCGGTGAAATCCTCGCGTTGATAAGGAAGCAGCTTGGCGAGCGCCTTCTTGCGGGCCTCGAGCGTAGTGGCGAGAATCATCTCGCGCATCGCGTCGATGCGGTCGCCCTCGAAGAACATGTGCTCGGTCCGGGTAAGGCCGATGCCGGTGGCACCGAATGCCATCGCAATCCGGGTTTGCTCCGGGGTGTCGGCGTTGGTCCGGACGGCCATGCGGGTGGCTTGGCCGCACCATTCCATAAGCTGGGTGAAGCCCTTGAACTTTTCGGTCTTTCTGGCCGCCTTGTCATTGCTGACGATGCCGGAAATGATTTCCGAAGGAGCGGTCTTCAGCTCGCCGCCATAGACGGTTCCGCTGGTGCCATCGATGCTCATGTATTCGCCTTCCTTGAAGGTCTGGCCGGAGGCTTTGACGGTCTTCTTGTCGTAATCGATTTCGACACCGGCGGCACCGCAGACGCAGACCTTGCCCATCTGGCGGGCAACGAGAGCGGCGTGCGAGGAAACACCTCCCTTGGAGGTGAGAATCCCCTCGGCGGCGATCATGCCACGGAGATCTTCCGGGCTGGTCTCGGTGCGGACCAGCAGGACGCGCTCGCCGCGGGCTTCGGCCAACACGGCGCGATCGGCGTTGAGATAAACCTTTCCCGAAGCCGCTCCGGGACCTGCGGGCAGACCGGTGGCGATCACTTCCGCCTTCTTGGCCTCCTCGATGTCGAAGATCGGCGCCAGAAGCTGGTCGAGCTGGTCGGCGGGGTTGCGCAGAACGGCGGTTTCCCAATCGATCAGCTTCTCCTTCACCATGTCCATCGAAAACTTGAGAGCGGCGGCGGCGGTGCGCTTGCCGTTACGCGTCTGAAGCATGAACAACTTGCCTTCCTGGATGGTGAACTCGACGTCCTGCACATCCTTGAAGTGCTTTTCGAGGATTTCGCGGACTTTCATCAGTTCCGCGAAAGACTTGGGCATGGCGGCCTTCAGCTTGCTGACCGGCTCGGGCGTGCGGACGCCGGCGACGACGTCCTCGCCCTGCGCGTTGATGAGGAACTCGCCGTAAAACTCGTTCACGCCATTCGCCGGGTTGCGGGTAAACGCGACACCGGAGCCGGAGGTTTCGCCGGTGTTTCCGTAAACCATCGCCTGCACGTTGACGGCGGTGCCCCACGCGGCGGGGATGTTATACTTGCGGCGATAAACGATCGCCCGGTCGTTCATCCATGAACCGAAAACGGCGCCGGCGGCCCCGCGGAGTTGCTCCCAGGGATCATTCGGGAAGCCTTGGCCGGTCCGCTCTTTCACCAACGCCTTGAAGCGTCTGACCAGTTCCTTCTGATCTTCGGCGGTCAGGTCGCTGTCCACGATGTCCTTGTGATAGGCTTCGTGCTTGAAAGACTCGATCACCACCTCGAAGGGCTCATGGTCCTCTCCTTCGGACTTCTGGACGCCGAGGACGACGTCGCCATACATCTGGATGAATCTGCGGTAGCAGTCCCACGCGAAGCGCTCGTTGTTGGTGGCCTTGCCGAGGGCGATCACGCTCTCGTCGTTGAGGCCGAGATTGAGGATCGTGTCCATCATCCCCGGCATCGAATCGCGTGCTCCGGAGCGGACGGCGACCAGCAGCGGCATGCCCTTGGCATCGCCGAACTTGCTGCCCATGATCTTTTCCATGTTTTTCACGCCGGCTTCCATTTCGGCTTGGAGCGATGGCGGGTAAGTACGGCCGTTATCGTAGAAGTAGGTGCAGACCTCGGTGGAGATTGTGAAGCCCGGAGGCACCGGCAAACCGATGCGCGTCATTTCGGCGAGGTTGGCGCCCTTGCCGCCGAGGAGGGGTTTCATACCGCCATTGCCGTCCGCTTTGCCGGCGCCCCAGTTATAGACATATTTGGTGTTCTTGCCGGCGGATTTTTTGACCGCGGACTTGGCGGATTTCGCAGCGGTCTTCTTCGGCGCAGGCTTTGCGACCTTCTTCTTCGTTGCCATCTTGGTGATAATATCAGGTTGTGGGAGAAAGTGCCGGGACTTCGGAAAAACGTTTTCCACAGCCCGGCGCAAGGCGCGGGAGGCTAGCAGGAGCCTTCGGCGTGTCAATGAACAGTTGCGCGAAATGCGTTGCCGAGATCGCACGGATACGGCACGCATCCCTGCTACCGCGGGTTCTAGCGCAGCCCTCGGAGCAGCAGCTCCGCGTTGGTCTTGGTCGTTCGCAAATTCGACAGAAGCGATTCAATGGCATCGCCGATCGGAAGCTGCGCAAGCTGCTTCCGGATATCGACCACCTTTAGAAACTCATCGGGATGATATAAGCGGTCGTCGTTGCGGGTGCCGGATTGCGGGATGTGGATGGCGGGATAAACGCGGCGCTCGGCAAGCTCGCGGTCAAGCCTCACCTCCATGTTGCCGGTTCCCTTGAATTCCTCGAAAACCACGTCATCGAGGCGGCTTTCGGTCTCCACCAGAGCGGTGGCAAGAATGGTCAGAGATCCCCCCTCCTCGACGTTGCGGGCGGTCCCGAAAAACTTGCGGGACTTTTGCAGGGCGACCGGGCTCACACCGCCCGATCCGATCGGTCCGCCCTGCATCGCCGAATTATGACCGCGCGCAAGTCGCGTGAGACTGTCCAGCAGGAGTATCACATCCTTGCCAAGTTCCACCAATCGTTTCGCGCGCTCGATCACCAGATCCGCCACCTGGGCGTGGCGTCTCGGCGCTTCATCGAAAGTCGAGGCGAAGACCT
Organism: Verrucomicrobiales bacterium; assembly: GCA_038256845.1. GTDB lineage: Bacteria > Verrucomicrobiota > Verrucomicrobiia > Verrucomicrobiales > Akkermansiaceae > Luteolibacter. Next base: position 14,729 of record JBBSJY010000080.1, on the reverse strand, counting down.
GCGAACCCACCGTTTCCTCGAAATCGGTGACTTCCTCCGGGCGCTCGTCAAGAAGGAGAATGATGAGTTCCGCTTCGGGATGATTGAGCCGGATCGAGCGGGCGATCTGCTTCAGCAGAATGGTCTTCCCCCCCCGGGGTGGCGCGACGATCAAGCCACGCTGACCCTTGCCGAGCGGAGCGATCAGGTCGATGACCCGCACGCCGAGAAAGTCGTTCCCCTCCCCTTCGAGATGCACGCGCTCGTCCGGAAACAGCGGCGTCAGCCGGTCGAATTCCTTCGGCGCCTGGTAGTCGGCAGCGGCCATGCCCTCGACCTCCAGCACTTCCATCGCGGAGAGATACTTGTCGCGGTCGCGCGGTGGGCGGACTTTCACCTTCACTCTTTGACCGGTCCTCAACCCGTGGTCGCGGAGCAGATGGGTTCCGATATGGATATCGTCCGGTCCCGGCCGGAAACTCCTTTGGGCATCCCGCAACATCGCGAAGCTTTCCTTTGCCTGTTCCAAAATCCCCTCGCAGATCAGAACGGAACCTTCCTGCCCGTAGTAGGTCAACAGCTCGTAGATCAATTGCGCCTTGGCAATTCCGCCTTGGATGCGGGCGGGCACCGCCTCCGCCATCCCCTGGAGCTCGGCAAGGGTGTGCATCCGGAATTCGTTGATATCAATCATCTCCGGAACCGGAGGGATCACCGGGGAGGAAACGTCGGGGGCGGATTCGTCAGATTGGGTCATGAGGAGAGAGCGGGCAAAGCGGCGGAGTTGTAAATCGAGAACGGCCAGCGGTCCTTCGTTCCAGAAAACCACGTCCGCACGGGACATTTTCTCCTGAATCGGCAGTTGGGCTGAGAGGATGGCAGCGATCAAACGGTCGTCGAAGCCGTTCCTCGCCTTGATCCGCCGGATTTGGCTGGCGGGATTCGACGCGACAACCAGCACCTTCCGCTGGCCCAAATCAAACCCCTTCTCGAAGAAAAGCGGAACGTCGGCGACGAACCATTCCGCGCCCCGTTTATCAGCCTCCCGCAGCGAATCAAGACATTCCTCGCGGACCTTCGGATGGAGGATCCCTTCCAGCAGAAGTCTGGCGGCTTCGTCATCGAAAACGTGGTGGCGCAGGAAATCCCGATCCACCCGCCCTTCCGCATCGATCGCCCCCGCCCCAAACGATGATTCGATTCGCGCTGCGACGCCCGCGTCACCCTCCAGCAAACGTCTCACCGCGGCATCGCAGTCGAAAATAACCACGCCGCGCAGGTGCTCGGGCAGCATGCCGCACACCGTGGATTTCCCCGTGGCGACCCCGCCTGTGAGAACCATCACTTCCATGTCGGAAGCTCTCCGATCGGGGAATGACTATCAAGCCTGCGAAATTGGCGGCACGGAAACAAAAAAGCGGATGGGAGGAAAACCTCCCATCCGCCGGTGATTTCAAATCAGAAAGGAATCACCGTGGAGGATCGAGCGGGGGCAGAACGCCGCCGTCGAAGTCTCCAGGGGCGCCGGTGGTCACGGGTACCGAACCACCGCCGGACTCCACTCCTCGCAGCGGGCGACCGGTGGCATCGATGATCTGCGCGGTTACGAAGACGATCAGGTTGCTCTTGATCCGGTTTTCCGATTTCGACTGGAACAAGCGGCCGATGATGGGGATGTCCCCAAGGATCGGAACCTTGTCCTCAACATTCTGAACGTCCTCACGCATCAGTCCGCCGACCGCGACCGTGTAGCCGTCATAGATGGTCAGGGAGGTGTTCACGCGGCGGGAGGAGAACACCGGCATCTCAATCCGGTTTTCGGTAATCACAAGTGGAACCGCATTTCCCAAGGCATCGGTGCCGTTGGTCTGAATGGGGCTGCCGTAGTTCACGAATCCTTCGAATTCCACGATTTCGGGCACGAAGCGCAGATCGATCACAAAGTCGTTCTCGCCGATCGTCGGTTCGATTTCGAGTGTCACGCCGGTGTTGCGTGTTTCGAATGCGGTCGGGGTGGCGGGTGTGACGGGGAAGCTGCCGCCGGTCGACCCGCCGCCGAGGACTCCGCCGAGGCCACCGCCACCAAGGACAATGCCACCGCCCTGCGACCCGACCGTGTTGGGAAGTTCGGGGGGTTCGTATTCAGTCGGGTAGATGAATTCGCGGATAATTTCGATGGTCGCCTTCTGGCCCGGCTTTGCCATGACCGAAGGGGCGGTCATCAGGTCGGTTCCCTTTTTCTGGGCCAGGCCGCGCATGATCAGTTGGACCTGTCCGTTCGAGAACAGACCGGTGAGCGCGGCAATCCCCGGCGCCACGCTGGACCCCTCGGCCGTGCGGTCGGGATTGTTCAGCAACGCGTCAATATTGTTGCGATTGACGGCTTGGTCACCGCTGCGGAGACCGGCGGAAACAATTCCGTTCACTCCGCCCGGGAAGCCGGGGACATTGGCGAAATCGGCTCCGGTCCGAACTCCTCCGCTGCCAGTGGTGCCGCCGCTGCCGAGAACCTTCTGGGCACCGCCAAATGGGGTGACCAGCCAGTCAAAGCCCAGCTCATCGGTGTTTTCCTGAGAGATCTCGACGAACTTCGTGGTGATCTTCACCTGCTTCGGCTGGCCGATGTTCAGTGCTTCCACCAATTGTTCGATCTTGTCCAATTCGGACGGCGTGTTGGTGACGATCAGGACGCCTGTGCTGCTGAGAGTGGCTGAACTACCCTCCGCGAAGGCAACTCCGGCGTCCTTAAGCAGGTCCGTGATCGGGCGTCTCGGTGAGAGTCCGGCACCGGTGCCGCCGGTCGCCGGAGCGAACGGATCCGGTTCGGCTCCCGCTCCCTCCCCGCCGCCTTCCAGCGAGCTGGCAAAGCCGGGAGGGACGGTGAAACTGCGGTTGAAGAAGTCTTCGCCGGTTTCCGTCATCGGAACCAAAGTGACCGCGTAATCATCGATTTTGTAACGAAGCTTGGTCTTGTCCCCGATGTACTTCAAAGCAACTTCAAGCGGGACATTGCGCAGACGCAACTCGTCGATCCTGAGAGCCCCCGGATCGGCTTGTGTGAGAGGAAGCCCCCCTTCCGCGACATCCAGGCCGGCGTCGGCGGCTGCCGGCGCATCACGCGGGCGGCGAATCACGAAGTTCACACCTTTCTTGGCGGGGTCGAGTTCGAGAGTGTCGAGTTCGGCAGCGCGGAGACGGAGGAAGTCGATCGCCTCTTCCACGGTGGTGTCCTCGAAGTTGACCGTCGGGATGACGATCCTGCGGAGTTTCTCGGTGATGTATGCGACACCACTGGTGACACCTTGCCCGCCCACCGAAGTGTCAAACTCCGGCGGTTCGGCCGGAACGGAAAGTTCCCATGCGGCATCCACCTGCATCAGCAATTCCGCGCGGGTGTGGTCAAAAGCGGCGCGGTAGTAGTCGCTCTTCGCCTGGGCGATCCGCTCCAGGCCGCGACGCGCGGCCGAGTTGAAGGGATCGATGCGGATCACATCCTCATACTCCTTCTTGGCTTCGTTATATTTGCCGAGGTTGTAATTCCCTTCCGCCGTGTAAAGTCCGCGCCGGACACTGTCCACATTCTGCGTGTGCTCGTAGGTGAGAGTGGGATTGGTCCGGATGGGATCGTCGAGGTAGCCGAGTTCCTGCTTGGCTACGAAATTGTTGGGATCCACGCCGGGAGCCAGGACATTCTCCAGAAGGGTCCGCGCCTCGGTATACTTGCCGACCTTGCGGTGATGCTGGGCGAGAGCGACGCTGGCGTCCGAGAGGTGTTCGGTATAACTCTGCCTGCGATCCGACAGAAGCGGGGCGTCCGGCAGGCGGTCCAATGCCTGGCGGTATTTGTCCACCGCCTGTTGGTAATCCCCCTGTGCGAACGCCTCACGACCTTCGAGCAGAAGCCTGTCGGATTCCGCGACCGCCTCCTGGCGGCGCACCATCTCGCGCTGGGCCAGGCCGCTGAGTCTAGTGTAACCGGCACCTTCACCGGCGTTTGCCACCGTGATCACGGCCGGCATGGTGGATGCCACGGCCATCAGGGTGAGGGTGGTGCGGCATGAACGATTCATTGGCGGTTTTTGCATAGTAGGCTGAGGGTTTCTGGCAATGTTTTCGATGTTTGGAAAGCGATAATTTCAACAGGATTCATTCCGCAATTTGCGGCATGCCGCCCTTCGGGATCTCGACGGTTTGGACCGTCCCTCCCTCACCGGCATATTCGACGGTGATGGATTCCGGAGTGACGGTCTTGACAAGAAAATCTTCTCCCCCCGCCTTAGGCGGCAACGAGAAGCGGGTGTTCTCCTCGACGCGGAACTCCTGCCCGGCCAATCCGATCGCTTCGAGCGACAGCACGGCGGTGCGGTCATATTGGGCGAACTCCTCGTCGCGGCCACGGGGAAACGGCGAGGGGATTTCGTAGATGGTGCCCTTCTTGTTCGCCCGCTGGTCTTCGATCCGCGTATAGGTCACCGTGACCTCGGAGTTCGTGCGGGGATTCAGTTCCCTACGAACCTCGCTGCCAAGAAGCTTGAAGCGGTTCTTCATGGGGTCGGCCGAGAAGAACAGTTCTCCGGGTGCCACCATATCGCCGGCTCCGGCGGCATTCTTCCTGTTTTCTCCATCCCGATACTTGATCGGGAAGCTTCCGTCTTCAGAACCATAGCCCGGCTCCAGCAGCCAGACGAGGCTGTCATCGGTCACATACTTGAGTTTGGCGATCAGAGCGGGATGCGCTTTCGGGTCGGTTGGATCGGTCTTGGCCTGGAATTCCTCCAGATTGCTGAACCCATCTTGGTCCGGATCGCGGGCGGGGGAATCGCCGAACCCCGGATCGAGCCGGTATTGGATCCACCAGGTATTGGGAATCGGATCATGAATCGGATCGGCCGTAATCGGATCGATGCCAACATTCGGATTGTCACTGCCAACGAAGAGCGGGATGCCGGTGAAAAGGTCGACCGGCCGCCCCTCGGCATCCCCTTGGGCCCAATCTCTGGGCATGGCGAGTGAAGCCTGTGCTTGGGCAACGAGATCGCCTTCGGCCACCGCGGGATCATTGTTGCCCGTTCCGCGGACCTCGGCGGTAAAGTCATCTTCGACGCCTCCCACCTTCGACCAGCCCCAGAAGGCAAGTCCGAGTGCGACGACCGCGGCACCGCCAAGGGCGGCTTTTTCGTAATTCTGATTGAGCCAGGACATGGGTTAGAGGGGTAATATTCAGTTTTGAACCTGAACGAGTTCCTTCGCGGGCAGGAACTGGAGGATATCAATGCGAAGGAAAACAATGACTTCTTCGTTGCCAAGCACCTGACCGAGGATCCGGCTGCTATCGGCGGGTTCGGCCGGCGCCGCCGGCGCGTCCGCAGCCGGCTCTTCGGCCGCGCCTGCATCCCCGTCCGCCGCGGGTTCATCTTCATCCGGGAATACGAAGCCCGCTCCGGCAAAAGGGTCGGCAGCCTCGGGCTCCACTGCGGCCGCGGGCGCCACCAGTTCGGCATCGGCCGAGCGCGGGGGTTCCCGCTTCTCATTGATGACTCTCAACGACCTGATCACGAAGAAGTGGTTTTCAAGTGACACCACCGAGGTCACGAAGTCGCGTGCCGCCTGCTCGGTGCCCTTGAAGATGATTTCGACAGGAAGCTCGCGGGCCACCGCCTCATCCGCAGGCTCGAACGAGGTTCCATCCTCTTCGGGCAAGCGTGGCCGGTGAAGATTGAGCAACGCGCTGGGGGAAGATGAGGCGAGCGACAGCATCAGGTCCTTGATGGCGCTGAGCTGGTAGTTCATGATTCCGGTGGCACCTTCGCGAGGAAGGGAAGTGGTATAGGGTTCAAATCCCATGAAGAACCCGTCCGGCAAGGTCGCTCCGGCTTCTTCCAACGCGGACCCGACTTCTGCGCGCGACGCTAGCAGCCGGTCGTTGAACGCCTGCGGGGAAAGATTCTCAAGGGATTCAGGCCGATAGGGATTGAAGGCGTCCCGAAGCGCTTCCACCTCATTTCGGTAATCGATCAGCGCCTTGCGTTTTCCGTCGCGGTTCTCATCCTTCGGATAGAGTGGCAGACGCTCGAAAGCGGCGACCTCCTCGGCGGAAGCATTGAAGGCGGCGTTCGCTTCATTGTAGCGTGCGGCTCCCCTGCTTCCGACGATGAAGAGAATGATCGCGCCGATCAGGGTGATGCCTGCGAGTGCGGCGACGAACGTGTTTTCCTTGATCCAATTCATGGTGTGCTTGGCAAAAATCTAAAAGTCGGGTTTCAGCGGACGGGTACGGGCCGTGCGAGTGGCAGGATGATTTCGAACGGGAAGCCGAGTTCGCCTTCCGCGCCCACCGAGGTGATGGTGAGAATCTGCTCGTCCCTGAGGGTCACCGGCTCGCCTCGCTCGGCGGGCACGCTGAAACTGAAGCTGCCGGGGTTCTCACGGAGACGAGCCAACAGATTTGATACGACGTTCGCTTTCGCCGGATTTTCACGCCAGAAGCCGTTGACTCTCACCGCATTTGCCGTCACTTCGGATGGCGCTTGGGCTGCTTGCCTGGAAGGCCGTCCGCCGGGAGCTTCAATTCTGATGTCCACCAGACCGGTGGTGCCATAGGGCAGCAGCAGCAAGTCGGGTTTCACCACCGGCACGCCGTTGGGTCCCCTCGCGTCCTTCTCCGCCTCCCCTGGCAAGGGATTGTAATTGTGGAGCGGTACCAGGTCCGTGAGCCAGACCGCATCGCTTGCCAAGGCGCCCCGGAGTTCGGCCAAAAGATCGAACCAGATAGTATGGTCCCCCTCCGCGGTGGTATATTGGGTCGCGACTGCGGTGAGGGCTTGCTCCCGCTTGAGGAGATCGCTGATCGCGGAATGAACCGGTGTTAGCGAATCGCGGGTGTCCGCCATCCTCAGTGCCTTTTCTTCCGCTTTGCCAGCGGCGACATGCTGAAGGACGGCCCAGAGTGCGACTCCGGCTAGGATGATGCCGGCGGCGCCGATGAGGAAAGGTTTGCGGCGATCGGCCGCGCGGGCTTCCTCGACCACCGCGGGGACCAGATCGATATTGATGGCGGACTTGCCGATGCCTCGCAGGCCAAGCCCGACCAGTTCTCCCATCAGGTGCGCCTCACGCTGGACCAATTCCGCATCCACCCCCTTGCCGAGGGCGATGTTTTGGATCGGATTGAAATACTCCACCGGGAGATTGAGCTTTTCCTGGAAGAACTCGAGGGTGTAGGGCAGGTTGGCTCCGCCACCGGCCAGGAGAACGCGGCGTGGCGCGGTGCCCCCATGCTGGCTGCGGTAGTAGTTGGTGGTCCGGGCGATTTCCGCCGGAAGACGGGTCAGCGCGTTGCGGATCACCATCGCGAGGCCGGCGACCGCTTCGTCGAGTTGCTCGGTGTGGCCCCCACCCAAGGCGACCAGGCCGTTGCTGATTTTCTGATGCTCCGCGTCGATAAATGATACGCCATATTCCTTGGCGATCGCCGCGGTGATCGCGGATCCACCCACTGCGATGCTGCGGGTGAAAAAGCGTCTGCCTTCGATATAAAGAAGGTTGCTGGTCTTCGCTCCGACATCGATCAGCAGGACTGGCTCCTCCGGATTCCCGTAGGTCGCGCGGAAGGCATTGTAGAGTGCCATCGGGGCCACATCCACCTCCGCCGTTCCCAATCCGCTGTCATTGACGGCGCTGTTGATCTCATCCAGCGCGTCCCCCTTGATCGCAACGATCACCACTTCCTTTTCGTCCGCACCTTCGATCAACTCGTAGTCCCAGATGACTTCGTTGATCGGAAACGGGACGTGCTGCTGGGCCTCGAAGGTGACCAGCTGCTCGATGTTGTCGTCCTGCAGCGGCGGCAGCTTGACGAAGCGGGTGAAAACCGCCTGCCCGGAGATGGCGTAACGCGCCTTGGTCTTGCCGACCTTCAGCCTTTTGGCGAGGTCCGCGATGGCGACCCTGGCTTGGGAAATCCGGGATGCGTCGAGCGCGGGATCCGCGACGATGACTTCCGAATCGTAAGCTTTGAGGATGAGGCCGCCGCTTTTCGAGACTTCGAAAACGGCCATGCCGATGCGTTGTGAACCGATGTTGAGTGCGACGGTAGTCTGAGTTTCAGCCATAATGCGGGAACGATGGAAAGAAGACGCTGGGGATCAGGGAAAGCGGAGATGCGGATGGGCCTGCTTTGGTTAGCTACGCTCGTCCAGCACTTCCATGTAACGGTCCCACCACATGTGGCTGAACGGCGTTTCAAGCTTGTTCAACAGCGGAATCGCGTCGCTGCGAGAAATTCTTTCGGAGGCGGTGGACCACCAACCGACCTTGCCGTTGCTGGTCTCCTCACCGACCTTCTCGCCGTTTACAATCACTTCGTAACCCACCATGTTGACGGCATTCTTGCCGCCACGGTCACTGCCGGTGAGCCTGCGGAGCGAGGCAGGTGAAATATACACCGAGCTGTAAACATCCTCGCCGATCGGGATGTTCACGTGCTCCACATCCTTCGTCAGAAGGAAGTAGGTCCCCGCCTTGTCCGGGTTTGCGACGGCGACATACCATTTGACAGTCATGCGGTCGAGGGTCTTCGAGGGCGGCACCGGGCTGACATCGACGCTGATCTTCGCTTCCACCTCGAGCCACGACTTCGGCTTCCATGACTTCCTGGCACCCCCGCCTCCCTCCGGCGAAAGGATCTCCTCGAAGGCGGGTTTCTCGACGTTCGCCCGGGCGGCAGTTGCTGCCTGGCCGGACGCGGAGTCGATGGTTAGAGCGGAAAATGCGGCGAGGGCCGCAAGAGTGAAGGTGTTTCGGAGGACGGAAGCGTGCATGCGTCTTAGGGTTTCCAAGGAAACTAGGAAACCGGGTTTCGGGTTGACCAGAGAAAAGCTCTCCAGAGTGGTAAAAATTCGAAAGAAGTAAATACATCGGGCGTTGCCCCCTTTCCGCAAGCCATTGACGGGCCCGCCGGGCGTCTAGCAGGATGGGGCATGGCGCACACGGAAGTCCGGTTGGAAGATGGCCGCCCCAAGGTGGTGGGAAGCTTCGGGAATGCGGCCGCACTGGGTCGCTTCGCCGCCCATGAGGTGTTGGAAGCCAGCGATATCGTGGAAATCCGCCTGGACATCCTGCAAGCGGAAAACGCCGGCTGCCAGCCGGCCGCGTGGAAACACCTGGCCGGCGTGCCGCTCCTTTTCACGGCGAGATCTCAGAGCGAAGGAGGCGCGCTGCCGCTTTCGGCCCGCGAACGTTCCGGACTGCTCGAACTTGCCATGGATGATGCGTCCCTCGTGGACATCGAGGTCGAAAGCATCCCGCAAATGCACGCCTGCATCGCCGACATCGCCCGCCGCGGCATCCCGTGGATCGCGTCGTCCCATCATTTTACGGAACTGCCGGCGGAGGCTTCGCTGCGGAATGCGGTCGCGATTGCGCGATCGGCGGGTGCCTCGGTCTTCAAGCTGGCCGCCATGATGAAGGCCCCGTCGGACCTCGCCCGCTTGGCTGATTTCCAGCTAACGGATCACGGAATCCCGGTGGCAACGATGGGCATGGGCCCGCTCGCACCCGTTTCCCGGCTGCTCTGCGCGCAGTGCGGCAGCATCCTCAACTACGGCTACCTGGGGGATGTCCCCACCGCTCCAGGCCAATGGGACAGCGCCTCTTTGAAGCAAGCGATCGCGAAACTCGTGCCGTTTCCGAGTTGAGGATTTCAGCCGATCACCTCGATCGGCGCGTCCGGCAACGCTTTGATGAACGCCTGTCCGTAACGTTTTGTTAGAATGCGGTTGTCGAGGATGCACACCAGGCCGCTGTCGCGCGCCGTCCGGATCAGCCGGCCGACTCCCTGGCGCATTTTCAGAATGGCCTCCGGCACCGAATAATCCATGAACGGATTGCCCCCCGCCGCCTCGATCGCTTCCAGCCGCGACGCCGTCAGCGGATGATCCGGAACCGCAAACGGCAGCCGCGTCACCACTACATTCGAAAGCGCCTCGCCCGGGACATCCACTCCGGTCCAGAAACTGTCCGTCCCGAAGAGCACGCTGTGGACGTCATTGCGGAACTCCTCGATCATCCGGTGCCGCGGCAATCCTTCGCCCTGCTGCAACAATCGCCAGCCCTGTTTTCGGAAAAACCCCTCCAGCCGCTGCGCCGCATCCCGCATCGTCCGGTAGCTGGTGAACAGCACGAAGGCACGCCCCTCGCTCTCCAGCACGGATTGACGGATCCCTTCCGCCAGCAGCTCGTCATAGCGCGGCGTCCCCGGATCCGGAACCGATTTGTAGATCCGGATTTTCATTTGCGTCGGGTAGTGAAACGGGCTCCCGATGCACAGGGCCCTGACGTTCTCCGCCCCCACCCGGCCGCGGAAATACGCGAGTTTCGGGTCGCCCGTCCCCAGCGTCGCACTTGTTAGAACCAGCGTTTTCTTCTTGGCGAAAAGAAGCGGCCGCAGCCGGTCCGCGACGTTCACGGGAGCCGCGTGGAGGCTGTATTGCGTCTCGTCCCGCCCGCTGCGCTCGATCCAGTAGACGCTGTGATCGCTGCCTTGATCGAGGAAAACCCCCACCGCTCCGTGGGCTTCCCGCAGCTTTCTCGAAGCATCCTGGAGCTCGGCCCGCGTCGCCTCCGACTCCACCTCCGCGGCCATCGCATCGATCTCCCGCCAAAGGTTTCTCAGCGGTTCCGCCAATGTGTTAGATACCACTTCGGTCTCCCTCACCCGGAATTCCTTGGAGAAATCCCCGAACCGCGCGACCTCCCCCAACTGATGGAAGAACCGCTCCGATGCTCCCAAGGCCGTCTCCACCGCCAGCAGGGCCGACGCGTTCCGAAACGACTTCAGCAGACCTTTCCTTGTCCGCGGATGATAGAGGCGTTGCAGGTCGAATCGGAGTCCCGCCTGCGAGACCCGCAGCCCGAGCTGGATCGCGGCCACCTGCTCGATGGTGTGGGCCTCATCCAGGACCGCGAAATCATTCGGGAACAGGAATCCGCCGATCGCCTTGTCCGACTCCTCGTCGGGCTCCAGCTCGGTGTTCAGCAGCGCGAAAAACAACGTGTGGTTCACCACCACCAGTTTCGCGTCCGCCGCCGCCTTCCGCGCTTCCTGGAAAAAGCAATCGCCCTTCGGTCCGCAATGGCGCGCCGTGCAGAGATGCGCCTCGCTGCATACCTGGAGCCACACCTTCATCTGCGGTTGGAAATCGAGATCGCTCAGCGTGCCGTCGCGGGTGGCTTCCGCCCATTGGCGGATCGCCTCCAGCTCGTCCGTTTCCGTTCCGGTGAAAAGATCCGCGGCCTGCTCGCGAGCGCGCCTCAGCCGCAACGGGCAGAGATAATTCTGCCGCCCCTTCAAAAGCACCGCCGGCAGTTCCTCCCCCAGCACCTTTCGCACGATCGGGATGTCCTTCCGCACGAGCTGCTCCTGCAAGTTGATCGTGTGGGTGGAAATCACCCCTTTCCGTCCCGTTTCCAGCGCGAACCGCGCCGCCGGCACCAGATAGGCCAGCGATTTCCCCACTCCGGTCCCCGCCTCCGCCACCAGCGGCGAAGCGCTTTGCAGCGCTTCCGCCACCGCCACCGCCAGCTCCTGCTGCTGCGGCCGGAACTCGAAGTCCCTCGATTTCGCCAGCACCCCCTTGTTTGAGAAAGCATGCCGGACCGCTTCGGAAAATCCCGGGATCGGCTGGCCTTCCGTCATTGAGATCATGTCCCGCGCATCGCATCCCGCATTCCCCCACCTGCCAAGCCGCAACTTCGGCCCCATCACCGTTCGTCACCCCACCTGGCGAGACCAAAAGCCGCCGCAAGATCCTCGCCGATGGCCCCGGGCAGCGAAAGGGCCACAAGGTCACCTACGATGGCGCCCACCTCCATTTCCACCCGCCGACCCTGAAAATTCCTCGCCGCCGCCGCGCTGAGAGCACCACATCAAGCCGGTGGGCTTTTTTCATGCAGCGCCAGAATCCGGATGATGCTCTCTTCCACCGATTTCCGGAAATCAGGATCCTCCGCGTAGTTCTTGTAGAGCGACATATCTTTGCGCCGCTGTTTCTCACGATCTCCCCGATGATCGACTCCTGAGCGAGCTTCCGGTTCTGCTCATCGGAATTCCCCTCCACCTGAGTCTTGTAAACCGCACTCTCACGGACGCTCTCCGCGATGGCGGTCAACTTGACGCGCTGCTCCTCAGGCGTGGCATCCCAAGCAGAAAACCAGCGTTCGTTGAAATGCCGGATGATCTCGTCCAGCGGTAATTCCTCGTCCCCGTCATTGTGAAATCCGCGGACGTTCGGATTGTCCGGATCGATTTCGGTTTCCGCGCTGTCCAGTTCGGTGTGTTGGTTCAAGCGCACGCGTTCGAGGCCGTAGGTGGAGAGGTCCACACTTTCTAGCAGCGCGTCCACTTCATCCTGTTTCTTGTGTCCCGCATCGTCGCCCAATGATCCGCCCTCAGACGGCATGACACTCACCCCGCCGGTTAGGTGGCGTTCGATGCAGGCTTCGAGAGCGGCTTCTGTCGTTTGGCTCGGCATGGATCAACGTTCGGGATGTTTGAAAACCGTCACCTTGAAATAGCCGGTGCCATAATCGAAAACCGCAGGTAGATTGCCGTTTTCAGTCAGAAGTGCTTGGGCGAGGGCGATACCACGGCCAAAACGGTTGGCGTAGCGCATTACCATCATCACCTCCGCTAAGACCGGATTTCGATAATCGTTTACCCTGGGGAAATTCTCGGGACTGGCATCACCATACAGGCCGCCGACATTCTGGATCTCGATTCGGTCGGGGAACAAGTAGAAGCGCACGGGTGAGTTGGACTGGTAATCACGGTGCAGCACCGCGTTCACCACCAGCTCGCGGATGGCATCCTCTGGATAGTCCCAGATGTAGCGCTCCCGGAGGGCGCTTTCCTTCACCGGCTTCATGGTGAAGCGACTTCCAATGAAGCGGTCTATGGTCCACATCATGTCCAACAGATTGCCGTTTAACACCTTGCTTTCGAGCACTTCGGAAGCCAGCGTCTCGCCGCCGAAACTCACATACTGCACATAGGCACCCGGAAAACGGGCCAGTGGATCGCGGCCGAAGACGATGCCGCCCGCATTGGTCGGACAGTTGCGGCTAAGATTGAAAAAATGCAGGGAGGCGAGTTGTAGCAGCAGTTCTCGGCCATTCTCCTTGATCACCTCCGGATCAATCGCCTTGCTACGGTAGGTGTTTTGGAACAAATCAAGATCCAGATCCTCCAACGTGGCGTCCGGACACGGGGTAATGTCGAAGGTGCGGAAACGCGAACTGCGGCGCTCCAGCAATCGCCGCTCTTCGGATTCGCTCGCCGTCGCTTTGCGCGGCCCCACGCGGATATGCACTCGCCCGCGGTAGCGCACCGGTGTTAGATCGCTCGGCTGCACCTCCAGCACCAGAAACTCGCCGCCATCCGGATGTGGCTGCTTGAATACGGATAGCATCGGCTGCGGCAGAATCTGCCAGCAAGGCCGGCAACTCTTCCAATGGCTCTTCTCCCGGCCAAGCTCACCAAGATCATAGTATCGATACGGCGTTCGGGCGCGAGTTCTGGAAATGGATCTTCCGCTGCTGGGGAGTGGGACAGCGAGACACCCTGCACCGCGACCAAGGCCTTACGGGCTTTGACGATCTTGTGGCTGCGGGCGGCGGTGGGGCGGTGAGGCATGACTATAATTGCGTGGTAAATGAATCATTACGACCCACGGCTGACAATAAATCCGCAAATTGGAACTGTTCGTGATCCTTCTTAGGCTTTGAAAGCTTCTTCAGAAACTTTAAGAACTCCAAGCTGTGAGTCGAAATAAACAGCTGCAAGTATCGGTAGGTTTGCCTCCCGAGCCATCAATCACAGCCTTTGTAATCAAGCTTTCAATGAGCCCATACACAAAGAATACATGGTTCCCATCCAGACTAGAAATCGGATCATCGATGTAGATGATTAGATCTTTTCTTTCGGAATCGGCACCTTGGAGCTTCGCCATGAAGTAGCAAAATGCGATCAGACTACATTCGCCATCACTCAGATTGTAAGCCTTTTCCTCACCACGCTGGATCTCGAACCGAACTCCAGCTTCTGGACCGGTATCAGTATCGAGAGCTACGAGCTTCAAACTTCCGTGTCCGAAGTAATGCGTCAGCAAATTGTTCACCTTTTCTGCTCCTCGACGTTCATCACGCAACTGTTTCCGCAAGTCTTCGATAGATGCTAATTCCAAAGCAACTCGTTTTTGCGCCGCAGAGACTTCAGCTTGGAGAATTGGGGTTGAGGCCCGTCTTCGCTGAAGCTACGCCGGACAAGCCGCGGGTGACGGCGCGGTTGATGAGGATGGCTTTTTGTTCGTCGAGGAGTTCGATCTGGCGCTTCTTTTTGGCGATCAGGGTGTCGATCTCCGCCGTTTTCCGGTCGAGGAAGGCGACGATGCGGTCGATTTCAACGTCCGGGGGAATGGGAGAAGCGCTGGTCTTGGAGTGCTCGTAGCGCAGGCTGTTCATGTCGTCGCATAGGCCGTAGGAAAGGCGATTTGCTTCGTTGATGAACTGGGGTGTGCGAAAGAGGTAATGGAAAAATTTCGAGAGGTTGCGGTTGCGCGGTGAGGGCACCACATACGCCGGGCTGACGATGCCGACATACTCGGACATACCGAGAGCACCCTGCCATGCCCGCATCTTGTTATAGGCAAGGTCTCCGACACGTACGTCTATGCCGCCGTGATAAGATTGGAGTT
>JBBSJY010000079.1:0-18360 GCA_038256845.1 Verrucomicrobiales bacterium | reverse complement strand
GGCTGCTCTGCATCCCGGAAGATCCCGTCGTGCTCTGCACTCGGGAAGAGGGGCTGCTCTGCATCCCGAAGATGCCCGGTGCTCTGCACTCGGGAAGAGGGGCTGCTCTGCATCCCGAAGATCCCGTCGTGCTCTGCACTCGGGAAGAGGGGCTGCTCTGCATCCCGGAAGATCCCGTCGTGCTCTGCACTCGGGAAGAGGGGCTGCATCCCGGAAGATCCCGTCGTGCTCTGCACTTGGGTTACAGAAAAAAACCCCGACTCCGTGAGGAGCCGGGGTTAGGAAGGGGTAGCGGAAGGCCTTTTCTTGGTATTATACTGCGCGGGAACCTTCGGTTCCCTTGCTGGGTATGAGTGGTCGGAGGAGCTGGTCGGCATCACCTTGGAGGTGTGCTCTGGCTGCGATGACAGCCACGAGAGCCTGGGCGATCTCGGTATCGAGTCCGCAGAGGTATTCGCAAAGGTCGCCGTTCCATAGGCTGTTGATTACGGCGGCAACGCGTCGGGACTGTCCGGAGTCGTGGGCGAGTGCATCGGCGAGTATGGGTGCGGCTTCTTGGAAGTCGGCCCGCGCCTGGGACTGGAGCTTTTGGGAAAGTCGGAGGGTGGCGGCGAGTTCGGCGAGAGCGGGGTCGCCGGGCTGTTGTGAAGAGTTGTTCATTCCGGGATCCCATCTTCATTGGGGTTTGTCCGCGACAGCGGGCCGACCGGGGTCATCCCCGAGGATCCAGGCGTTGAGATCCTGGGGGCGGAGGTAGTCTGCGTTGCCGAACTTCCGGAGCTTGATAGCGGCGTTGCGGATGATGAGCTCGGTGAGTCCGCTGTCATCGGCGGCCTTTGAGATCAGAACCCAGGGGGCAGCTTCTTCGATAGGGCGAATTTCGAGCGGTTTCGGTCGTTTCTTGGGAGTAGTAGTTTTCACCCTAACGTTTTCCGGGATCGCTTCGGAAAACCTAGAAATATTTCAACTATTTTCAGCTTGAGCATTTTAACACCGTATTTGACACTGGCCGTGGCCAAATCGAGGCGTTAAGAGACGTTAAGGGTCAATAAGTATCAACAATAGCCGATAAGAGAAGAGGCAAGATCGTGATTCGAAATCAGACGTGGGGTAACACTCACCGAGGGTTCGAATCCCTCCCTCTCCGCCATTTTTTTGGCAAAAGCTGAAAGGACATTTCACACCGGATGAACGCCAATGAACCGCTTCGCAGCCATTGATGTGTTGAAGAGTCGCCTCGACGGGTTCCGTCCGTTGGATGCTGCGATAGTTGCGAACCTTCGGGAGGATCTGATCGTCCGCTGGACCTATCACTCGAATGCGATCGAGGGAAACACGCTCACGCTTCGTGAAACGAAAGTTGCGCTGGAGGGCATCACGGTCGGCGGAAAATCACTTGTGGAACATCTTGAGGCGGTGAATCACCGGGACGCGATCCTCCTGTTGGAGGAGATCGTGGAGAAAAACGAGCCGCTGGAAGAGCGTGCGGTAAGCTCGCTCCATCATCTGATTCTAAGAGGGGTCAACGATGCGAACGCAGGGCGCTATCGCACTGTGAACGTTCGCATATCCGGAGCGGATCATTTGCCGCCGGACCAGTTGTTGGTTCCGGAGCTGATGGAGAAATTCATCGCATGGGTTCGGGGTGATGCGGCGTCGCTTCACCCGGTCGAGCGCGCTGCGCGGGTTCACAGTGATTTCGTGAAAATCCATCCCTTCGTCGATGGAAACGGCCGAACTTCGCGCCTGCTTATGAACTTCGAGCTGCTCAAGGCCGGATATCCTGCCGCCGTCCTGCCCGTAGAGCGGCGCTTGGAATACTACGCCGCCCTTGACCAGGATCACGTCCACGGGAACAGGGATCCGTTTCTCGAACTGATTGCGGACATCGTGAAAGATAGTTTCAAACCTTACTGGCACGCGCTGGGTGTTTGAGGGTTTTCCCCGCCCCCGCCGCATCGAAGCAAAGTTGGATCGCGTGAGAAATTCCCGGAATGCTTGCGAGCCATCCCAGCGCGGCCCAGCCGAGGTGAATGTGTTGGAGAGCCATTGCGATGGCAGTGACTCCGGATTCGGTTCTGCCAGTGGAGGGGTTGTGCCAGGTGATGCGTTGGAGGGGGAAGCCAGGCCATTCGGAAGCCTTGCGGAGGGCGAGTTTTTTTGGGGATCGTTTTGAAAACCAATCCGCGACTTCGGTACACGAGCCGCATGTTTCATCGAACCAGAGCTCGGATGCCTCGGGAAGAACCGGATGCCATGTTGGAAACCACGCGCGGTGGGTGCGGCGGTATTCGTCCCAATTTTCTCCGAAACGTCCTCGCATGTCGGCGGTTTCCGACCAGCGGGCGAAGCCTTCCGAATAGACGATGCCAATGACCGCTAGCACGGCGGGCCAAGGGCTTGCGAGAAACAGCGATTCCAGCAGAAGTATGGAAGTCATCGAGAGCTGCATCGGGTTTCTGAGATAGGAGTAGATGCCGTGGGTGACGAGCTTTTTGGGCGGTTCCAGCGGGACGGGGGTGCCGTTTCCGCCGAGGGCGAAATCCCGGAGGGCGGTGAGGCCGGGGATGGCGAAGAGGGCGAGGCCGACGAGAAAAAGAATTTGCGCGTAGCGGGAAAACGAATCCCAGCGGAGTTGGATTTCATGGGCATCACCGCAAACCAACAGAAACGGGATGCCGATGAAAATGCCTCCGAAGGCGGGCGCGAGCATGGCGCAGCGCAGCGGGATTCTTTCGGAAACGGCCGTCCAGCGGGTGAGGAAAAGAGCCGGAACGAGTAGCAGGGCCGCGATGGCAATTTCCCCGACCCACCAGTTTCCACTGAGGATCAGGACGGGCGACATTTCCGGCATCGTGCGGAGGTCGATGATTACCAGGACGGCAACTGCCATCCACGGCCTTTTTCCAAGAGCTTCGGCAAGCAAAGGCGCAACGGTTCCCCATGCGATCACCCAACCTAGGTAGGGGGCGAGTGGCAATTCCCCGAGTTGGAAGTCGTTCGGCTGGTATGACCAGAAACCGGATTGCACGGCGGCGAGATCCAGCCACGGAAGCAGGGCGGCCACCCAGGCGGTGGAATACAGCAGTCCGGTCGCGAGTTTTTTCCCCGGCCGCACCCACCAGAGCAGCAATGCCGCAGAGGTGATCGGGCCGTAGAGGCAGGCGATCTGGATGGCTGTTTCGCGGGTCACCGGGTTCCGAAGGTGCTTGTTAGGAAATACTCCCCGGCGGTTTTCACTCCGTAGCGCTCGATGGGTTTGAAATACCACGCGGGATCAAGCAGCCGCCGGTAACGTATGGTGAGCACGATCCGTGTGCCGTTGGTGGTCGGTTCCAGTTTCCAATCCGCGTCCTGCCAGTCCAGCCAATGGGCGATGTGGCTGGTATTGGAAACTTGGGTGACGATGATGTGGTTCGGTCCGCTTTCGGTCACTTCCGCGAGAAGGTCTCCGGGTTTGCCCTCACCACCTGCGAAATGGATCCGCCATTGGTCTCCAGTTTCCAAGCCTCCGCCGGTGATGCTTTGGGGTTGCGGAAATCCCAGTTTCAGGAATCCGGGTAACGCGGCTGGGTCGAACTCCGGGCCGCGGGCGAGATGGGCGCGGGCTTCGGCGGGAGTGAGGTGGGTTTCACGTCTGAGGATGACGGTTTCCTGCCGTGGAAAGGAGAGGAAACCGGTCACGCCCTCCATGCTCATGAGCGCGAGCGCGGGAAGAACCACCATACGGAAGCGGCTGTTCCACTCGCGTTTCGCCCGTGCCTTGTCCACAATAATGCCGATGAGCGCACCGATGGAGTAGAAAAAGGGGGCGGCCATGAGGATGCAAATGAAGCCCTCGATGAAAAGGATTCCGAGCAACAGGAGAAATAGGGTGATGCCCTTCATGATCATGCCGGTGGCTGACTTCGCGCCGGGTAGTGCGGCCAACAAAAGCGCGAGTGCCGTCGGCAGGCCGATGAACATCAGCGCGGTTTGCTCCTTGTGGCCTAGGACGAGGATCCGATAGATAACCGAGGCGAGCGCAAGGGCGATACACAGGACGGAAAACACCCCGAACCTCTGATTGCCTGGTATCGGGGGAGGTTGTGGGGATTCCGGTGGTTGCTCGGTCATGTTTCTAGAATTTTCAGAAATGAATGAAAATGGCAAGATGAAAGTTCCGAGTGGCCTGTCGCCCGGAAATTCCTGAAGTGACACGCGGGTGCCAAAATGGATAAATCCGGCAGATACTATGTTCACAGGACTCGTCGAAGCATTGGGAAAAGTGGTTGCGCTTGAAGCGCTTGGCGAACAGGCGCGGCTTTTGATATCAATTCCATTCGATTCCGAACTCGCGCTTGGCGATTCCGTGGCTGTGAACGGATGCTGCCTTACCGTGGCGGAAATTTCCGGGGAATCCGTGGCGTTCGATGTTCTGGCGCAGACCTTGCGGGTGACCTCCTTGGGGAAGCTTGCGACGGGAAGCGTGGTGAATCTGGAGCGGGCGCTACGCGTGGGAGATCGCTTGGGCGGGCATTTCGTGCAGGGGCATGTCGATGCGGTGGGGGAAATTGTTTCTCTGGAGGAAAGCGGGCAGGATCATGTGGTCGAGGTTTCGCTGCCGCCGGAGATCCAGAGGCTTTGCGTTGGGAAGGGTTCGATTGCCATCGACGGGATTTCCCTGACGATCGCGGACCTGAAAGAGGCTTCGGCGGTTTTCTGGATCACGCCGCATACCTTTTCCCATACGAATCTGCTCAATGCGAAGCCGGGGGCTACGGTAAACTTAGAGGGCGACATGCTGGCGAAGCATGTGGCGCGGCTGCTGGGGGGGTGATTGCGCCGACGCGGTTGTATTGATGCTTCTCGCTGCGGCGCGAAGGCGGACTGAAAGTCCCCGCTACAGATCCTTTACGCAGCGGAAGCCGGTGTGGCAGATGGGGGAGTCGTCCTCGATGGAGTGGCGGGCACCGGGGCGGTAACGCAAGCAGTAGGATGCGTGACAGAGGAAAGAGCCTCCCTTGGTGACGTGGTTCGGAGCGCCGCCGCTCTTCTGGCCGGTGTTCCTGTTGATCCACGTGTCCGGCCCCTTGGGATCGCATTTCGCGCAGTTGCCGCGGTATTCCGGATCGTAGAAGTCCGAGCAGATTTCCCAGACATTTCCCGCCATGTCGTAGAGACCGTAGCCGTTGGGAGGATATGATTTCACGGGCGCGGGGCCGGCAGAGCCATCCTCGGCGGTGTCATCGGTGGGGAATTTGCCGTGGAATGTGTTTGTCATCCACTTGCCGTCTATTTTTAGTTCGTTGCCCCAAGAATATACTTTTCCTTCTAATCCGCCACGAGCCGCGAATTCCCATTCGGCTTCGGTGGGCAGGCGTTTTCCCGCCCATTTCGCGTAGGCTGCGGCATCGTCATGGGTCACGCAGGCTACTGGGTGATTGTCCCGGCTTTCGACGGTCGAGCCTTTGCCACCGGGACTTTTCCAACTGGCTTCCGGATCCCATTTCCACCACTGTTGAAAGGCACCGGGATCCATCACCAAGCCTTCCATTTTGTCCGGTGTATTAAAAATGATGGCTCCGTTTTTAAACGGTGGCTTGGGGAGTTGGGCGAGCGCCTCCGGGGGGAATTGCGAGATGTCTGCCTCCTGCTCCGCAAAAGTCACGTAGCCTGTTGCATCGACGAATTCCCTGAACTGGGCGTTGGTCACCTCGGTCTCGTCGATCCAGAAGCCGGAAACTTCGATCTTCACTTGCGGCCTTTCCTCGGGAAATTCCTTTCTGCCGTATGGGGTTTCGAAAACCCCGCCGGAACCCATGGTCGTCGTCCCCCCTTCGATTCTGATCATCCCGTCTTTCACTCCAACCTGCGGGATAGCGGCCTCCTGTTCCTTGCAGGAGGTGAAAAGAGCCGCCAGGAAGGCCAGCGGGAGCAGAGATTTTCGGAAGATCACCTGGAAAACCTACTCCGGGGGACACCCATCTCCATCACAATTTTCGCCCGCCGCTTTGGGTTTCCAAGTCCGCCGAAAACCGGATAGCCTTTCCCCAAGCACATGAGAGCCAGACTGACCAAAGACTTCCGTTTCGAGGCCGCACATACCCTGCCGTCGCTGCCGGATGACCACAAATGCCGGCAGATGCACGGCCACAGCTTCAAGGTGGAGATCCACATCGAGGGCAGGGTTGATGAGAAAATCGGCTGGATCTACGACCACAAGCTCATCTCAAATGCGATGAACCCGCTCCTCGAACGGCTCGACCATTCCTATCTCAATGACATCGAAGGACTGGAAAGCCCGACCATCGAGATCATGGCCGCATGGTTCTGGAAAAAACTCGAGCCACAGCTTCCCGGGCTCGCTGAGATCGTGATCTGCGAAACCCCGACCGCGCGCTGTTCTTTCAAGGGAGAGTTCTAACGGCTCTTAATTAGAGGCAGTAGAGTCCCATCGTTCGAGAGTTGGAATTTTGAATTTTGAATTTTCCAGAATAATCTTGCGTCCGGCGGCCGGTTGTATCAGTTTCCCGCCCCCAACCACTCGGGACGTAGCTCAGCCTGGTAGAGCGCCTGCTTTGGGAGCAGGATGTCGTCAGTTCGAATCTGGCCGTCCCGACCACTTTTCCTTTTGGAGAGGTAGCCAGTCTTCCGTTTCATGAAGCTTCTTTATTGGACGGCCAGTCACGGCACTGTTTGAATACGCCATGCCGATCAAGCACACCTTCGTCCTGTTCCTCGGGATTCTCGCATCCGGTTGTGCGAACATCACGGCCGGAAACGAACCCGGTTTTAACTCCAGAGTTCTCGCCGCAGTAAGGACCATGCCAACCGGTGGCGCGTATGACGGCAGCGACTCGACCAAAAACCTTTTGCACGGAGCCTGTGGCCTGGCCGACGGGAAATTCCAAGTGAACGCGAACCGCGCAAAGCCCAGCTTCTGCTCCGGGGCGACCTATCTTGTACTCCTAAAGGCTTTGGGCAGGGGCTCGGATGCCTTGCTTCCAAAAATCGACCAACAGGACGGGCATGGAATCTTCGGCCGCTGGAACTCGAACGGTCCGGGCACCGCGAAGCTGGTGGCGGATCTCGGTGCCGGGAAGAACTTCACCTCATGGGACGGGGCGCAGCCGGGGGACTTTCTCAAAATCTGGTGGACAGATCGCATCGGCGGTCGCGAACGCGGGCACCTCGTCGTATATCTCGGCCACGATGCCGCAAGCGTCCGCTTCTGGTCTAGTAACCAACCCGGCGGCTACGGCACGAAATCAGTGCCCCGCAGAGAATGCCGCCGCGTCCTTTTCACCCGCATCACCCGCCCGGAAAAATTTGCTACTGTGAAGGAGCTCCCCGCCGTGGATCCTTGGCTGGCAAGGATGTTGCGGGAGGATTTCTCGTGGGAGGAGGTGGTGGCGAAATGCCGGATAAGGGAGTGACCGGTAAATTGTTCGTGATGAACGTCGCGATAAGTTCGACGCCAGGCACGGTGACCCCAGCAATGCCGCGGTAAAATTTGACTCGTGATGCGTCCGCCGCTGGTGCCGCGGTAGGTGGGCATATCGGTTTCCCGCTAGACTGTTTGCCATAAGTCTTTGTAAAAAAAGCTCAGACTCCCGTGGTCGAACCTTAGCACCGAGGGCTTTGGACTGCTGGGATACTTTATTCCCAGCTCTGACATAAAGCCCCACCCTGCGTGGCCACACGTAATAATCAGCCGTATCCGGCTTCATGACCCGAGATCTGGGGATAGGAACCGCAGCAGTCCTAAGCCTCCGGCGGTATCGGAAAGAATAATTACAATTTAAAATCCTTAGTAATCGCGCGGACTTATGGTATTTGGTCTAGTGGGGGGGGTGGTCGGCGGGCTCGGAACCAAAACCTACACGAAGAGTGTCAGAGTGAGGTGGCGGAATTGATCAGGATCACTGGGAAGTTACGCGGACGCGAACGAACCGGCGGGCGGGGTTTTCGATGGAGTCGGAGACGGTTACGCGCTCGAAGATGGAGGGGTCGAGGGAGGTGGAGCTCTGGGTGGCGGAGGCATTGACGGACCATGAGTCGAGGGTGTCGCTGAACTCGACGGAGTAGCTGACACCCGGGTTGGAGGCGGCCTTGCGACGGATGAAGGTGATCTGGAGCTTTCCTGTGGCACTATCCACGCCGATGAACGGCATACCGGCAGAACCGGTAGCTGTGAGGATGGCGGCGTTGGAAGTTGCGAGCGATGTGGCCTGACCTGTGCCGGAACCGATCATGTTGAAAGCGTATTTGAGGAGGTTCGCCACGCCGTCCCCCGCAGGTTCTAGAGAATCCTGGCTTCCACCCGGCGCCAGACCATGTGCGGTGCGGAAGATCTGGACTCCAGTGCCAAGGCCGACGGTTATCGTATTGGTGTAGGCCGAATCGCCTCCGGAGTTCGTGGCCCGCAGGCGGTAGTCATAGGTTCCGGAAATGAGTCCCGAATCACGCCAGGAGGTCGTGCCCTGCCCCAGCCATGCGATTTGAGTCCAGTTGGCGGCGCCGTTCGGACTGCGTTCCAGTTTGTAGGAAGTCTCGGTGGCGACGTCGTTCCAAGTGAGGAGAACCGAATCGGTATTGCCCGCGCCATCAAAGCCGCCGGGACTGACTGGGATGGCAGGATTGCTGGTGAGAACGCTCAGATTAATTGGCAGGCTGAACGCGGGCTGGCGGGGGAGGTCCGAGCCGATCGGCATGCTGGCGCTAATGTCGCCAACGGGGAGTCCGCTGGAATTGATGGTGAGTTGAACCGTGGCGGCGCTGCCCGCGGCGACTAGGAGAGAGGCGGGTGAGGAGGTGATGACAAAGCCGGGATCCATTTGGATGGCAGAGCTAGCGGTGACGAAGCTGTGATTAAAAGCGAGTTGTAAGCCCTGGGTGCCGTCGGTGTCATTGAGTCCGATGGTGTAGCTTGGAGTACCCGATGGGACACTTAAATAATTGCAGCGAATGGTTCCGTCCTTTTTCAAGATCACTTGGAGGGTGATTGTGGAGCCGGTCTTATCACTGAAGAGGACAACGTTGCTGAACTGAACTACAAAAGTGTCGGGGTTAGCACCACCTGTGGAATCGAAGCTGCGATAATAGGCCCTGCTCGACTTCGTATTCGAAAAATAAAGGTTATCCCATAAAAAGGCGACCATATTGCGGGGCGCACCAGTGCCGGGAAGTGTCGAGTTGTTAAAGGGGGCGCCTGTGGACGCCGTGTCGAAGGTGAGAAAGCCATTGGTGCAAACCTTTAGCTGGGTGAAGTTTGTGCCGAAAAACTGGAAAGGGAAACCGATGTTCAAGCTCGGACTGAGGACGTCGTCCTTGTCCTTGTTTCTGCCCGGAGTGAACTCGGAGATGATTGTGCCGATGCTGCTGATGTCGGTCCAAGGGTTAAAGGAGGGACCGCCGGGTTGGCCCGAAGTGAGACCAGCATACGAACCGATGACGGGTGGGAGCGTGAACGTCTGGGCGGTGGAAGCCACATTGCTGATCTGCACGGGTACCACCACCGAGGTATTTGTGGTTTGTGAGACCGCCACTGTGCCCGGCTGTGTAAATGTTCCGGGCGTGATCAAAAGCGACTCTGTGCTGTAGCCGCTGCTGCCTCCGTCATTCACGGCGTAAACACGGAAGCTGTATTCCGTGGCCGAGTTGGCCGTGGAGTCGGAATAGCTCGTGCTGTTCGCTGCCAAGCTGGCGATTTGCGCCCAAGCTCCGCTGATTCCGAGGCGACGCTCGACGCGATATCCGGTCTCGGCGCTGGCGTTGTCGGTCCAGGTGAGGTTTACGACGGGACCCGGGACTGCTGCGGCAGTGAAGGAGAGGGGTGTGCCGAGCGGGGCGGAAAACGGGAGCTCGTAGGTGTGAACGGCGACGGGGCTGTCGCTCAGACCGGGAGCATAGCAGAGCGCGCGAACGGTGGTGGATCCATTAAGGACGAACGGGCCGGTGTAGATTGTGCCAGTGGTTGCCGTAGGCGTGCTGCCATCGGTAGTGTATCGCACAGTGGCACCGGGCGTCAGAGTGCGCAGGGTCACGGTGACATTTGAGTTATAATTTCCCGCCCATGGTGAAGGAATGGCCTCGGCGCAGCGCGTGACATCGGCTCCGGCAATCCAAGAAACGGTGCCGAACTCATAGGCACCGGCATCGGGCGCGCCGTTGGTGTAGTCGGGGAAGGGCGGGACCGTGACGCCATCGCGGATGTAGGTGCCGATGGGCGTGCCGGCGTTGATGGCGGCAGAGCCGGTTTGGAGAGTGTAGTCCACCCCGGTGGCATCGAGAATGGCGGCTGCGTTGACGAAACGAGGGTCGGTCGAGGCTCCGGAGACGCCGCTCCATGCGAGATTGGAAGCGATCTCAGCACTGGAAAAGGCGGTGCCGCCGGTGATGGCCTGGTAGCCGTTGGCGATGGGCGGGGTGACGACGGTGAGGATATTATTGCGGAGGACGGTGCCAACATTGGTACCGGAGCCGTTGCCGATGGCGAACGGGCCATAGGGTGTGAAAGAAAGGTTCCGGACACTGGACGTGTTATTATAAACGAGGGTGTTGTTTTGGCCACCATTGTCGCCGTGGAGCTTGATGCCCCACTCGACGTTCCAAACCGCGTTGTGATCAATGATATAGTTTTTGGAATAGTCGAGATAGACGCCTCCGGAAATGAAACCTCGGCCCTCCGAGACGAGGTTGTGGTCGATGCGCACAAACTGGGCGTCGCCGACAGCGCTGTAGAACCCTCCCACGTCCCAGTCTTGGATGCCGAAGTAAGAGATGTCGTTGTGGTGATAGCGGGCCTTGAACTGGCCGGCGGCAGCGTTGGAGTTGCGGTGGCTACGCGGTGTGATACCGGAGCGGCCGGTGCGGCGAATGGTGTTGTACGCGATTTCGTGGTCGGAGCCCATGCCTGCGGAGACGGTGTTGACGGCGGCGGCGTCGGTGCCGGCGTAGGCGATGTCGAGAAGGGTATTGTTGAAGACGGTATGGCCGTTGCCGAGGAGTTCGATGCCGTTGCCAGCGGTTTTCTCGAGGGTACAGTTGCGGATCGTGTGGCCGGTGCCGCTGAGCACGATGCCGGTGCAGGTGCCCCACTGAAGAAAGAAGTGACCCGATACGTCGGTGAAATGATTGAGATACTGGGCTTGGACACCGTCGACTACAATGCCGGTGGATGGAGCGAGGTACCCGGCGCCGCGCCAAGGATAGATGATATTGCCGCTGGCATCAAATCCCAGTGCGGAACCGCCGGAACCACTGTCCGTGGTGATCGTGGAGGCAAAAAGACGCAGACCCTGGATGGTGATGTGGCTGCGGCTGGTGAGGTTGAAGGCGAAGTCACGGTTCTTGACCTCGACCACGGAAGAGGCTGGCGAGGTGGACGCGGGCGCCCAAAGGTAAAGGCTGCTGGTGGTGCGGTCATGCCACCACTCGCCCGGGCTATCGAGAAATTCCTTTTTATTAAAGAGATAATACCGCGAGGCGGGATCGTAAACGGTCTGGCCGAAGTCTTTGCCGGATTCGCTTTGCGAGGTGAAGGTGATCTGGTTGCCGTTGGCGGGCACGTTGGTCACGACGCCGCTAAAGATCCAGCTCCAGGCGTTGTTGTTGGGTTGGAAATAGATTTCCGCGCCGTCGTAGAACCCGGCTGGGCGCGGCGGGAGGGCGGTGTCGGCGACGACGCCGGTGGTGAGGCGGGCGGTGGTGTCGCGGGTTTTGGAAACAAAGGAAGTGGTGACGGCTTTGGCGGGGTGGGAGATGTCCACCGCCGGCGCGATGCCGGACGGGTAGGCGTTGGTCTTGGTGGTGACGTTCGGCCACTTGGCGAGATTGACCATTGTGCCGTCCACGAAGACCTGCGTGGCCTGATTCATGGTCGAGACGAAGAATCCGGAGGCAAGCGGTGCCTTGTAGATATTGCCGGAGTCGAGTGACCAGGAGCCGGAGGAGATGACGTCGGCGCCGCTGATGGTGACGACTTCATGGTTATAATTCTGGTAGGTGATGCGTGCACCGGCGGTGCCGGAGTTGGTGGGAGTCACCGTCTCTCGGTATGTTCCGGCGCGAATGAAAATCGTGTCCCCGGCGGCGGCGATCGTCGCGGCCTTTTGAATGGTTGCCCAAGGAGAAGCAAGTGTGCCCGAATTGCTGTCACTGCCACCCGATGCAGGCGGTGCCACATAGTAAGTGGCGGCTTGGAGCGAGGGTGCCGCTAAAAAAATGGTAAGGGCGAGGTGCCGGATTCTCATATGGTTTTTGTGGGTTTAACCCGAACGCGGAAGAAGCGCTGGAATAAAACGGCAATCATAGCATACCCGGCGGCGATGTCAATGGTGGGAGCGACTCCGGTGGCGAGCCGATCGCAGAATTTCATCAGGGGGTGTTGATCCTCACCCGGGCGAATCGCTTCGTGGGGACGGCGGTGGAGTCGCTCACCGTCACGCGTTCAAAGCTGCCGTCGATCGTTATGACTCTTTCGGAGGCGGAGCCATTGACTTCCCAAGTGGCGAGGGCATCGGAGAATTCGACCCCGTAGGTGATCCCCGGTGACGTGGAGGCTCTGCGGCGGACATAGGTAAACTGAAGCTTTCCAGCGTCTGGGTCGGAATCGGCAACAATAACGGCTGGCAACCCCGCAGAGCCGCCGGGAGAGAGGGTCGCCGAATTCGGAGCGGAAAGCGAGGCGGCCTGGCTGGGGCCGGAGCCGATCATGTTGAAGGCATACTTGAGGATGTTGGCGACGCCGTCACCGGCCGGGGTAAGTCCATCTTGCGTGCCATCTGCGTTGAGGCCATTGGCCGCGCGGAATCCTTGTATGCCGTTCCAAGTGGTCGCACTCGCGCCAACGCTCCAGGCCGAATCACCGGCAGAGTTTGCAGCCCGGATGCGGTAAAAGTACAGTGTGTCCGGGGCGAGGCCGATATCGGAGAAACTGATCGCGTTCGCGAGCGGCGCGGCGATTTGCATCCAGCCGGTGCTGCCATCGGCACTTCGCTCGAGCTTGAAGCCGGTCTCATTGGTGGCGTTGTCGGTCCAGTTCAGGGTGATCTGCGAGGATGAGTTAGGCATGGCGCTCAGCGCGGAAGGAGCGACAGGGGCGGACGGAGACGAATCGGTGTAGGGAGTTACGGAGGCGTAGGTCGCACCGAAACGAATTTCATCCATCGTCATCGCACTGGCGACGGCGGAGTTAGTTTGGACGCTAACGAAGCCAGGGAAGGTAACTCCGTAGGCAACCGCGTTGGCCGTTCCAAGCGAAGCCCCGAGAGTTGGGTTTACCCAAAGGCTGACCGTGGCGGTGCCAGCCGTAAAATCGAAGCGGAGCACCAAGAGGGTGGGAGTATTCAACGCGAGCGGGACTCCGGCGGCGTTGGTGCCGTTGAGGCTCCAGCCTGTGGTGGTGTTGCTCACGTAGAAGTTGGCGACCCCGTCGTATTTGAAGCTGAATCGGAAGGCGTTGTCGGTCGAAGTATTTGTCTGTGCGAGCAGGCTGACGTAGAGGCTGGTGCCGTCCGCGCCGAGGTTGCCCGTGAGGTTGCTGCTAACGCGCTGATCGATGAACGGATCGACCGACATCGATTTATAGACATAGGCGATGCCACCCCAAGTGGCGTTGTTCACAAGTCCCGCCCCACCCGAGGTCGCGAGAGTTTTCGTGCCCTGGACGTAGCTGAGGCCGGCGACGACATCCGTGGTGGTGCCCCAAGTGGCGCGGAGGCCGGTGCTGGTGCCAGCGGGCGAGCCGCCCTCATTGGTGGCGGGAAGACCATTGCCACCGTTTAGGCCGGCGTCCGGATCCGGATCGTTGGTGCCAACAGGATAGGCGAAGGGCTCGGAAATGATCAACTTGGCAGAGATCACTCTGAGGCTAACGGAACCGGGAGAGGAGGTGCCTGCGGAGTTGGTGGCAGTGAATGAGGGAGTGAAGGTGCCGGTGGCGGTTGTGTTGCCGGAGAGGAGTCCGGTCGTGGTATTCAACGTAATGCCAGCTGGCAAAGCACCACTAACGAGCGCGTAGCTGGTCGGAGAGCCGCTTGCCTGAATCTGATAGGAAAATTCTCCGTTCAGGTAGGCGGTGACGGACTGCCCGGGAGTGATGATCGGAGCCTGAAGCGTAGCGTTGAAATTTTTCCCGGCGACGCTGGAGCTGGTGATCGTGGCACTCTGCGAGACGGGTGAAAAACTATAACTGGCCTTCGTGGGAGTGAGGGTGTAACTGCCTTCAACGAGTCCGGTTATGGAAAAGGTTCCGTCTGCCGCAGTGGTCGCTATGCTATCGCCCGCTGAAACATTGACTCCAGCGAGGCCGCCGCCATTCAGGGTGATGGTTCCGCTGATGCTGTAGATGCCGCGGGCCACGTCGTGGGCTCCGATGTCGTAGGCTAGGCCGTTGGGAATGAGGTTACCGAAGTAGTCCCGACTGCCCGGATTGATCGTGAACAGTGCCGCGAGATCTAGACCCGCATCGACCGCCGGCGAGGACGTCGGAAGCCGGTAACCGGCTAAGCCGGACACCAGATTGGCCACGGTCACCGTCCCGGGATTGGTCATGCTCACAAAGCGCGGGTCCCCTTGGATACCCACCGGATTCCCGTTGAGCTTCTCCTGGCCGGCGGCTTGCCATGCGGCGAGCGAGGTGTGGCCATTGATGTTGTAAATACCGTTCGTAGAAAAATATAGGTTGCCTTGGAAAGTATATTCCGCGTTACCCACGCCGGACACCAGCGGCTTTCCGTTCGTCGAAACGAAAATGTTGTTCCATACCTTCTGGCCTGCGCCAGCGCTTGGCGACTCGTTTCGGAAGATAGCGGTGGCGGTATTAGGGCCGCCAATGATGACGTTGTTGTAGAATTTCCCGTTGGTGGACGGTCCCCACAGGTTGAAGGCACCCTGGCCGGTGGCGATGCCGTCATTGTAGCTGATATTGTAACGAATAGTATTGTTGTCGGTGGGGTGCGAGCCGCTGAAGTGGGCGACAAACTGGCCGCAGCCGTCATTATCGTGGGTATAACAGTATTGCACCACGCAGTTGGTATCGCCGCCGTCGATGTCGATGCCGCCGCCATCGTAACCGCCGGCGCCATTCTTGTTGTGATGAGATTCACAGTATTGGATGAGGACATTGTTGCAGTCCCAACTCCAGATGCCCACCGGGCCACCGCCATTCCCGCCCCATCCGAAGCCATTGTTATAAGACTCGCAATACTCGATCACCGCGCCATCGATTTGCCGCAATACGATGCCACTTCCCGAGCCATCTTTGGAGTTGAAGCCCTTGTTGTTGTAGACCTTGCAATTTCCGATATAGACATTCGAGGTCACTAGCTGCCGACTTCCTCTGCTAAAGTTCTTCGTGCTGGCCACGCCGTCATGGCCGTTGTCGTGGATATCCGTGTGGGTGACTGATAGGTTGTTGGAGCCGTTACCTATCAAGATGCCGAATCCGTAAAACCCGGTGACCTCACAGCGATCAATGGCTACGTTCAACGAGCCGGGGCCGAGATGGACCCCGTAGGGCGTCTCGGCCGTCGTTGTCTGGGCTATGGTGAATGGGCCTTTGAAGATGAGATTCCGAAACGTCAGGAAGTCGTTGCCGTTGATAAATAAGCCCTTCGCAGTCGTCGAGGTGAGGGCAATGGTCGCCTTCCCGGTCCCATAGGTGTCGAAAGTGATGCGCGAAGCCGAGGTTCCGCTGCCCTTAGGGGTGAGAACGGTGTCCGTCCACGTCTTCCCGCCTTCAAACAGGATGCTATCGCCGGCGACGAAGGTGGTGGCGTTGACCTTGGCCACGGTCGCCCAGGGAGTCGCCGACGAGGTGCCGCTGTTAGCGGCATCGTTCCCGGTTGGGCTGACGTAATAGGTGGTAGCTTGAGCGAAATTGAAGGAGAGCAGAACTCCTAGGATGCTTAAAAGTCTCATATTCGATTCTATTACTGTGCGGTGACGCGGGCGTGAACGAAGCGCTTAGAGGTGGTAGCGGTCGTGTCGGTCACGGTCACGCGCTCGAAGGTGTCGTCGATGGAGGTGATGATTTCGGTGGCGGAATCATTGACCACCCACGAGGTGAGGGAGTCGCTGAACTCGACGGCGTAGGTGATGCCCGGATTCGTAGCGGCTTTGCGCCGAATGTAGGTGAGCTGAAGATTACCTGTGCCGCCTTCGACCCCGACGAGCGGTAGGCCAGCGGAGCCGTTGGCGGTGAGCACAGCGGCATTGGGCGTCGCGAGATTTGCGGCCTGGCCCGGGCCTGGGGTGGCGGCAACCATATTGAAGGCGTATTTGAGCAAGTTCTGCACCCCATCGTCGGCCGGAGTGAGCAAGTCCTGCGAGCCATCGGCGGCCAATCCAAAGGTGGAGCGGAAGGCTTCAACGCCCGAGAACGTGGTGGCGTTGGCGATATTACTGTAACTCGAATCCCCCGCCGAGTTAGTGGCGCGGATGCGGTAGTAATAGGTTGTGCCGGTGGCGAGGCCAGTATCGATGGTGGAGATTGCGTTAGTCGCCGGGGTGGCGATTTGGGTCCAGCCCGTAGTTCCATCGGCACTGCGCTCGAGCTTGAAGCCGGTTTCGTTGGTGGCGTTGTCGGTCCAATTCAGCGTGATCTGAGTGGTGGAGTTGGCAGTGGCACTGAGGGCTGACGGTGTAGCCGGGGTTACGCCGATCGTGGTGGCGTTGGCGGTGTTGGAATAGGCGGAGTCACCGCCGGAGAATGTGGCGCAAACGCGGTAGTAGTTTGTGGTACCTGGGGCGAGATTGGTGTCGGAGTAGGCGGTGGAATTTGCCGCAGGGGTGGCGATCTGCGTCCAGCCCGTGGAGCCGTTAGCGCTGCGCTCAACTTTGAAGCCGATTTCTTCAGTGGAGTTGTCTGTCCAGGTCAGGTTGATCTGCGAGGCGGAGGCCGCCACTGCACTCAGATTTGAGGGAGCTGCCGGGAGGGCTTGGCTTCCGCTGGAGGTGGGCACGACTGCCGCATACGTGTTGGCCATGCGGATTTCGTCAAGCGAGGGGGCCGCTGCGGTGCCATACTTGGCAAAGGCGAGGGTGTTGAACTGACCGAATCCGATGGTCGTCACCGTGGGCGTGCCTTCCGTCATTTGATTCACATAGACATCGACCCGCGTGGTGCTGCCCGCCCCGAAGGTGAATTTGGCCACATACAGATCGGTATTGACGGAGGGGGCCACCGTCGAATCGTTGTAATTGACGATGCCCGAATTCAGCGCGTTGGCGCTCATCGCGCGGATAAAGCTTTTGCCGGAACTCGTGCCCACAGCCACGGTGATGTTTGTATCCGCGCTGGTCCCCGTGCGAAACTCGAAGTCGTTAGCCTCTTGCGCGTTGATTCCTTTTGCCATCCAACTCACATAGAGCACGCCAGTGCCGGTGCCACCGATCATGCCTCCACTGACATACGTGGCCAAGGCGGGCAAGGCGGTGTTCAACGAGATGAAGAACCGGCTACCACTGGCCGTGGCAAAGCCATTGCCTGACGATGCGACGTTGGAGTAGGTGAGAGCGGAAGTGCTTTGCACCGTGCCCGAGCCGCTGTAGCCGCTCACCCCTGGCACGAGTGCCATGGAGGCCGCCGCAGTCCCGTTGGCATCGGCAAATGGCTGGTAGATGATCGAACCCGGGACGATTCCGATGCTGATGGTGACGGGGGAGGAGGTGCCAGTGGAATTCGCTGCGGTGAAGGTGCCGGAGAAGGTGCCGAGGGTGCTGGGCGTTCCTGAGATGATCCCAGTTGCAGTGTTCAAGGTAAGGCCGGGCGGCAAGGAACCGCTGACGAGCGCGTAGCTGGTCGGGGAGCTGCTGGCTTGGATCTGGTAGGAGAAACTGTCGTTAAGGGAGCCAGTGGGGGATTGGCCTGAAGCGATGACCGGGGCTTGAAGAGTGGCGGTGAAGTTGCGGCCGGTCAGGCTGGAATTAGCCACAGTGACGGCGATGGACCCGGGGGAGATTATGTAGCCGGGTTTGTTGGCACTGAGCGAATAGCTGCCGTTCGGGACGCCGGTAAGGACGTAATTACCGTTGGCGTCGGTCGTGGTGCTGCGCAGGCTGTCGGTCACGGTCACGCCGGATAGACCGGATGCACCGAGGGTCACGGTGCCGCTGATGGAATAGACCGCGACATTGGAAGACGTAAACGTGAGCCGGTTCAGCTTCATCGTCTTGCCGGCGGTGGTGCTGAAGTTCAGCCGCAGCCGTTGCTGACCGGACGTGGGAAAGTAGAGGCCGCTCAGGACGACGTTTTGATACCCACTGGTCGCGGGAAGGGAGTTGAAGCCGCCCACCTGGAGGGGCACGCCGTTACTGGTGACGAGGAGCTTGTTCGCGCTTGAAGTGATATTGGCCCGGATCGTCAGGTCGTAG
>JBBSJY010000078.1:0-18607 GCA_038256845.1 Verrucomicrobiales bacterium | reverse complement strand
TGGCCTTGCCTAAGGCTCGACGGCCAGTCTCGGAATCGTCAGGATCTGGTGGATCGGTTCCAAAAATCGGACGGCCCCCCGGTGTTTTTGATCAGTCTGAAAGCCGGCGGATATGGACTGAATCTGACTGCGGCTGACACCGTGGTGCACTTCGATCCGTGGTGGAATCCGGCAGCGGAATCGCAGGCGACCGACCGGGCCCATCGGATCGGCCAGTCCCGTCCGGTGACCGTTTACCGCCTCCTCGCCCGCGGAACGGTTGAAGAAAAAGTGGTTCGTTTGCAGGCGAAGAAGCGCGACCTCGCGGCGGCGATTGATGAGAGTGGGATGGGAGATGGCTCGGGGTGGAGTACCGACGAGATCGCATCGGTGATCCGCGAATGAGCTTCGGGGACTCACGATGAGGCAATCATGCTGAATTTCTTCGCCTGCGGATGGCGGAGGTGGTCTTAGGGTCAGGGTTGCCATGAAAATCAAGATCGCCTTGTTCACACTTGTCGCCACCGCCGCCGCTATCGGCCTATTGTTGACCCGCCCCGTCTCGGCCCAACCGCCCGCCGGGAAGCAGTCGATGATGGAGTTCCCCATCGATATGGAATGCGTGGTGACGGTGGAGATGGAGAGCTGGAGGCAGGTTCCTTCGTTGCCGCCCGAGCCGCCTCCGGGATTTGATGAGGACTTCACCATCAGCGGGAAGATGGTTTACTTCGGGGATTCCTGGGTGGTGGTCCGGGGCGAGACGTATGACAAATGGATTTCCCGCGACAAGATCATCGCCATCCAGGCCTCGCGCTGAGTTTGGGATTTCAGCGCTCTTGACCCGGCCACGGGCGGGTCTTACGACTGCGCCGATGACACCGCTCTATGAAGGCAAGGCCAAGCGCCTGTGGGCCACCGATCGTCCGGATACCCTCCGGATGGAGTTCAAAAATGACGCCACGGCCTTCAACGGCGAGAAAAAGGCGTCGTTCGAGAACAAGGGCCGCCTGAACAACGCGATCAGCACCCTTCTCTACTTGTATCTGGAAAAAGAAGGAATTCCGACCCACTTCGTCCGGCAGATCGACGAGACCAACGTGGAGGTCAAGAAGGTCGAGATCCTGATGGTGGAAGTCATCGTCCGGAATTTCTCCGCCGGTAGTTTCTGCAAGCGCACCGGGATGGAGGAAGGGCATGCGTTCTCCCGTCCCGTCATCGAATTCTCCTACAAGAGCGATGCGCTGGGCGATCCGCTCATCAATGATGATTACATCCGGGAAATGGGGCTGGCGACGCCGGAAGACTTGGTGCATCTGCGGGAATCGGCACTGCGGGTGAACCGGATCCTCGGAGAGTTTTTCGCAAAGTGCGGGCTCCGGTTGGTGGATTTCAAACTGGAGTTCGGCCGTTTGGTTTCAGACCCCTCCACCATTGTGCTGGCCGATGAGATCAGCCCCGATGGCTGCCGACTGTGGGATCTCAAGACGGGTGATAAGATGGACAAAGACCGTTTCCGGCGCGATCTCGGCAACGTCATGGAAGCTTATGAAGAGGTGCTGAAGCGCTTGCGGGAACAGGTTTGAAGGTTTTTCGGGTCGGTTTCCCTGCGTTGTGGAGTCACCCGCGCCGCAGGGAAACCGCGCAGGCCTTGTAGTTGGGCTGGCGGGAATGGGGATCGAAGGATGGGTGGGTGATCCGGTTGACCTCGGGATAGTGCATGGGGAGGAAGATCTGGCCGGGTTGCACCGTGGGGGCAAGATACGCTGCGGCGCGGATCTCTCCACGGCGGGAGGTGATCAGAATGGAGTCGCCATTGGAGACGCGAAGCCGGGCGGCATCGTTCGGGTGGATCTCGAGGTAAATGTCGGCCGGGTAGAGTTTCCGGAGGACATCCGATTTCGATGTGCGGCTTTGGGTGTGCCATTGGCTGCTGGTGCCACGGCCGGTGAGCAGGAGATAGGGATAGGCTTCGTCAGGAGGCTCGGGAAGATCGGCGGGGGGCGAGAAGTGAAGTTGTGCCTTTCCGCTCGGGGTGTAGTAGCGGCCGTCTTCAAACAGACGGCGTTCGGATGGGGCGGGCCGATCAGGGTCCAGTATTGGATCTGGGCCGGTGGATGAAGATCCAGGCGAGACGACATTGCCCCCTTTCCGCATCGGGAATGGCCACTGGATGCCGCCGCACTCGTCGAGGTGTTGGTAGCCATCGATGCCGGTGATGTCGCAGGGGCGGTCTCTCGTGAGATCGCGCAGGATTTTGAAGGCGGACTCGGGATCGGTCCATTGACGAAACATCTCTCCGCAACCCCAGGCGTCGGCGATCAGGCGGAAGATGCGGAAATCGGAGAGTGCCAGGCCGGGAGCCTGCCGAACCGTCTTGAGTGTGCCGATGCGGCGTTCCGAGTTGATGAAGCAGCCGGATTTTTCGCCCCAGCCGGCGGCCGGCAGGAAGAGGTCCGCGGCGAGTGCGCTCTCGGTGTTATGATACATGTCCTGAACGACGAGGAACTCGAGATTCTCCCGCAAGGCGGCGAGCCGACCGCTGTCGATCCACGAGTGGAATGGATTGGTCGCGACGATCCAGAGGGCTTTGATTTTTCCGGATTCGGCCGCCGCGAGGATTTGGTCGTAGGCGAGCGAGGACTCGGACGGAATGGTTTCCACGGGAATCCCGAGGATGCCGGCGACTTTCTCGCGGTGGTTGGGATTGGCGAACTCGTGACCGCCGACGAGCGAGGTGGTGTTTGAGAAAAGGCGGGAGCCCATCGCGTTGCACTGGCCGGTAATGGAGTTCGGGCCGGTGCCGGGTTTGCCGATGTTGCCGGTGATCAGGCAAAGGTTGATGATCGATTGGGCCGTGCGGACGCCTTCGTGCGATTGGTTGACGCCCATGGTCCACCACCACGAGACGCGCTTTCCCGGCCGCGAGACAGCGAGCGCGAGCGATTCGATCTGGTCGACCGACAGACCCGTCCGGTCGGATACGGCGGCGGGTGAATAGTCCTGGAGAAAGGCGGTGAGTTGCTCGATCCCCTCGGTCCGGGCGATGGAGGTGGGATCGGTCCGGCCGTCGCGGAGGATGCAGTGGGCGAGCGCGTGGAGAAGGGGGAGGTCACCCTTGGGTTTGAGAGCCACGTGCCGGGTGGCTGCCTGGGCGGTTTCGGTGGCACGCGGGTCGATGACAATGATTTCGGGCGAACGCTTGTTGCGCATGACGCGCTGCCAAAGGATCGGGTGGGCGATGCAGAGATTGGCCCCGATGAGAACGATGACGTCGCTTTCTTCGAAATCAGCATAAGTTGCGGGCGGAGCGTCAAAGCCAAAGGATTGCTTGTAAGCGACAACGGCGGTCGCCATGCACTGGCGGGTGTTGGCGTCGCCGTGGAGAAATCCCATCCCGAATTTGAAGAGGCAGCCGAGATAGGCCATTTCCTCGAAGGGGATCTGGCCAGTGGAGAGAAACGCGACGGATTCGCGGCCGTGCTTTTGCTGGATCGACTTGAGCCGGTCGGTGAAGGTCGAAATGGCGGCGGACCAATCCACCGGTGCAAGGTGGCCGGAGGAATGTCGCAGCAGCGGAGTGGCCCCGCGGTCGGGCGAGTCGAGAGGGTCGAGCGCCTGCCAGCCTTTGGGGCAGGCCATTCCGAGATTGACGGGATAGCCGGCTTGCGGACTGAGGTTGATGGCCTTGCCATTCTCATCGAGGTGGATCTTGAGCTGGCAGCCGGTGGCGCAGTAACCGCAAATCGAGGTGGTGGTCGCGGCGGGCTTGAGCCGGGAAGGGACGTTTCCGAGTCCGAAATGCCCGGGTTCCTGAACGAGATCGCGGGTGAGGGGGCCGCCGTGTTGCTTGAGGAGGCGGGTGAACATCTCACTTCAACCAAGCAGATGGTATGCGTGAGGAGTGAGTTTCCCAAAATGCCATGGATGGGTGGATCATTGCGTGAATGAGCGCGGTTCATGAGGCACGGCCCGACCGTGCGGAATAGCACTCCGCAGTCAGACGCCGGCGCTGGCCCTGGCGGTCTCCGAAGCTCAACGGTAACGCCGGCGGATTAATAAGAGCGTGGAGAGCCCGAGCGCCGCCAGCGCCGCGAGGTCGGGCTCCGGAACCACCGCAGTGGTCTCCCAGCCCGTATCCTGCATGAACGCAAGGTCCACCTCGGTGAGATACTTGCGTTCACCGGAGACCAGGTAGGGGCTCATGACGGGTTCCTGCAAAGTGCCATCGCCAAGTCGATAACTCATGACGCCCGGCGCGATATGGTTGCCTTCGCTGACCACATTTTCTCCTGTTCCATACAAAGCGATGACATTCGCACCGAGCCAATTGTCTCCATCCACCAACGAGTGCCACGATTCCGACCCTCCGAGTCCCAATGAATGGATCATCTCGTGGACGGCGACGGAATAGAAATCGTATTTGCCCGATTCGACCTCCGTGGTGTGGTCGAAATGCCAGTAATTTTCCAGTTCCGCCATGGTATTGGCGGACCCGCTGTCGTTGATATCACTGTCGAACCAGAGGTTGCCCAAGCCGATTCCCGTGGACACGGAGTAAGTTGCGGTGGTCAGATCGAAGGTGATATCTCCTTTGATCGAGTAGGAGGTCGGGCCGCCTCCCCGGCCGAAAATCGCATTGGATTGGGCCTCGGCGGAGGCGACCGCCCCTTCCCAATCCTCGTTCCAGTTGCCGGAACTGCCTCCAGAGATCGACAAGCCCACTCCCGCCATGCCGCCCTCACCGAGAGTGGTCCCGAGAAGCGGTTGCATGCCTGCATAAATCGTTACGGTATCGGGGGCGATCTCCGTATCGGTGAGAATCACTTGGGCACCGGTGGCCGGATTCGTGATGGTATAGTTCCAGTCGAACACCGCGGATGTGCTGCCGTTGGTTCCGGTGACCGTGTATTGGGAGCTGGAGATGCCTCCCAGGGTGGAAGTGATCGCCATGGAGATATCCGTGGCGGCGGCCTCCAGGGCTGCCTTGGCAACCGCGTTCTGGCTGAAGAAGCCTCCTGCCGCGGAATCGTAGGAGTAATTCAAATTGATCGTCAGCGCCGCTGCAGGGTGTGGCAGAAGGGCAAAGATCGCGAAAATCGGTGTGAAGCGGAATAGGGCTGATTGTTTCATCGGGACGGATGACGGGTGACAGACAGCCGGGATACTGGGGGGAATGATTGTCGATAATCAATGATTTTTGATATTCCTGAAAAGTTTGCAGTATCGCTCTGAATTAATGATGGCGGCTCGCACCGGCAAAGTTGCCGGGCATTTTCGGCGCGTAAACCGACTGGAAGAACAATTGCCGTTCCGCGATTTCAGCGAGCAAAAGTAGTGGAAAGGCGAGCCACGGTTCGATCAGGGCGGTGAATGCGGCCATGAAAGTGAAGATGACCCGGGCATTGAGGACGCGGCGGAGAGGTCCTTGCTGAATCCTCGCGCTGTGCACGTCAGGCGACCAGGGAGTGTCCTCGTTTCCGGCTCTCCTCAGGAGGTGTGATTCGGGGACCAACTTCAACATCGCGATGGCGGAAAAGGAGAGGGCGAGGATCGGTGTCGGGTGGGAGATGAGTATGCCAAGCATGCAGAATGAGGCGACGGTTCCGAAGAACCGTGATCCTGTTAGATATAGGCGCCATGAAACCCTGCCGGTATCCTGATAAATCATGACACTGGTGAACACGGCAATCAGACCGAGCGGGACGGCGGTGATGCCTGTCATAAATGAGATGAGTTCCTTGTGTGGAAAGTCAGGGAGATGGGGAAGTGCGGAAAGGATGAGAGGGATCGGCGCGAAAAGCGAGAACGCGAGAATCTCGCGGGAGAGCCAGGACGTCTTGAGTCCGAGAAAGAACCTCCAGGCCTTGAGCGGTTGGCCAAGGTGGAGAGTGGCGGCCACCATGCCGGCGTTGAAGAGAATGGTGGCGGTGAGGATGATCGTGAGACGGGAAGGATCGGCCGGGCGGCCGACACCCGCCAGAAGCAATCCGATGCCGGCCTGCGTGAGGACGAGCATGAATACGAGCGGCCAGTGGGCGTGCTGCGGGACGAGCGCCTCCCGGTCGGCTGCTAGAGCCGAGGTCGCGATTTCCCGGCCGGTGTAGCGGGTGGTGGGGCGGGTGATCGAGAGATCGCCCAGAATCGCAGTGGAACCCGGTACGACGGGATCCGCGGTGCGTGAAACGGTGACGATGCGGATTGCTTCGGTCGGGCAGGCCTGGACACACGCGGGGGCCTCACCTTCCGCCAGGCGCTGGTGGCACATGTCGCATTTTCTAACAATTCCCCGCTTCTTTGAGTATTTGGGGACGTCGTAAGGACATTTCAAAATACAATAGGAGCAACCGATGCATTGGTCGTCGAGGTGGCGGACGATTCCTGTTTCCTGGTCCTTTTCGTAGGCACCGACGGGACAACCGTTGAGGCAGCCGGGATCCTCGCAGTGATGGCAGGCGGTGGTGACCGTCTGCTGCCAACCCGGGCGATCGCCGCCACCTAACAGGACACCCGTGTCGCGCCAGACCTCGTGGTCGTCAAGGCCGTTGAGCGAGTGGCAGGCGGAGACGCAGGCCTTGCAGCCGGTGCAGCGGTCGAGCGAGACCTCGAAGGCATATTGTTCGTTTTCGCCGGGTTTGGTGAGAGGAATGAGGGTGCGGTAATGATCGGCGAGATCGGGGGCGCGGCCGTGAATCTCAGCGAAGCGGGCGGCGGGAGTTTGGAGCTGCTTTTGCTCGGCAAGGAGCTGGTCGATGAGCGTGCGTGGCTCCATTGCCCGCGCGGCGGGCTTCAGCGGTGGAATGCGTTTGAGGGTTTGATGCACGGATCAGGCGGGGATTCCGGCGGCGAGGCGTTCGGCAATGCGGATGCCGAAGGCGGCGAAGGGAGCGTCGAAATCCACGTCCGTTTCGGCGACATCGAGCAAGGGGGAAGCCCCCAGCCCGGCGAGACGCGAGTGGAAGTCATGGCCGCATTTGCAGAAGTCCGGGTAATTGCTGTCGCCCAGAGCGAAGACCGCGAAGCGGAGCGCGGAAAGCGGACCTCCGCCGGCCTCGGCAAGCGCGGCGTGGAGGTCGGCCGCATTATCGGGCGGCTCGCCGTCGCCATAGGTTGACGTGATGACGACCAGATGCTCCATCGCGGCGA
Source organism: Verrucomicrobiales bacterium (assembly GCA_038256845.1). Taxonomy (GTDB): domain Bacteria; phylum Verrucomicrobiota; class Verrucomicrobiia; order Verrucomicrobiales; family Akkermansiaceae; genus Luteolibacter. The sequence goes on along the minus strand of JBBSJY010000078.1, from coordinate 11,485 downwards.
GATCCGCGGGGACGAGGCCCGCCATGTCGGCCACGGTGACCCGGTGTCCTTTTGCTTGGAGAGTTTTCGAGAGTCGTTTTGCCAGGCCTTCGGCATTTCCCGTTTGGGAGCCCCAGAGGATATGGACCGGGGGTCCGGCGGCGGGTGCGGGGACGGCCGGAGCCGGCGCGGCAGGGGTGAATGAAGAGGAAAGGCCGGCGAGGTAGCCTTTCAACCACATGCGCTGGGTGCCTGTGAAGGGGGCGTTGGGCGGAAGGGTCAGGGACATCGCGCTGGAGGATTCAGGCCGCGGCGGTGCGGGCGGGTTGGACGAGTTCCTGAAGCTGGTGGACTTCGTGACGGTTGGCGAAGCCGGAGAAAGTCTCATCTCCGTTACGTTTTGTCAGGTATGCCTTGAGGAGGGATTCGATGAGCGGCGGGACTTCGGTGCAGGGAACCGATTTCCATATCTCCCGCGCGATCGCCCGGGTGTCATCCACGCCACCGCCGATGACGATGTGGTAGCCATCGACCGACTCGCCCGCGGCGTTCTTCACCTTCACTCCCATCATGCCGATGTCGCCGATGTAGTGTTGGGCGCAGGAATGCGGGCAGCCGGTGAGGTGGATGTTGACGGGCTGGTCGAGGTGGATCCGCCCGTCGAGGTAGCGGCCGAGATCGACCGCGTTTCCTTTGGTATCCGCGGCGGCGTATTTGCAGCCGCGGCTGCCGGTGCAGGCGATGATGCCGCCGGTGAGCGCGGCAGGGCGGTAGTCGAAGCCGGCGGCGATGACCGCGGCGGCGGCAACTTCGATCTGTCCGTCTGTGATGCCGGGGATGATGAGGTTTTGCCAAACGGTGAGGCGGAGCTCGCTACGGCCGTAACGGTCGGCGATGTCGGCTAGTTGGTTCATCTGCCCGCAGCTCATGCGGCCCACCGGTGTGAGGATGCCGAGGTAATTCCTACCGTCTTTCTGCGGGTGGACGCCGAGGTGGCCGTGCTTGGATTTGGCGGCGGCGGGTTCGCAGGCGTCGAGAGGGAAGAGGCGCAGGGGAAAGGCGAGTTTGCCGGAGGTTTCCTCCAACGTCTTCGGAATTCCCCAGGCATCGACGAGATACTTGAGTCGGGCCTTCTTGCGGTTGGTTCGGTCGCCATTCTCGATGAACACGCGCATCAGCGCCGCGGCGACGGGAAGGGTTTCGGCCGGGGTGAGCAGGACACCGCAATCGGTGGCGAACTGCTGGTGACCGGTGATCCCGCAAAGTTGCATGCGGAAGTAGATGCCTGGCTCCACGCCGTGCTCGTTCATGCCGACTTTCACCGCGTAGAACCCGATATCGTTGGTATCGGCGCAAACCGAGACGCGGCCGCCGGAGTCGTAGGAAATGTTGAACTTCCGGGGCAGCCCGTAGAGGTCGCGGTTTTTCAGGATGTAGTGGTGGATCGCCTTGGCGTAGGGCAGCACGTCGAGGAGTTCGTCGGGATCGAAACCGCTGGTGGGAGTGGCGGTGATGTTGCGGACGTTGTCGGCGCCGGCGCCTTGCGAGGTGAGGCCGAGGTCGGCGAGTTTCATGAGGACGGCGGGAGCATCCTTGGGCATGATCTCGCGGATCTGGAGGTTGGCGCGGGTGGTCAGATCGGCATGGCCCGGACCCCAGTCGGCGGCGATTTCGGAGAGGCCGCGGAGTTGTGCCGAGCTGAGCGCGCCGCCGGCGATCCGGCAGCGGAGCATCAGGCTTTCCTGGGCGGGTGAGACGAAGAAGAGCCCGTGGAACTTGTAGCGGAAGACGTCGCCATCCTTGGGAAAGGTGTTTGTTTCGGCGTTGGCGAGGATCGTGTCGTAGCTATCGAGTCCGTGCCGTTCATGCTTGATGATTTCCTCCCGGCACAGGTCGTCGACGGGCGTGCCGTGCACGGTTTCCACCGCTTCCGAAGGCTCGTGGGTAAACCGGTTGGCCGCATCCTGGCCGAGAAACGGCAGCTCGCGCGACTGGAGCACTCCGGAGACGAAGCCGGAAAGGTAGGAGGTTTGCTCTTCGGTGAAGCCCGAATTGTTGAAATCGACCATGGCGGGAACGGGTGGTTGTTCCCTCCGGAAAAGCACCGGCCGTGCCGCCGCTTTGGCCCGTCCTCCTTTCACCAACAATCCCGCCCACCTCGGGCATGAGGGGGATTCATTCCATGGCTGGAACGAAAAGATCCCGCCGGGCAGCCGACGGGATCGTGTGATGGCCGCTTGGGATGGCGGAGTTTACTTTTTGGAGTCCAGCACGGAGTTCCAATGCGCGACGTGGTCCTTCTGGGACTCGAAAAGGTCCGTGGTGTCGCCGTGGGTGGTGATCGAGGTGATCTTGTCGCCCACGCCGTTGTGTTTGCAGCCGCGCTCGCCGGTGTTGTTTTTGCCCGTTACCTTTTCGACCACGTCCATGCCGTTGGTGACCTGGCCGAAGACGGAATGCTTGTTGTCGAGGAAAGGGGTGGCGGTGGTGGTGATGAAGAACTGCGATCCGTTCGTGCCGGGGCCGGCGTTGGCCATCGAGAAGACGCCGGGCGAGCGGTGGCGGAGCTCCGGGTGAAATTCATCGGCGAACTTGTAGCCGGGGCCGCCGGTGCCGGTTTCCGTAGGATCGCCGCCCTGAAGCATGAAGCCCTCGATCACGCGGTGGAAGGCAACGCCGTCGTAGTAACCGCGGCGGGCGAGATTGAGGAAATTCGCGCAGGTGAGCGGTGCCTTGGACGCGTAGAGCGTGGCGTCGATGTCGCCGGCGGTGGTGTGGAGCGTGATTTTGATGTCGGACATGGCGGCCAGCCAAGAGGAATTCGAACGGCTTGGCAACCCGCGGGAGAGTTCTTCGCCCCTTTTGGCGGACCTCGTTTCATGCCAACCTCCTCCCGTCAGGGAAGGAAACCGCCGGCCGGCACCTGTCCGACGGGTCGGGTGTGGATTATCCTTTTTGCTGGATGGCTTCGCACTGGATGAAATGGGCTCCGCGCACGGCAGTCGGAAGCCCGGCGGGACCAAGCGCCCGCTTGGGGGGGAAGACCGAATTTCCGATAGAAGGCGACGTGACACTGAGCACCGGGTAGCACTGACTACCTGGAACAATGGAGCACTGAGTCGAAACGCTGACTGTTCCGCCTGAACTTTGGAAAATGACGCTATTTCCGAGAATCTCCAAAGTCACAATCAGATCATCCGGCGAAAACGATCCCGGATTGTCTACTACCCACAATCGCAAATTAACGTTACCATCTGAAAGAGCATCCATTGCAATGAGGGTTATACCAACCAGAGCGAGCGGAGTCCTTGCGAGTAGAAGTGCTCTTGTGAATCTATGCATTTCTAGGGAACGTTAGTAAAAGCGCCAAAAATAATCGATTCATGTTTGAATATCGCAAACAGTCTTATTCTGCTGGTCGGCATATCGCCTTGGTGCGATATGCTTCGATTGGATGACGGGTATGGAAAGCGTGCGGGCGGGTGAGCGTCTATGAAATCCGCCGCTGGATGGGGGAGGGACGGGGGCCGGTCAGTCCTGGTGGGCGAGGACCCAGCGGTATTCGCCGGCGATCTGTTCCTCGACGGGGCGTTGGAGATCGGGCGGAAGGACGCCCCAGGTGTAGGTCTCGATCTCGTAGTGCGGGCAGGCGTCGGGGTGGTCGCGACGCCAGCGGAGGACCTCCAGCGTCTGATCGCGGGTGGCACGGAGCGGAGGGGCGGGCTCGGCATCGAGCGGGATATGGAAATGGATGCGCATTTCCTCGAAGTCCTCCGGCCGGACGGCTCCGCTTCCGACGGCTTCGAAAAAGTCGGGAAGATCGGGGAAACGCCGGATGCTGCCGTCGCCCCGGCGGAGGAGCGCCTGGTGGAAATAGACGGGCTCGTCGAAGGCGCGGATGGATTCGAGCGCCGCGGGGTCGCGCGGGTCGAGGTCGAGGGCGCTGGAGAGGTGGATTTTCGACAGGCGGATGCCGGCGGAGGTGAGGGCATCGAGCGAGGTGCGGGCGTCATCGTATTCGAGGGCGAAATGGCAGGCGTCGTAGTTGAGGCCGATGCGGCGGCGGAGGATCCCGGAATCGCCGGCGTCATGATGAAGGCGTTCGAAGAAGGCAAGGGTCTCAGCGGTGTTTTCGAAGTGACCGAGCGGTTCGGGTTCCAGGCCGAGGTGAAAGTCGTGGCCGGTTTCGGCCGAGAGCGTTTCGAGGAAATCGGCCAGGGCGAGAAGGTTTTGCCGGATCGGCGCCTCGTCCGCGTGAAAGGTTTTGTGGGAGCCGGGCAGGGTGGAAACGGAGAGTCCGGTGTCGGGCCGGCCGATCGCGGCGAGGATATGGAAGAGATCCCTGGTGTAAGCGAGCCGTGCGGGATCGGCCCAATCCGGTTTGAAGACCTGTTCCTTGACGCGGGTGCCGTGGAACGAACCGTAGGGAAAGCCGTTGATCGAGCAGACGTAGGTATCCGTTTCCGCCAGCCAGTCGCGGAACCGCGGGAGGTGGTCGCCCGCCAGCAGCTCGCGGGCGGCGAGGGCGGAAAGCCGGAGGCCGATGGCGAAGGACCCGTCCGGCGACAGATCGCCGGTCTCGCGGAGCCGGTCGCGGACGCCAAGGACATGGGTTCGCAGCACGGCGGCGGTGGCGTCCCAGGTTTCCGCGGGATGGATGTTCGTGCAGTAGGCGAGATGGGAATTATGGAATTTCAAAGCGCGGAAGCGTGCGACCGGGGGAGTGGGACGTCCAACTTTGTTTGATCCGGCAGCAGCTTATCCCGGAGTGACTGCCGGATTGGGTGTGGGATAGTCGATGGGCGGGCCTGCGGAATTTCCGGATCGCTAGCAGGTGAGGAGGCCACCGCCGAGGGTCGCGATGTGCGTCAGATGAAACGCGGGGACTGGCTGAGAAACCGGCGAGGATTCTGATAGACGATGCGATCGATATCTTCCGGCGTGTGATGTCGCCTTTTCATTTCGATGACACACTTGGGCACCGCGAGTGGATCGGAGATGCCCCAGTCGCAGGCGGAGTTCATCCAGAGCCGGTCGGGGCCGTGGATTTCCAGCATGTCGATCGCGCGGTTGGGAGTGCATTTGCTTTCGGGATAAAGCGTCATCCCCGCCCAGAAACCGGCCTCCAGCACGGGGGCGATGGTGTGCTCCTCGACGTGGTCGATGATGACTTTGGATCGGTCGAGTTTTGAAAAGGAGGCCAGCGAGTCGATGATCAGGCGGGTGCCTTTGAGTTTGTCCTCGAGGTGAGGGGTGTGGATGAGGATGGGAAGGTCGTGGTCGAGCGCGAGCTGGACGTGTTCCTCAAAAATGGTGAGTTCGTTGCGGGTGTTCTTGTTCAGTCCGATCTCGCCGATTCCCAAGACGGTGGGGCGATCGAGGAATTCAGGAATAATCGACATCACCTCGCGGGCGAAGCCGGGGTCGTCGGCTTCCTTCGGATTGATGCAGAGCCAGCAGTAATGCCTGATGCCGAACCTGGCCGCGCGTTTGGGTTCATACTCGGTGAGCTGGCGGAAATAATCGTGGAATCCGGCAGCGGAGGAGCGGTCGAATCCAGCCCAGAAGGCGGGCTCGCAGAGGGCTTCGCAGCCGGCGATGGCGAGTTTTTCATAGTCGTCCGTGGTGCGGCTGACCATGTGGGCGTGGGGCTCGATGTATTTCATCGTGATGGGGGACGAGGGGCACCGAAAGCACCTTGGAAGGGGGCGCTGGCAGCAAGCTCCGCGGTGTGGTCGGAGAGGGACTCGAGGACCGCGGCGGCCCGGTCGGGGCGGTTAACGAGCAGCAGCGGAAGGGCCTCCTTGAGGGCGGCAAGGCGATAGTCATCCTCCCCGGGGTGGCGGTCGATGCGATCCAGAAACGCAGCCAGATCGATGAGCTTGTGACGCGCATCGATGAATTGCAGGTCGAGGAGGTCTTGCTTGCTCGGCATTGCGAAAAGGTCAGCGGTGGAGCGCTGTTGGTCAATGGGGAAGGGCGGGGCGGGAAATCCGGGTGGTGGCTTGGCAAAACGCCGTGGCCGCCTAGCATCCGGCCGATGGCGCGTGCGATTCCTCCTGAGATTCTGCTTAACGCATACGCGCACGGCGTTTTCCCGATGGCCGAGGATGGTGAGATTTTCTGGTTTTCGCCGGAGCGCCGCGGACTGATTCCGCTCGATGATCGTTTCCACATTCCGCACGGGCTCCGCCGGGCATTGAGGCGGAGGCCGTTCGAGGTCCGCTGGAACACGGCCTTCCGGGACGTGATGCGGGGATGCGCGGAGAGGAGCGACACGTGGATCGATCCCACGATCATCGAGAGCTATTGCGCGCTGCATCGGGACGGGCACGCGCATTCGGTCGAGTGCTGGGACGGGGAGGGTCTGCAGGGCGGGCTCTACGGTGTGGCGCTGCCAGGCGTTTTCTTTGGCGAAAGCATGTTTTCACGCAAGACCGACGCATCGAAGATCGCGCTGGCGGCTCTCGTCGAGCGCCTGCGGCTGGCCAGCTTTTCGCTGCTCGACACCCAGTGGATGACGCAGCACCTCACGCAGTTCGGCGGCTACGAAATGAGTCGCGGCGATTACCTCTCCGCGCTGGGGAAAGCATTGAAGGACCCGCAGGCAGGAAGACTCTAGAGATTGATCTCGACCATCGCGCGCTTCCGTCTCGCTTCGATCCAGCGTTCGTATTGGACGGAGGTTTTTTTCCGGCGGACCCGTTCCTCGATCTGCTCGCGGACCTTTTCCAGCGGCGGCGAGGGCCCGAGAAACTTTTTGATGGGTTTGACGATGGTGAACCCTTGGGGATCGACCAACGGACCCACGACCTTGCCTTCCTGCGCATCGAAGATGATGGCGGCGAATTCCACGGAAAGGTCCAACCGCGGAACGTTTTCCTGAAGACCGCCCTCCTCGGCATAGGCATCCCGCGAATAGGTTTTCGCCAGTTCCGCGAAATCCTTGCCCTCGCCGAGCTGCCTGACGATGTCCTCCGCGAGTTGGAGCTGGGTTTCAGGAGTGGAAAGCGGATTGCTCTGATCGAGGCCGGGAATGAAAATCTTCTGGAAACTGATCGAGTCCTTGCTGACGTCCCGCAGAGACGGTTTCACCTCGTTGTATTCCTGCTGGATTTCGTTGGGAAGCGGCGGCGGGGCGTCCGCGAATTGTTGGGCGCGCATGGCTTGGACCACCATCTTTTCGCGGGTCATCTCGCGATAGCCATCCATCGTCAGGCGGCTCTTTTTCAGCTCTTCGCGGAATTTCGTCTCGTCGCCGTTGTAGAGTTCGCGCATCTGGCGCTGGATCTCCTCGTCGATGAGATTCGGGCGGATGCTCGCACCGAGTTGCTTGAATTCGTCGAGGATGATCTGGCGGTCGACGAGCTCCTGAATGATGTTGTCCTTGGCTTCCTTGAATTTTCCCTCGAACTGGGGCCCCCGACGCGGAAACTGCGCGACGAGCTGGGCGTAGACGGGTGCCAACATGAACGAGACTTCGTTCTTGGTAATGACCCTGCCGTTCACCTTGGCGGCGATGCCATTGACCTCGACCGGGCCGCGGGATGGAGGGGGCGCGGCAGGCTCCTGGGCAGGGGCGGTGACCAACGAGAGGGCGGTGCCTGAGATCACCAAAGCCGATGCAAGACGGGAAATCATGAAGATATTGGAATCAGATTAGAAGTTGCGGAGGAGGGTGATCGCTTCGTGGAGCTTTTCGCCGGGACCCGCGGATTGCAAGCGAGGAAAGCGCCGGCCCTCCAGCAGGATGTAGTCGCCGTTGCGGTGCAGCATGAGGCGCTGGCCTTGGATTTCCACCGACGCGATGCCCTCCGCAGCGGCGATGGCCTTGATCCGCGCGATCTCGATCAGGCGCGCGGCGGCTTCCGGAAGCTGGCCGAAACGATCGCGCCAGGACGCGCCCAAGGCATCGACGGCCTTCTCGGTTCCCGCTTCGGAGAGTTCGCGGTAGGCGGTGATTCGCAGCCGGGTTTCCTCCAGCCACGCCGAAGGCAGGAAGGCGGGCAGCAGAAGCCGGGAATCCTCCTTGGCGTAGGAGGCCTCGCTGAACACCACGAAATCCGCCTTGAAAGTGGTTTCCCCGCGCGGCGCGTCTTTCCGCCCCTTGAGGCGGTCCACCGACTGCCGCAGGAGCTGGCAATAGAGGTCGAAGCCGATCTGGGAGATGTGGCCGGACTGTTTGGTGCCGAGAAGGTTGCCGGCACCGCGGATCTCCAGGTCGCGCATGGCGATTTTGAAGCCGGAGCCGAGCGCGGTGTATTGTTTGATCGCGTGGATGCGTTTGCGGGCGTCGCCGACGGTCATCAGGTCGCGTGGCAGGAACAGGATGGCGTGAGCCTTTTCCCCGGCCCTGCCCACGCGGCCGCGGAGCTGGTAAAGGTCGGCCAGCCCGAATCGGTCGGCGCGGTCGATCAGGATCGTGTTCGCGTTGGGAATGTCGATGCCGGTCTCGATGATGGTGGTCGCCAGCAGGACGTCGGCATCGCCTTTCACAAAGGTGTGCATGACGGTTTCCAAGTCGTGTTTTTCCATCTGGCCGTGGCCGACGATGATCCGCGCCTCGGGCACCAGCTCGGCGATTCGCGCCCGCATCATGTCGATGGTTTTCACGCGGTTGTGCAGGAAAAACGTCTGCCCGCCGCGCTTCATTTCCCGCAGGATGGCATCCCGGATCACGCGCTCGTCGTAGGCGCAGACGGTGGTGGAAACCGGCACGCGGTTCGGCGGCGGTGTCTCGATGGTGGACATGTCGCGCGCGCCCATGAGCGCCATGTAGAGGGTCCGCGGGATCGGCGTGGCGGAGAGCGTGAGCACATCGACCTGGCGGAAAAGCTGCTTGAACTTCTCCTTGTGGGCCACGCCGAAGCGCTGCTCCTCATCGACCACGACCAGCCCGAGGTCCTTGAATTTCACGTCGCCGGAAACCAGCCGGTGGGTGCCGATGACGAGGTCCACCGAGCCGTCCGCGATTCCGGCGATCGTCTCACGGACTTCCGAGGGCGAGCGGAACCGGTTGAGCAGATCGACGCGCATCGGGTAATCCGACATCCGCTCGCGGAAGGTCCGCCAGTGTTGCTCCGCCAGCACGGTGGTCGGCACGAGGATGGCGACCTGCTTGCCGCTGGTGATCGCCTTGAAGGCGGCGCGGATGGCGACCTCGGTTTTGCCGAAGCCGACGTCGCCGCAGATCAGGCGATCCATCGGTCGGGTCGATTCGAGATCGAGTTTCGTTTCCTCGATGGCACGCCGCTGGTCGGAGGTTTCGGTAAAATGGAACGAGCGCTCGAATTCCCACATCCAGCGCGAGTCCGGCGGGTGGGCGAAGCCTTCCTCGGACTGCCGCTCCGCCTGCACGCGGAGGAGCTGCGCGGCGTAGTCGAGGATCGATTTTTCGGCGGCCTTGCGGGCGGTTTTCCACGCGGTGCCTCCGAGCTTGTTCAGGTCGGGAGTGCGTCCGCCGAGGCCGACATATTTCGCCACCAGGTGCGCCTGTTCGAGGGGGACGCCGAGCAGCGAACCGTCGCGGTATTCCAACACCAGCTCGTCGCCCTCGTCGCCCGGCTGGATGCCGCGGAACCGGCCGACTCCATACTCGTAGTGGACGACCAGGTCGCCCTCCTCCATCTCGTCCACCGTCGCGCGGGCTCTGGCTTCGCGGGCCTTTTCGAGCGACGTCCGCCGTTTCATGCCCGGGCTGCGGTAGCGTCCGAAAAGTTCCGAGGACGACAACATCGCCAGCTTGAGCACCGGCACGGTGAAGCCCGCCAGCAGCTCGCCGCGCACCGGCAGCAGGCCGAGATCCCGCTCCAGGTCTTTTCCCGCCAGCTCGGTGAAGCGCTCCTCCTCGCCCTTGTTGCCGAAGACCATCGCAACCTCCCAGCCGTCGCGTTTCCAATCGTTGAGCTGGCGGAAAAACGTTTCCCGCCGCGCTTCCTCCAACACGAAATCCCCGGCCTCGAAGGTCCCCAGCGGGCTGCCGTAACAGGCGAGCGAAAAATCCTCCTCGCTGTTATACTCCGCCGCGTCTTCCAGAATCCGGACGTCCGGGCGGCAGATTTCCGCGGAGAAGGAAACGATCTTGTCGCCCGGCCTGCGGTAGTCGGCGACGGTGGCCTCCGACGATGGCTCGGCGAGAAGCAGATCCGCTTCCTTCAGTTTCCGGGTGGAGGCTTGGGAATCGAGATCGAACTCGCGGACGGATTCCAGGTCGGTGTCGAAAAACTCCAGCCTCAGCGGCTTCGCCGCCTGCCAGGCGAAAAGATCGACGATCCCGCCGCGCACCGCGAACTGCCCGCGGGCGGCCACCGTGGGGACGCGCTGGTAGCCGTGGTCGGCGAGTGATTTCGCCAGATCCGCAGGGTCGAGCCGACTTCCCGGCTTGAGCGGCGTGCGCGCTTCCTGCAGTGCGGAAGGGGAGGGTGCTTTCCCCGCGAACGCATCGTCGCCGCAGATCACCGCGCACCTGGGCGACCGGGCCAGCACCTCCAGCACGGAAAACCACTCCGCCGCCGACTCCGGATCCGCGATGGTCCCGTCACCGGTTTCCACCGGAGCTTCCGGCAGCACCAGCGCGTTGACCCCCCACAGCTCCAGCTCCGCCGCCAGCCGTTCGCGGTGCCGCGGCAGGTCCGAGACCAGCCAAAGGCGCGGGCTGCCGGCATCGGACGCCGCCTCCATGACCACGGCGGCAAGGAACGCCTGCGCCGCCTCCGCCGAGTGATCGAGCACGACTTCCCGCTCACCGGTGGCCAAGGGAGCCAGGCGCGCTGCGAATTCCGGATGCGTCACGGCCCGCCGGAGCCAGCCATGGGTGCGATCGCCCGTTTGGGACACGGGCGACCGATAGGCGCACCCGGCCCGCGCCGCAAGCGAAACGCCGAATCTTCGCGATTGCCGAAACACGCCCCGATCAACCGACCTCATAAGGAGTGAAGGGTCGGTGCGGGTGGCCGTGATGTGTCGCGGAAACAACCCGCCGCGCTTCCCCGGTTCATAGGCCGTGCACACCGGAAGATACATGCCGGGGGGCAATGCACCGACCGCCTCGATCACCCGCGCCTCTGACGAGGGAATCCGCCGCCGGGCGCCACACCCATCAAGCTTGCGGACAGAATGGCATCGGACCTTCCGCCGCGGATCCCGCAGGGCCGTCTTCCATTGACGCCGTCCGTTCCGCCCGCTTGCCTTCAGGCAGTGTGGTGTTGCCTGTCCGGCATTCCGCCTCTCCGACCTCCCCCTGAATCGCGTGACCCCGCGACCAAGGGCGGCAGCGTGTAAAATGAACGAACTCAAGGAGTGTGGGTGTCTCGTCCGCAACGCAAGAAGGCAGGCACAACCAAGAAAGCGGCACAGGCGCCTCCGGCCCCGTGGCGGCGGTTTCCAACCGCCCCGCCCAAGTAGCGGCGATCACCGGTCGCCGCGAATGAACCCCACTCACCCCCGTCCACGCCCTTCACCCGCAGCCTCGACCTGCCTCGGCGTAGCGCAGCGAAGACGGGCCGGC
>JBBSJY010000077.1:0-18923 GCA_038256845.1 Verrucomicrobiales bacterium | reverse complement strand
ACCAGAAGCTGATCGTCGACGGTCTGGCCGGCCTGGAGGAAACCTGTGCCGGGAAGTTTGGAAAACCCTTCGCGGAACTGGAGACGGCGGAGCGGATCGGCTTGCTGACGGAAATGGAGAAAGGCCGGATCGAAGGCCAAGCGTTCATCCGTCCATTCAAGGAGCTGACGAAGTTCACATTTGTGAACTCCGAGGTCGGAGCCACCGAAGCGTTTGAATTCGTGTTCGTGCCGGGGCGCTGGGAGCCGGCGGCCGATCTGAAGCCGGGCCAAAAGGCCTTTTCCATGTGACCTTCCCACCGAAATCGACCCATGAGTGAAAATTCAAATGATAACGGCAGCCATCACTACGACGCGATCGTGGTGGGCTCGGGAATGTCCGGCGGCTGGGCGGCGAAAGAGCTTTGTGAAAAAGGTCTCAAGACGCTGGTCCTCGAACGTGGCCGGGATGTGAAACACATCGAGGGATATCCGACGGCGAATTCCGTCCCTTGGCAGGTGCAGTACCTGAACCGGCCCTCGCGGGACATGCTCGCGCAGCAACCCAAGCAGAGCAGGACCGGCTACACGGTGAAGCCCGCGACCTCCCATTTTTTCGTCAACGACCTCGAGCACCCCTACGAGGAGGTGAAGCGTTTTGACTGGATGCGCGGCTATCACACCGGCGGGCGCTCGTTGCTTTGGGGCCGCCAGAGTTACCGCCTCAGCCCGCTGGACATGGAAGCGAATGCCAGGGAAGGGATATCCATCCCGTGGCCGATCCGTTATGACGAATTGACCGCGTGGTACGATCATGTCGAGAAATTCGCCGGAATCAGCGGTTCGAAAGAGGGCTTGGAACAACTGCCCGACAGCGTGTTCCAGCCACCCATGGCCTTCACTCCGGCGGAACTGGATTTCAAAGCCGCGGTGGAAACCAAATGGAGCGGCCGCAAGGTGATTCCGGCACGTATCGCCCACCTGACCGCACCGACCGAAGAACAACTGGCCTTGGGCCGGGCCTCCTGCCAATACCGCAATCTTTGCATCCGCGGCTGTCCGTTCGGAGCCTATTTCAGCAGCCAGTCCGCCACCCTCAAAGCGGCGGCGAACACGGGCAACATGACCCTGCGTCCGCACTCGATCGTCCACTCGGTGATTTATGATGATGAAAAGGACAAGGCGGTCGGCGTGCGGATGATCGACGAACTGACGATGGAGACCACCGAGTTCTTCGCGAAGGTGATTTTCCTCAATGCCTCCGCGGTGGCCTCGACGGCGATCCTGTTGAATTCGAAGTCCCGCCGGTTTCCGGACGGGATGGACGAGAGCGGCTCGCTGGGAAGGAACCTGATGGACCACCATCTCGGGGTCGGCGCCGCCGGGGTGATCGATGGATACAAGGACAAGTTCAGCTACGGTCGCCGCCCGGGCGGATTCTATATCCCCCGCTACCGGAATTTTTCGGAAAAACCGAACGGCGAATACCTTCGCGGCTTTGGGTACCAGGGGAAGGGCATGCGGCAGGATTGGACTCGGGGGATCGAAGGATTCGGCGCGGGTTTCAAGAAAGAGCTGACGTCCTTCGGCCCATGGGCGGTCGGAATGGGAGGCTTCGGGGAATGCCTGCCCTATCACGAAAACCGGATCAGCCTCAGCCCGGACAAAACCGACCGATGGGGGCTGCCGCTGGTGGTCGCCGACGCGGAATTCAAGGATAACGAAAAGGCCATGCGCTCCGATATGAAAAATGATGCCGCCGAAATGCTCGAGGCGTTGGGCGCGAAAGACATCACCACCTACGACCGCGACTTCGCCATCGGTCTCGGCATCCACGAAATGGGCACCGCACGAATGGGTGCCAGCCCGAAAGACTCGGTGCTCAATTCATGGAACCAAGTGTGGGGCGCCCCGAATGTATTTTGCACCGATGGCGCGGCGATGACCTCCTCCGGCTGCCAGAATCCCTCGCTCACCTACATGGCCCTCACCGCGCGCGCCGCGAATCACGCGGTGTCGGAAATGAAAATGGGCAATCTCTAGATCTTTGGCGGATCGCAAGTTCTCCAACGAGCCGAGCGACTTGGAATCCCGGAAGTTCCGACCGGTTCCGAGATTCCGCACGGAGGCGCCCTGCTCGACCAGGCTCGCGGCACCCGGATGCCGCGGAGCCAGATCCCACCCTAACGACCAATAGGTGCCGGAATCCTCCGGACCGGGCCGGACGAGGACCGGACGGCTTCCTCAGCCTCTTGATCGGGTAGCAAGCGGACACCCATATCAACTGATAGCATCGCCACCTTCCCGCCAATCGACGGAGATATCAGAAGCGTGGCAGCCCCGCTGCGAGAATCAGCCGAGGGAAAATAGATCCAGTCTCCCGCGTGAACGGAGCGCACGCTCAAGAGCTCCTCCAGATTGGTGGTGAGACCCAGCGACTGCAACTCCGCGAGATCAGCCGGATAAGGCTCCTCAACCGTCCCATGACCGGCCTCATACTCCGTCAGCGCGAGGCCGATCTGGCGGGTGTTGTTCGTGAGCAGAGCCTGGTCGGCCATATTCCGCTGGCGGATGACCAGCGGCGCTAACAGCCCTGCCACCGCTGCAATGATGGGAATGAGGGCGATCGCACCATAACCAAAAATCAGCCCGATTTTCGCCGCTTTCCGGCTCGGATCGACAGAGGTGGTCCGCTGGCTCTGCGATAGGGCGATGTGGCCGAGAATGATGGCCGGCAAGACGGTGGCGAAGCAGGTCGGAATCACGAGAAACCCACAGACCATGCTCGCGGTGGCGACGCCGGACCTGGGGACGGGGAGGGACGCGGGAATCGGGGGCGGCGCGGTGATTTCGCTCATGCTTGAAAATGCGGAGTCACCGGGGAGCCGTCGAGGATGGAAATGGTGGGATCGTCCGGTCTACGCGTGGTATTCCTGGATGCTCTTCACCGTGAGTTCCTTTTCCTTGAGCGAGCGCATCGCTTTCACGGAGGCTTCGGCAGCGGCGAGGTTGGTGGCGTGGGAGATTTTCTGCGCGATGGCGGTGGCGCGGATCTGGATTTCGTCGGCCCGCGATTCGTGGGACGCGGGAGTGTTGATGATGAAGTGGATCTCGCTGTTCTTCATCATGTCGATAACATTGGGGCGGGCCTGTTCGGCGACTTTATATACCCGGCGGCATGTGATGCCCTCCTCGGCAAGACGCTGATGAGTCCCGCCGGTGGAGCAGATGCTGAAGCCGAGCTCAACCAGATCGCGGGCGACGGCGACAGCACGATCCTTGTCCCTGTCGGAGACGGAAAGAAAGACATTGCCTTCGGTGGGAAGGGGATTGAAGGCGCTGATCTGGGATTTGGCGTAGGCCATTCCCCAATCGGCGTCGATTCCCATGACTTCGCCGGTGGATTTCATTTCGGGTCCTAACACAATGTCGATCCCCGGGAAACGGTTCCATGGGAAGACCGCTTCTTTCACCGAGAAATGGGTGGGGACGATCGTTTCGGTATATCCCATGTCACTGAGCTTTTCGCCCACCATGATCTTGGCGGCCAGCTTGGCGAGGGACACGCCGGTGGCTTTGCAAACGAAAGGAACGGTGCGGGAGGCGCGGGGATTGACCTCGATGACATACAACTGCTCGTCCTTGACGGCGAACTGGATGTTCATGAGACCTTTGACCTGAAGCTCGCGGGCGAGATCTTTGGCGGCGCGTGCAATCTCCTGTTTGATCGGCTCCGATAGAGAGAAGGCGGGAATGACGCAGGCGGAGTCGCCGGAGTGAATGCCGGCCTGCTCGATGTGTTCCATGATCGCTCCGACCACCGATGTTTCCCCGTCGCTGATACAATCCACATCGACCTCGGTGGCATTGTCGAGAAAGCGGTCCACCAGGATCGGGCGCTCGGGAGATGCCACGACGGCCTCGCGCATGTATCGGGAAAGTTCCTCGTCCGCGTATACGATCATCATCGCCCGGCCGCCTAACACAAACGAGGGGCGGACGAGAACGGGATAGCCGATGCGGTTGGCGATGACGAGCGCCTCGGCTTCGTTGGTGGCGGTTCCGGCTTCGGCTTGCCTGAGATTCAGCCTGTCCAGGAGGGCTGAGAAGAACTTCCGGTCTTCGGCCTGCTCGATGGATTTCGGAGAGGTGCCGATGATCGGGACGCCGTGGCGCTCGAGATCGGCCGCGAGGTTGAGCGGTGTCTGTCCGCCGAACTGGACGATGACGCCGTGCGGTTGCTCCTGATCGCAAATGTTAAGAACGTCTTCGAGTGTGAGCGGTTCGAAGAAGAGCTTGTCGGACGTGTCGTAATCGGTGGAGACGGTCTCGGGATTCGAATTCACCATGATGGTTTCGTAGCCGAGTTCCTTGAGAGCGAAGGCGGCGTGGACGCAGCAGTAGTCAAACTCGATGCCCTGACCGATTCTGTTAGGCCCGCCGCCGAGAATGATGATCTTCTTCTTGTCCGAGGGGCGGGTTTCATTCTCATCGCCGTAGGTGGAGTAGAAATATGGGGTGTAGGCCTCGAACTCGGCGGCGCAAGTGTCGACCAGGCGGTAGGTGGGGATGATTCCCTTGGCTTTGCGCTCGGCGCGGATGGTATCCTCGGTGGCGACATCGACCATCGCCGGCTCGGGCTCGGCGCGCGGCGGGGCACCGGG
Source organism: Verrucomicrobiales bacterium (assembly GCA_038256845.1). Lineage (GTDB taxonomy): Bacteria > Verrucomicrobiota > Verrucomicrobiia > Verrucomicrobiales > Akkermansiaceae > Luteolibacter. Next base: position 14,281 of record JBBSJY010000077.1, on the reverse strand, counting down.
CGGCTGATCTTTTTCGCCGTGGATCGAGACGTCATGGATGGCGGGCGCGGCGGCGCGGGCCTTGGCGATCTGGCGGTCGGAGAAGCCGAGTTTCTTGGCGCGTCTCAAGTCGAGGTTGGCCAGGTCCGAGCCCTCATCGGCGATCTGCTTGAGGTGGCCGAGGAACCAAGGATCAATGGCGGTCGCGGCATGGACTTCCTCAAGGGTCCATCCGTTTACAAAAGCCGTTTGCAGCCAGAAGATGCGTTCCGCGTTGGGGATCTGCAGTTTGCGGGTGATCTCGTCCTTGGTCGGACTTTGCGGATCCATGTGATCGAAGCCAAATCCCCAGCGGCCGGTTTCAAGCGAGCGGAGACACTTCTGCATGCTTTCCTTGAAGGTCCGGCCGATCGACATCGCCTCGCCGACGGACTTCATCGAGGTGGTGAGGACTGAATTTGCCGTAGGAAACTTTTCGAAGGTGAAGCGCGGGATCTTGGTGACGACGTAATCGATCGTCGGCTCGAAAGAGGCCGGGGTCTCCCGGGTGATGTCGTTCGGCAGCTCGTCGAGCGTGTAGCCTACCGCAAGCTTCGCCGCGATTTTGGCGATCGGGAAACCGGTGGCCTTCGAGGCCAGCGCGGACGAGCGGGAAACGCGCGGATTCATCTCGATGACGATCATGCGGCCGGTTTTCGGGCAGGTGGCGAACTGGATGTTAGAGCCGCCCGTTTCCACGCCGATCTCGCGGATGACGGCGAACGAGGCATCCCGCATGATCTGATATTCCCTATCTGTTAGAGTCTGGATCGGGGCGACGGTGATCGAATCACCGGTGTGGACGCCCATGGGATCGAGATTTTCGATCGAGCAGATGACCACGCAGTTGTCGGCGCAGTCCCGCATGACTTCCATTTCGAACTCCTTCCAGCCCAGGAGCGATTCGTCGATGAGCACCTCGGAAACCGGCGAGAGATCGAGTCCGCGGGTGATGATTTCCTCGAACTCCTCGCGGTTGTAAGCGATGCCGCCACCTTGTCCGCCCAAGGTGAAGGCGGGGCGGATGATGAGTGGGAAAGTGCCGATTTCCTCGGCCACCCTCTTCGCCTGCTCCATGGTGTGAGCGATGCCGGAGCGCGGCATGTCGAGGCCGATTCGGGTCATGGCCTCCTTGAAGAGCTGGCGGTCCTCGCCCATGTCGATGGCTTCCGCTTTCGCACCGATCATTCTGACGCCGTGCTTTTCGAGCGTCCCGGATTTGAAGAGGGACATCGACGTGTTGAGCGCCGTCTGGCCGCCCAGGGTGGGGAGAAGCGCATCGGGTTTCTCGCGGATGATGATCTTTTCGACGACCTCAGGAGTGATCGGCTCGATGTAGGTCCGGTGGGCGAATTCCGGATCGGTCATGATGGTTGCCGGATTGGAATTCACGAGGATCACCTCGTAGCCTTCCTCTTTGAGTGCCTTGCATGCCTGGACCCCGGAGTAGTCGAACTCGCAGCCTTGACCGATGACAATGGGGCCGGAGCCGATAACGAGGATTTTCCGAATCGAGGTGTCTTTGGGCATGGTCGTGAGCGGATAATGAGGGGCCGGGCGGCTAAATTGGACGGGGTTTGGCAGGGATTTTCCCGCTTGTAAAGGACCGGGTGCCCGGCTGCGGGAAACTTCGGCATCGGCCGGTCACGCCATCCGCGCGGGGACCCGAGCCTGCAATCCGCGGCCCGGCTGCGATCCGCCCGGCCGGTGAAATGCTCAAGAGTGCTCCTCAGCGGCGCTCGATGCCTGGAGGCAGCCAATCCTTTTTCATCGGCTGGATGGCCGGTTCGGCCACCGGAGTGGCGGGCCCTTCGGTCGCTTCGGTCGCTTCGGTCGCTTCGTCGGACACTTGCAGGCCCTTCGTGTGTTTCCCGAACATTTCCCGCAGGGTGCCTTCGGCGGGAACTCCGACGAATTGCTCCACCTGTTTCCCATCGCGATAAATCCTGACGTCGGGAATGCTTCTGACCCCTTGCCGGGAAGCGAGATCCCGGGCCTGATCGACATCGATCTTTCCGATCACCACGAGTCCCTGCTGTTCGGCCGCGACCTTTTCGAGAATCGGGGAGAGTTTCTTGCAGGGACCACACCATGAGGCGTGGAAATCCACCACCACCAGCTTTCCCTTCTGCTCGGTAAAACTTTCGAATTCTTCAGCCGCGAGATCGCGGACCAGCGTGCCCGAGGTGGGGGTGGCTTCCGCACCGCTTTCCGCCGGCTGGCTGAAACGAGCTACTTGTTCCTTGATTCGGTCGCAGCTTGTGACTGCCGCGAGTGCGGGAAACAGAAGCCAAGAGGTGGATTTCATGGCCGGAGCATTCACCCTGCCGGCCGGAATTTCAAGAATTCCTTAAATTCATCCGGCAGCGGGGTGTCGGCACCCAGAGTGAGTTCGAACAGGTGGGCAACCGCTGCCGCTTCCATCAGCCTGAAAAAACCGGCGGAACCCTTACTTTCATCCGGCGTGCCCCAGCGTCCGATGGCCTCCTGGACTTCCGGGTCCGCCTTGTGAATGGCGAGGATCCGGAGAGCGGCCTGGCGGGCGATGACTTCTGACGCCCCGGTATCGGCGGTAAGTGCGATATTGTAGGCACCGAGTGCTTCAAGTGGCCGGTCCAGGCCTTCCAAGGCCAAGCCATGGCAATAGCCAACCTGGGCCCGCTGATAGCCGGGCATGGGGATATCGGCTCTTTCCTGGGCGAGAATCTCCAACCTCGGCCAAGCTTCCGTCCGGGCCGCTTCCCACAGGATATACAGATCCAGTTGACGCAGGTGGTGTTCCCGCACCAGCGGGTCCTTGGAGAACGCATTGACGGCTGCCGCAAGGCGTTCCAGATCACCAAGCTTGCGCAGACACTCCATCTCATAGAACGCGGCAAGCGTGGAATGGTTGCCGGGCAAACTTTCCACCGGCTTGTAACGGTTCTTGAGAGTCACGAAACCTGCCATCGCCTGCTTGTATTTGCGCGCTTGGAAAAGATCCAGAGCCGCGGAGTAGTCGGTCGGCTCAAACAAAAACACCGAGGTGCCTCCAGCAAGTTTCAGGTCTTTGGTGGCCGCCGAAACTTCCGTCTCGCGGTAGCGAATCGAAGAGGCGGTGGCCGCGACGACCCAGATCCGCTGGTTCGATCCATCCGCGTTCACCAGCACGGCGTCGGCTTGGAAGGCGGGGTTTTGGCCGTAGGCCGACATCGGCAGCGCGATGACTGCAACCATGGGTGCGAGAAAATGATATTTCATGAATTCAATGGGCTTTGCAGAAGGTTCGATCAAATTGCCGTGCGGATTCAGCGGGCGGCGGCCTCGCGCTTGAGTTGTTCGAGGGATTTCACATTCGGATCCGCCACGTAGGTCGCGGTAAGCTGCTCGACCTCGTTCCAAGCCTGCACCTCCTCGGGCGTCATCCGGTCCTTGAAGCGGCCGGTCAGTTCGAGGAACCGTGCACCGCCTTCGTAGGCGCCTTGGCGGTCGCCCCTTCCCTGAGCATCACCGGGCGTGTTGCGCTGCCATGAGAGTTCCATCCATCGCTTCACGGCTGGAGCGGCGATCCGGATCGAGCCCATGTGGGCGGACCAAACTTTGACATACATCGATAAGGCATCGTCCACCAGGTTGCGACGATCGAAGGATTGGGCGAGCAGCATGCCGACCTCGGGCGAGTATTTAGAAAAGCCGGTCTTTTTGCGGTCCAGATAGATCCGCGCCTGGTCGGCGGCGTCGGCATATTCGCCTTTGGCCATCAGGAGTTCCACAATGCGAAAGAGCGAGAACTCGCGTTCCGCCTTGTCTTGGGAGTCCGCATAGATCCGCTGGAAGTCCTCGATCCCTTTGTTCACCTCGGCTGGATCCGGCGAGCGACCGTATACGTCGGCCCGGCCAAGCAAGGCGGCGAAACGGTAGGACTGATCCTCGCGTCCGAGAGCCTCGTTGTAAAAGGGCAGGGCCTCCACAGGAGCGGAAGTGTTCGTGCGGAGGTAATCGCCGAGATTGACGAGGATGTAATTGGTAAGGTCCTTGAGGGCGAAATCGGTTTTCAATTCGCGGAACAGCACCTGGATCATGGCGTCGGCGCTGCGCTTGCGTGCCTCGTCTTCCGCTTTCGCCGCGACCTGCTCGAAGACGCCGATGATGGCGATGCGGAGAAGGGCCCGGGCGGCACGGTCGGTGGAAGCGATCCCGGGGAAGTTATAGTAATGGTCCTTGAGTTCTTCCGGAGTGTGCTTTTCGAGATATACCTCGGTGTAGGAATTGATCGCCTGTTCGAGTCCGGCGGACTCGGGATTCTTGGCCATTTCCGAGATCACCCCCTGAAGGCGCTCCAAGGCTTCGTCCCCCCGTCCGGCGGCATACATGGCGTAAACCTGGGCAACGGCGACCTGTGCCTGATAGGGCGAACCGATGGCGTATTCCTCCCAAAACCTGTCGGCGTAGGGGACGGCGGCCTCGAGGCCTTCATTGTCGCTCGCACCCGGTTTCTTATCACCCAGGAGGGCGACCAGATAATAGAGCGCCTCGCCGGCCACCACATCGTTGCCGCGGGCTTCGGCGATTTCAAAAGCTTTGGCATAGGCTTCCCGCGCGCCTTCCGCATCACCCCCCGCTTGCAGAACATTGCCGCGGAGGTTGTAGGCTTGGTCGGTGACCGCACTGTCGGCGAATTCCGAAACGATCCGATCAACCCTCTGGAGCGCGCCGTCCGGTTGGTCCTCCGCGTAATGGGCATTGCCGCGGTCATAGAGTGCGAACGGAAGATACGTGTTTTCCGCGGGATCGGGATACTTCGCCATGAAGGCGTCCAGCATCGAGGCGGCCTTGCTCCAATACTGGCGGCGGGATTCGTTGGAGGCCTGGAAATACAGGGCGGCCAGGGCGAAATCACTTTCCGGATATTTCTCCACATGCTCGTCGAGCCGCGGTTGGGCCATGTCATAGCGGCCGGTGTAGAAGTAGGAGCCTCCCAGCACGTGGAGGCAGAGGTCGTGCTCGGGCGAGGGAGCGTCTTTTTCGAGTTCCTTGAGCATGGGCCCCGCGACCTCGATGCACGTTTCATATTTTCCGTCGTAGAAAAGCGAGGACAGCATCAGCCGCCGGACGGCCGGCACGTGATCGGAACCGGGAAAAGTCTTGAGAAACTTGGTCGCGTTCAGTTGGGTGCCAGCGGTCTCGCCGATGATCGACTGGGTCCGGACGAGATTGTATAGGTTGTCCTCCCGCCGGTCCGAGGTGGCGAAAAAAGTCTCCAATTGGTCGTAGGCGGCGCTGGCACCGCGGACGTGGCCATTCATCTCGTGGAGGTAGGCGGTCGCGGCCAGTTTGGTCGCTTCGGGCGGCTTGCTGCCACGGCGGATGGATTCCAATACGGCCAGCTCCTCGGTCATTTCCTTCAGGACGTAATTCGTGCCGCCATCCCGGATCATCCCGATCTTCCCGAGCATCTCGATCCGGGCGCGGAGGTCCTCCAACGCGACATCGGTCGAGGGGACGAACTGATAGAGCGCGAAGGCGGCGCGCTGCATTTCAGCGCCGATCGCGTCGGCGGCGAGTTTCATGAACACGTTCGAGTAGAGGTGCATCGTGAACGGTTCCATGATGAGTTCGCCGCGGTTCTTGCCGATGAAATCGATCAGCGCCTGCTCGTTGTTCCTTGTGACGGCGGTACCGACCAGTGCTTGGAACGCGGCCATGATGCCGGACTCGGGAGTGGGGAAGCGGGCCTTGTTTTTGATGGCGATCTCCAGGTTCTCGTTGCCGTCCGGGATCTGGCCGAGATGGTAGTGGCAGATCGCCAGATTGATATGGAATGCGCCCTGAGGATAGTTGTCGCGCGTCCTGTCGCGCTCTTCGATAAATTTTTTGAACTGTGTGATGGCGAGCTCCCATTGCTGTCCGCCCATGGCGGCCTCGCCCCATTTGAGGAGGGACATCTTGTGGAAGATGTTGCCTCCGCCGGCGACCTCGCCGGCATTGGGAAAATCCTTGTAGCAGGTTTCGAACGACTTCATCGCGTTCTCCCATTGCTTGAGTTTCATCTCGCAGATGCCCTTGCGATAGTAAATCACCCCGAAGCGGGGGCCGAAGAGCGTCATTTGGTTCTGGCCTCCGATGCCGGCGGCCTCGGTGTGGAGCGCGAGTGCCGCTTCCCACTGGCCCGCGTTCATCGCGGCGAGCCCTTTGTTGACGAGGGCGCCGAGGTCCTCGGCCTGGCCGTGGGCGGTGACGGAGCAAACAATCGAGGCTGCGGCGATTCCGCCGAACAAGGGGGTGAACGAGCTGAGGGGATTCATGGGTGAGGTGGGTTTTCCGGGAGCTTTCCCGAATGATGGGCGATTAAAGGAACGCCGCCGGGCGAAGCCCGCAAGAGGGAACGGCCGGCGGCGCGAAATTTTTAGGATTTGTGTGAAAGAATTGAGGTGTCGCCTCAGGGGTCCAGCAGATCCGTGAAGGTCACGGAGGTGATGTCGGCTCCGGCGAGCGCGTTCAAGACATCGATCACCCGCTGCTGGTTGGCTTCGCCATCGGCGAGAATCTGGACCAGCGGCTTGGAATTCGCGGCCCGGGCGGCGGCCCCGTAGGTATCGAGGATGCTGGAAAGCATCGGCAGAGTTCTTTCCTCCGGGTCCGTATCGAGCACCATCTGCGCCGCACCGGTGCCGGTGTAGATCGCTCCGGTGCCGTCGATTCTGATGAAGATCGGCTCGATCTCCGGTTGCTCGGTGGTGGGCATCGCGGCGGGGAGGGCCATCCCGAGATCGGTTTCCCGGGGTTTGATCGTGGAGGTCACGAGGAAGTAGATGAGCAGGAGGAAGGTCACGTCGATCAACGACGAGATGTCCAATGCCGGTTCGACGTCCTCGAATTTCTCGTGTCTTTTATGGCGGGCCATGGTGCGGGGAGGTGATCGGGTTCAAGGCTGCCGGACAAACACGGCGAAGATCACCTGATCGACGCCCGCCGCCGCGGATGCTCGGATGGCCACCCGGCTGTGGCGGAAAACCGTATCCTTGTCGCCGCGAAGGTGGAGTTTCGGAACGACTCCAAGACGGTCGATCTTCTCCTTTTCGGTTTTCACCAGGTCGAAGATGTCCTTTTCGTCTTTCAGGATCACATTGAAATTCTCCGCGGTGAAGGTCCCGTCCTCGCGGACGTTGATGACGATCCTGCCGCTGCCGTCCGTAGGGCTTTTCGAGTTCGCCGCGATGGGCGGCCTCACCCTGGGATCGGTCTTCACGATGATCGCCGTGGCGTTGACGATGAAGAAGATCAGGAGGAGGAAGACCATGTCGATCATCGGCGACATGTCCAGGGTGCATTCCGCTTCGGGTTCGGTCGTGGCGGACCTGAGTTTCGATTGCGACATGGTTGGAACGGGGTGGGTTTGGGATCTCCGGCTGGCGCGGCGGCTCAGCGGCCGCCGCCGACCGGAAGATCAGGGGTCAAACGGCGATGCCCTCCGGAATCTTGGCGTAAAGTGTCTCCGCGTTCACGGTGGCGACCGCCGCGTTGATCATTTCCTCCGCGGAGTGTACGGATTCGGCGACGAGCCCGGCGAAGCGGTTCTTGAGGATGTAGAAAACGATGATACAGGGAATCGCGTTGATGAGCCCCCACAAGGTGGTCAGAAGGGCGACGGAAATGTCACCCGCCAGTTCGGCGGGGTCCGCCGAGCCGGTCGCCTGGAGGGTGCCGAAGGCGCTGACCATACCGATGACGGTTCCGAGAAGGCCGAGCATCGGGGAGGCCTGGGCGATGACCGAGATGTAATTGATCCAGGTCATGATCTTGCGGTTCTCATTCACCGTGAAGTCGGCCATGGCGTCCTCGATCTGGTCGCGGCCGAGGTCGTCGGGGCGGGTGGCGTCGATGTTGGGAAAGGAGTAGGCGACCATGCGGCCGAGATAGGACGGGTGGGAGGCGGCCAGCTCGATCGCCGAGCGTACCCGGCAGTTGGCCATGTGGTCCATCAGCGCGGCCTTGAGGTCCTCGGGGCAGAATTTCGCCTTGGTGAGGGACATGAAATTGTATATTGACAGCGCAATGAAGGCGACGACCGCCGCGCCAATGAAAAACATCGTAGGACCGCCATCAATGACCCATCTGTCGAGCAATGTTTTCTGATCGGGAGCCGTGGAAACTTGGGCGAAAAGCGCAGGAGTGGTGAGAGCTGCGGTAAGAAAGAGAGTCGTCGTGAATCGGGTGGAGCGGCCGCTGAGTTTTTCGGTCATTTGATTGGATGGTTACGCGTCTGACCCGGCAACTTTGAAAGATGGCGTCGCTGCGGCAAGGAAGATTTTCAAAAAGAAAACACGCGATCGCGCGTGGACCATGCGTCTCCACAGCCCTGAGGATGGGTGGAAAGTTTTGCCTTGATCTGTTCAAACGATCATCGTTTAGCTGGGGGGGTGAATGACGAATCACTGCGCCTCCGTCTCAAACAGACCTTCGGCTACGATGACTTCCGCAGCTTGCAGCGGGAGATCATGGAAGCGTCGCTGGCCGGCCGCGACGCGCTGGCCGTTTTGCCGACGGGGGCTGGAAAGAGCCTCTGCTATCAACTGCCGGCGTTGGTGCGCGACGGGTTGACGGTGGTTGTTTCGCCGCTGATCGCGCTGATGAAGGACCAGGTGGACCAGCTTCAGGCAAGCGGCGTGGCGGCGACCTTTCTCAATTCCACGCTCGATCCGGCGGAAACGCGGCAGCGGATCGAAGGCCTCGGAAACGGCTCCTGGAAATTGCTCTACGTGGCGCCCGAGAAGCTGATGCTGCCGGATTCCCTGCAGCGTCTCGCGGGCTGGAACATGACGGCGCTGGCCGTGGACGAGGCCCACTGCATCAGCGAGTGGGGCCATGATTTCCGCCCCGAATACCGGCGGCTCAAGGAACTGCGGCGGATGTTTCCCGCCGTGCCGGTGCTGGCGCTCACGGCCACCGCCACGCCGAGGGTCCGGGAGGACATCATGCAGCAGTTGGAGCTGCGGGATCCCGAGTTGTTTCTGGCAAGTTTCAACCGGCCGAACTTGAAATATCAGGTCCTGCCGAAGGCAGGTGCGACGCAGCAGGTGGTGGATTTCGCCCGGTCACGGGCCGGGGACTCGGGGATCGTCTATTGCCAGTCGCGGAAAGGGACCGAGGCGCTGGCCTCCGCCCTCCGGGCCGCGGGCCTGCGTGCCGTGGCGTACCACGCGGGCCTCGAAACCGCCGAGCGCGCCGCGAACCAGGAGGCCTTTCTCCGCGATGAAGCGCGCATCGTCTGCGCGACGGTCGCCTTCGGCATGGGGATCAACAAGCCGAACGTCCGCTACGTCATCCATGCCGACCTGCCAAAGAACATCGAGGGCTACTACCAGGAAACCGGACGGGCGGGGCGGGACGGTTTACCGGCCGATTGCCTGTTGCTCTTCTCACGGGGCGACGTGGTGAAATACCAGAGATTCATCGAGGAAAATCCCGACGCGCAGGCCCGCGAAGTGGCGCGCCGTCAGCTCGATCAGATGACCCATTTCGCCGAGGACGAGCGCTGCCGGCGAATCGGGCTGTTAGGATATTTCGGCGAGACGTGGCCGGACGGGAATTGCGGCGGCTGCGATTGCTGCCTCGATCCGGCGGAACGCCACGACGCGACGCTCGACGTCCAGAAGTTCCTGAGCTGCGTCTTGCGCATCCGCCAGGCGGGCGGCTTCAGCGTGGGCATCAACCACGTGGCGGAGGTGCTCACCGGGGGCCTGTCGGAAAAAGTCCGGCGCTGGCAGCATGACAAACTCACCACCCACGGCATCGGCAAGGATCAGCCGCGCGAGTATTGGGCGGATCTGGGCCGGCAGCTTCTGCGGCGGGCGTTGCTGGTGGCAAGCGAGGACACGTTTGCCACCGTTTCGGTGACGGCGGAGGGGATTTCAACCCTCAAACGGCGGGAAAAAGTCCTCCTCACCCGCCGCCAACCGGCTGCCTCACCCGTTCGGGAAACGCGAGTTCGCGCGGGGGAAATCCCCTGCGATCCGGGCCTCTTCGAAGCGCTCCGAACCCTGCGTAAGGAGATCGCCGATGCCCGTAGCGTCCCCCCCTACGTGGTTTTCTCCGATGTGACGCTGCGGCACTTCAGCCGCGTCTATCCAAAGAACGCGGCCGAACTTCTCAACGTTCCGGGCGTGGGCGAGAAAAAGCGGGAGGATTTCGGTGATGCGTTCCTGGAAGCGATCGCTTCCTGGGTCGCGGAGAATCCGAAGCAGCGCTTCGATCCTCCCACCCCGCAAGCAACCGCCAGGTCCACAATCCCGGCGAGCGGTCCGAACGAATCCGCCCGCGAATCGCTCCGTCTGCTGCGCGAGCGGAAATCGATTTCCCAAATCGCCGCCGAGCGGGAGCTTTCGGAGACGACGATTGAAAACCACCTCGCCCAGTGCATTGAGGCGGGGGAATCGCTTGACCCGCGAGATTTCTATTCCCAGGCGGAGGAGGCCGAAATGGAGAGGGCGTTTCGCGGCTGTCAGGAGCCGGCACTGAAACCGGTTTTTGAAATGCTGGAAGGGCGGATCAGCTATGGGAAACTCCGCTTGTTCCGTGCTGCGGTCCTTCAGAATTCCGGTTGAGTCACCGCACGGCACGCCGGACCTTGCATGCGTTCCTCCGGAAACCTTTACTCCGCGGTGTGGCCCAAGAATCGCTGAACGTCCCCCGCAACGCCTCGGTCTCGCGGACGCTGGTGCGAATCTTTCTCATCTGTGCCGGGACGGTGGCGATCCTGCTGCCCGCGTGGCTGCCGAAACCTGCGGACGTCCCATTGGAGCGGGGCACGGTGGAACTTCTGCAAGCGGCGCTGCTGGCGGCGGCGGCGGCGGTGATGTTCGGGGCATCTCCGCATGCGGGCGTCAACCGCCCGGTCTGCCGCATTCTCGGCCTTGGCCTCGCGGCGGCGGTGGTGGGAGAGTTGGAGGACTTCATCTCAGGGATTCTCGGCCGATCATTCCCGGAAGCCTGGGTAATCGGGTTCATCGTTCTGATAGCACTCATCACGGCTTTCCGTCACCGGCGCGTGGTCGTCCGCTTTGTCGCGGGTCTCGGCTCCCATGCGGGCGCCGGCTTCATCGGCGCCGCGCTGCTCATCCTCTACGTCTTCAACCGCGTCGTTGGCAGCCGCCGGTTCTGGCGGGCCGCGTTGGATGTCGACGCCTTCTCGCCCAAGGTTCCGGAGATGATCCAAAGCTACCTCGAGCTCCTTGCCTGCTATCTCATTTTTGTGGGATCGCTGGGTTTCGCCGTGACCTTGGCCAGACGGCCCGCTCCTACCAATTGAATCCACCGGTGTTTCCAGGTGGATCTGCTTGCAAATCCCGAACTGTGCGCGAACGGGCCCGGGCCATCACCTGGTACCTCCGCCCCGGCGTATTGAAATCTCGGCTGTCTCGCCATGTGCGGAATCACCGTCCAATCATTTTTCAAATTTGAATGATCTAGGACCGACCGGTCCAACGCACGGTGCAAGTCAAGTGGATAGCACTGATCCGTTGATTACCCCCTGGCGCAGACACTTGGACCCGAGGTGACCGGGGCGGGGCAGGAGAATGACGCATTCGGGGTCTGGTTGGCGACCGAAGGGAACCTCGCCCTGATTGGCGCGGCGGAGGCAGACACGGTGAGAGGTTCCCTATTGGGAATCGTCCATGCGTTTCAGCGTTCCGGTAATGGCTGGACGAAAACGGCAACACTGTTAGGCACGGATACCTCCGGCAATCATCGTTTCGGAAGTGCGGTGGATCTCGATGGCGACCGTGCGATTGTCGGAGCACGGAACGTTGGCGATGTGGGTGCGGCATGCGTATTCCTCAGATCGGGCGCGACGTGGACGCAGGAGCGGCGCCTCGCGGCCAGCAGGCGGGGTGCTTTTGAATCCAGCAGCTCGCGGTGAAGAGCGATGGCTCCGTGCTGTCGGAATGGCCGCCCGTGCCCGGCCGACTACCTCGCACGCTTTTACACCCGTCGTCTTTGACTCTCAAAGAATGCTTCCGGTTTTCGCTTGCATTGTTTCTGACTTTTCAGTAATTACCGAAAAGTCAGAAACAAAACGCCATGAACTTACCCGAACAGATCGAAGGCATCGAAGTCTACTATGACGGCCGCTGCGGGATGTGCTGCAGCTTCCATGAATGGATCCACCGTCAGCCGCGGGCTTTCAGAATTGAATTCATTCCCTATCAGGCGGCGCACGCCGAACGGATCTTCCCGGGCTTGGGGTCGCTCGATCCAGCTCGTGAAATGGTGGTGAGAACCAGCGGGGGACGGATTTTCCGCGGAGCGGAAGCGTGGGTGTGGTGCCTCTACAGTTGTGCCAACCATCAAGCGGCCGCCCGCAAGCTGGCCGGACCGGGATTGCTTCCGATCGCCATCCACGGCTGCCGGGTGCTGGCGGCGAACCGCCACGCGCTCAGCAAGGTTTTCTTCAGAAACAAGGACAGGAAGGTGAGGAAGGAACTTCACCGGATACCGGCAACGGAGTGTGAGGCTGGGTTCTGCACAACGAAGGGCCGTTAGAAAACCCATATGATGAATGCGCTGGCTTTGGAAACCGGGTTGAGAGCAGCGGGGCTGATCTTGTCAGGCTTGGTGCTGGCGAATTTCGTCGCGGCGAAGAGATGGCGATACGCGCAAAATCTGGCGGCGTCCGAGGCGATGGTCCGGCAGGTTTTTTACGTCCACTGCGCCTACATCGTGGTGATCATCGCGGCGCTGGCGTTGCTTTGCTTGGGCTGGCCGCAGTTGCTGCTGGAGGGCGGGATGGGACGGGTCCTTTGCGGGTTTTTCGGACTCTTCTGGGGGAGCCGGGTGGTGGTGCAACTGGCTTACTATGATCGGGAAGTCCGCCGCCGGGACCGAGGCTGGGACGTGTTTTTCCTGGGCGTTTTCCTTATGCTCGCGGCGGTGTTCACCTTGGCGGCTTGGTTCCAATGAAAGAACTTTTACAAATCGGGCTTTTGATCGGCGGCTGGTCCCTCGTCGCGTTGGGAATCGCGAGTCTCTGGATTCCGAAGGCGCTCGGGTGGCGGGAGAAGCTGGCCGGATTGTCCCCGCTGATGCGTGAGCTGTGGTGGACCTATTCCATCTATGTGTGGGGAAGCCATGTGTTCTTTGCCGTGTTGGCCCTCGGATTCGGAGACTGGCTTATGGGAGGCAGTGGCGCGGCGATGGCCATGTGTGCTTTCATGCTGTTATGGTGGGCGGTCCGCCTGTGGCTGCAATTTTTCGGCTTCGACCTGAGCGAAATCGAAGGAAGCGCGGTGAACCGGGTTGCGAAACATTTGCTCACGCTGCTCTTCACGGGTCTGGTGGTTCTCTATGCGGCCTTGCTGTGTTGGAACGCGGGATGGCTGGGGACGGGAGGTCTCCGATGATATGGTTCATTCCAATTCTGGTGATCGCCGGAATTTCCGCTGGGCCGGTTCTGGCAACTGTGGGAAGGCAGTGGGCCCGGCGGCTCGTCGGATGGATCTTGCTCACGGCGCTGGTGGCGGGCGCTCATTTCTTACTTTTGGGAAACGATCCGATCGTCCGGATGGTGGGGATCTGCTGCGTCCTGCTGGGCGGGCTGAAAGGACTCGTGTATGCGGAATGGGCGGGAGAACACCGGCTCCCGGTCAGGCGATATGTGGTGTTCGCCTTGCTCTGGTTCGGGATGGATCCGGCGAGCTTCCGCACCAAGCGGCGGGGGTTGAGTTGGACGAATGATGTGAAACTGGGATTGCTGCTGATGGCGATCGGGACCCTCGGAGCCTGGCTGGTGTGGGCGATGGGTTGGCGCCAGATCCTCATCATGTTCGCGCCGATGAGCCTCGGTTTTCATTTCGGTGCCTTGCGGGTGCTCAAGGGAGCCTTGCGGGCCGCCGGCTTTCCGGTGAGGACTCTATTTCCCAATGTTTTGGAAACCCAAGGCATCGGCGACTTCTGGAGTCGGCGGTGGAATGTGGGCTACTCCCAGATGATGCAGCGCCTTGTCGGCCGGCCGGTGGAAGCGCTTGCAGGGCCCGGTGCCGGGGTCATGGCGATCTTCATCGGGTCCGGGGTGCTGCATGAACTGGCGATCACGCTCCCTGTCGGCTCCGGCTTCGGCCTGCCCACCTTGTATTTCACGTTGCACGGACTCCTGACGGTATTGGAGAGGAAGCGGGGCCGACCGTTTGGCAGGCTTCTCTCGTTGGCCGCCGTGGTCCTGCCATTCGGACTGCTGTTTCCTCCTGATTTCCAAGACCAGGTGATCTCGCGCGCTTTGGGGGTTTTT
>JBBSJY010000076.1:0-19095 GCA_038256845.1 Verrucomicrobiales bacterium | reverse complement strand
GGGCAGCCGGATCGAGGATGTGGACGGGAAAACCTATATCGACTACATCGGCTCGTGGGGCCCGAACATCCTCGGGCACGCGCCGACGGTGATCACCAACACGATCCACGAGGTGGCCAAGGACGGCATTTCGTTCGGCATCCCGAATCCCTACGAAGTCGAGATGGCGCGCACGATCTGCGAATGGGTGCCATCCGTGGAGAAAGTCCGCATGTGCAATTCCGGCACGGAGGCGACGATGTCCGCCATCCGGCTGGCGCGGGGATTTACCAACCGGGATTTGATCGTGAAATTCGACGGTTGTTATCACGGCCACAGCGATTCGTTGCTGGTGGCGGCCGGGTCGGGGGCGCTGACCCATGGCGAGCCGGACTCGGCGGGTGTGCCGAAGGCCTTCGCGGAAAAAACGATCGTCCTGCCTTACAATGACGTCGAGGCGCTGGAGGCTCTGTTTGCGGCCCAGGGCGAGGAGATCGCCGCCATCATCGTGGAATCGTATCCGGCGAACGCGGGATTGGTTTTCCCAAAACCGGGTTACCTGGACCTGCTTTCCACGATCACCCGGAAATACGGGGCGCTGCTGATTTTCGATGAAGTGATGACCGGATTCCGCCTCGGCAAAGCCGGTGTGCAGGGGTTGGAAGCGCTCACGCCCGATCTCAGTTGTTTCGGGAAGGTCATCGGCGGCGGGCTTCCCGTCGGGGCCTTCGGCGGTCGGGCGGAGGTGATGGACATGCTCGCGCCGGTGGGTCCGGTGTATCAGGCCGGCACCCTTTCGGGAAACCCGCTCGCGATGGCCGCGGGGCTCGCGCAACTCAGGGAGCTGGCGAAACCTTCCGGCTTTCCCCGCCTGGACCAACTTGGCGCGCACTTCGAAGCGGGCCTGCGCGCCCTGATGGATGCGAAGGGCATTCCCTACCGCTTCAACCGAGTCGGTTCGATGTTCTGCCTGTTTTTCACGGACCGCGAGATCGTCAACGTCTCCGATGTGATGAAGCAGGACCTGGAGCTGTTTCGGAAATTCTTCTGGGGCTGTCTGGAAAAGGGCATCTATCTCGCGCCCTCGCCGTATGAAACGGGTTTCCTTTCCCTTGCTCACACCGAGGCGGACCTGGATGAGACGCTGGGGGTTTTCGACGAGGTGCTGGCGGAGATTTGAAAGCTTCCTTCCCGCTGTTTTCCGTGCGATGAGGAGGGATGCCTCCGCCGCAGAAGACCTTCAAGGCAATCAATCACCGCGACACCCACTACCGCTGGATCATGCAGAACCGGCGTGGCTTCAACGAACTTGTCGTGGAACTGAGCGCCGCGGTAAACGGACAGCAACTCGTCGCGGTGCTCCCGCGCGTGGTGAATCACCACATGGTCACCGATGCGATCGACTTCGGGCACGAGAATGGCTGGTTGCCCGAATCGTCGGGAGCGCCATTCCGCTGCAAGCACGTCCGCGGGAAGGAATTTGCACGCACGGAGGGATCGCCGGACTGAATCCGGCAGTTCAATCCAGGCAAAGGGCGATCTGCTCGCCCGGACCGTGGACGCCTTCGATCAGGATGCCTTCGACATCGGCGGTTTTGGAAGGGCCGGTGCACCAGATGATGTTGGGGCTGTCGCCCAAGGCGGCGAGGGCGTCAGGGATGGTCCGGTGGATCTCGCCGCGCCCGATGACGGCGATGTGCACCCAGGGCGAGAGGGCGGCGAGGCGGTGGGAGGTGCGGTCGTCGTCGATGATGACTGTGCCGGATTCCGCGATCGCTCCGCTGCCGCGGGTGATGCCGAACTGATAGATATCATATCGCTCGCGGTCGTAGGTGGTTTCCACGGTGAGACCGGCGGCGGCGAGGGGTGCGCCGATGGTATCATATAGCTCGGGATCGCAGTAGCCGTGGCGCTGGTTGTTGCCATCGAGGAACTCGGTGAGCTGGGCGACGGTGGTCATCGGCCGGCCGTTCACATATTTGAAATTCCGGCTGAAGATTTCCCACAGGTCGGTGCCTTCGAGCTTGGCGGGGGAATGGGTGACGGCCGTATCATAATCCGGGTAGGGCACCCTCGATTTGAGGGCGTCGGTGGCGGCGTTGATTTTGGCGAAAATGGTGGAGCGGTGGTCCATGATTTGGAATAGTAGAAGATTTGCCACGAAGGCTGGCGCAGGTGATAAGGATCCCGCCGCCACTCAAAATCAAGAGTGAAGTGAGACGAGATCCGCGGCAGGCACGATGTCATGGGGCCAGCGGTCATTCCATGAACATGGTCAGCAGGGGTTCCATGAAACTCGTCGTTCCGAAGACCGCGATGGCGGCAAAGAGCGCGATGAAGATGGGCTGCAGAAACCACGGTGCGAAAGCTCCTTCACGGATGGATCCCACCTTCTCGATTTGCTCTTTCCAAATGAGAATGTTGGCATCCGCCCGTGATGCGGCCTTGTCCTCCGGGTTCTTCGCGGCGGCTTCACGAGCCGATTCGAGATCGCGTTTCAACTGCCGGAGCCTGGCATCAAGAACCACCTCCGTATTCCTGCGGAACCTTCTCCCCGCCCGCAGAAGAAGCACCGATGCGGACGCCAGGATGACCACTCCCAGCAGGAAGGTGATCAGCAGGCTCGGCATCATGTTCCAGTCGTCGAACAAACGGAGCCTGGATAGCAGGAGCAGGGTGAGGATGGTCAGCGGATAGAGCAGGGTGTTTCCAACCACCCGGGTGAGTCGTTCGACCTGGCGGGCGGCGTCGTGATAGCGTTCCACCGGTCCGTCTCCGGGATCGGTTTCCACGATGTCGGCCAGACGGTTGATCAGGCGGAATGCCGACCCGTGCAGCTCGAAGCAGAAACAAAGGTGGATGATATAGAGTCCGACGCCGAAACTGAGTGTTAGCTTTTCGGCTAGGAAAGGCAGCGCGCCGCGGGCTGGAATGGAGGACGGCCAGATCCAGAACAGCAGCATCGAGGCGATCAGATAGATGAATGATAGCACGAGGACCCGTCGGAAGACGCGCAACGGATCCTCGCATTCCTCAAGGTCGTCCTTGAACGTCCTCCCCGGAGAGGAGTCACCCGCGGGCTCGTCCTCGTGCGGATTGAGAAAGCGACGGAGGAATTTCGGAACCGGAATCATGGCCCCGGAGGTGAGATCCCACCAGTCAACCGTCGATACCGGCGGCGCGATTGCACTGTTCTCAAATCCGCGCAACCCCTCGCGGACGCCCTGCCATTCCTGGTGAAAACCCTCGAAGGTATATCGAAGGAGGAGAAGTCCGACCAGGAACGCGAGGGTCCGGATGAGGATGGACGGCCAGATCCCGAGCCCGGCAAACGGGTTGAGGGTTTCCCCCCAGAGGAGGTTGCTGTCTCCGGAGCTGATGACGAGTATCGGAAGCAGGCCCGCTGTCAGGAAGATCATGGCGCAAACCTGCATGACCGGATCTTTCCAAGGCTTGAAAGATTGGAGGTTTGCCGGGGACCGCCATCTGAGGAATCCGGTGGCCATGGCAAGAACGGCGACTACGATTCCCGCGATGCTGACCTGATTTGGCACCGGAACCAACGCTGAAGCGATCAGGCCGCCGAGGAGGAAAATGAAGATTCCGGCGAACACGACCTCAAGGTCGGGAATGTTCCGGACAAGGTGCGAAAGCCGGAGTCCCGCTTCGTCCCTTCCCGCCACGGCGGAGGAGCAGGAAAGGAAGGCCGCGAAGATTAGTAGCGCGTTGAAGAATCCGGTCAGGAACACGAGCAGGTTGGACGCTCCTACCGAAAGGAATTTGAAAAGGAGATTCTCCATCCAGGACGGCTTTCCGGGGTCGAACTCGATCGCCATTCCGCTGCCGATTTCCCAGACTCTCGCGGGTTTGTCGCGGGCCTTCTCCATGGCTTGGTCCACGGCGCGATCCCAGGTGCCAGCTTCCGTGGCGGTGATGATCGTGCCCGGATTCAGGATGTTGAAAATCGTGCGGATCAGGACCGTTTGATAGGTGTCCCGCATCGGTGGGAAGTTCCATTTACCCGCTCCCATCTCTTTGGCATCCGCCGTTGGCAATAGTAAGTCCTCGCCGGAGACGATGATGAGATTCCGGGTGAACGGGAGTTGCTCGCGGCCGAGATAGACGCTGTCCAGATCGGTGGTGAAATAGATCGGGGTCGGAAGTTCCCGATGAAACGCCTGAAGCACCAGCAGCTTGTCATAGACATCGCTTCCAAGCACCCCGATCGCCGCCACCGGCTTGCCCTTGTCGCACTCCCGTTTGAGGGATGACGCCAGGCGGCTGAGATAATCATACTGGCTGGTTCCCCAACTTTGCTCCGCAGATCCGGACTTGTCATGCGCGGTCGTGGTCTCGGAGGATAGCCCGTCGAGACCGCGTAGGTAACTGTAAACAATGATGTCGGCGTGGCTCCCTAGGTATTCTTTCTTTTCCGCGAGCTTTCTGAGGTTGTGGCCATAGGTGCCGTCGGATTCGGTGACGATCACAATCCGTGGTTTTTCCCCGCCCGAGTGAAGCGCCGGCAGCCTGAGAAGCAGTTCCCGTGTGAGTTGCCTGAAGATCCTGTCGTCCGGCATGGCGGCCTGCACCTTTCTGAGACCCGCGATCTTCTCGATTGTCTTGATCGTCTCGATCAACCCGATCATCTCAAGGATCTCAAGTTTTTCGGACTTCCCGAGACTTTCGAACTTATCGAGCAGCTTGTGCTCCTTGAATTGATCGAGCAGATCACGGACGGCGGGTGGCATGCACAACCCGAGGTTCATGAAATCCCCGACTCTTTCCAGCGACACGAGCAGTTCGATCACTTCGCACCACTCGTGCGATTCGGACATCATAAACATCTTGTAGCTCCCGATCTTCTTGAGCAGATCGGATCTATCGATTCCTTCTAGTGTTTCGGATAGCCCGTGATCTCCGGACTTCCCTTCATCCGCAAGCGCCCGGAGTTCATCGAGCTTTCCGGATTCCCCGAGGCTTTCGAGTTCCTGAAGCTGTTGGAGCTGCTTGAACTTCCTGTGCCGTCCGTATTGCGAGAACCCATCTAACCGCATATCCGGTTCGTGGCTCCCGGCTCCAACGTAGATGGCTGGCAAGGTGGCGCGGACGAAAAAATCGCGACCGGTGAGACGGCCTTCGGGAGTGTTCCCGGCAGTGGGGGTATTCAGATACCGGCGGAGCTTGACGCTGTCCCCGTGATGCAGAACGCAGATGGTGGTTTTCTCGTCGGCGGATAGAAATCCGAGCCAGGGGGCTGACGGGTCCGGACCGGTCACTTTACCGTGCGTCCGGGGAGCATCCAGATGGATTAGAAATCGGGAAACCCGCTCGTGGCGATCAAGCCGGTGGGGTTTTTCCGACCCGTGGGACACCTTGATTTGTTCCGGATACCAGACCACGGACACCGTCGTCGGGAGGCGTTTGTTGTCGCCCGATTCGCGAAGCCGGAACCGCTCGAAGTAGGCGATCAGCCCGGGCTTGCCGTCGGCGGGTTTTTCGGGGGAGTCGGTATCGTCGTCTCCGGTGTCGATCACGTTGGGGTCGTGCCGCCGCCATCCCGGCGGAGTCTTGATCGCGCGGAGGGAGGAATCGAAGCTGGGTTCGTAGCCTGCGGCGGCGAGTGCGGTCCCCGTGGCGTAGCGCGCCCGGCGTCTCCACTCGGTGGCTTCCGGGGTGGGGCGGGAGTCGATCACCTGCCACAGCACCAAGGTGGGTTCCTTCTTGTCGCGGTAGCTGGCCGGCGGTGGGATGTTGGTGCTGGTTTGCGCGGGTGCTTCGCCACCGGCGGAAGCCGACTTTGATTCGGGCTTCGGATTAAACGCTTCCAGGCCGCTCAGCGGGTCTTCCCAAAGGCGCGCGTAGCGATCGCCGGACTCGGCATCATGGGTCTGGTTGGTGCCCTGTCCGGGAGGGCGGGAACTCCGGAGTTCGGATTGCTGGAGGGCCGCGCCGCAGACCACCAGGATCACCGTCACGATCTGGGATCCGAACACCAGACTCTTGTTGATGGCATCGTTCATGGGTTGCGGGTGAAGGTGAGTGGTTTACTTCCGGGAGAATCATGGATTCATGAGTCAATTGAAGTTATTTCTAACAGATTATGGTTTCATGAAGCGGTCGGTTGGAAGTATCCCAGTAGCGTGGTAATGGCCTCGAATTGCTGTTTGGTCATTTTGCCCGCCTTGATTGCCGCCGCGAGGTCGGCCTCCGTCTTCTGGGTAAGGCTCAATCCGCCGATGATATGCTCCACCGAGCGCTCGTCATTGAAATAGCCCACCGTATGAATTGGGTGCGCGGCGGTGTTCTTTTTTTGCAAGCCGCGATGCACTCCGGACATTTCCGCTAGCAGCGTAATCGCCAGTTGGTTCGCCAGCGCTTGCTTGAATGATATTCCTGCCAACGGAGGGTGCAGATCCCAGATCGAGAACACGATCGTTTTCCGGTGGACGTTCAGATAGATCGCGGTGGTGTCTTCATCTCTCAGCGGCAGGGTGGTGATGCAGAAAAGATAGTCCACCCGCAGCGCGTCGCGGATGCGTTCGAGGCGGGGCATCAGCTTGGAGGAGCGCAAATAGCGGACGCCGTCGTCGCACGTCGCCTCGTCCACGGCCCACAGGTAGCGGGGCGCTGCGAAGTGCTCGAGATGGAAGGCGAACCGGTCTTGGGTTGCATTGAGTTCCTCCAGCGTGCCGCGCAGGTTTTCGCGGTAAACGAGGGAATTTTCCACGTCCCAAACCCCCACGGTGGTGCGAGGCTCGCCTGCTCCCCGGCGGGTGATCGCGGCGAGTCCACGCGGGCCGAAGTCCCGCGTGCCCGGCATGGGTCCGCCCGGCGGGCACAAACGCGCCTCCGGGTGGCTGGCGAAAAGCACCGGCACCGCCCAGTCGATCCGCTCCACGCCGCAGTAGTGCAACGCGATCCGCGCCTCGCGCATGGCGTCGCCCAGATTCATCCCGCGTCCGAGGCACGAGTAGAAGTGCAGCGAGAACTCGGAGGCCGAGCGGTCGATCACGCTGTATTGGTTCGCCACCACCGCCGGGATGCCGTCCCGTGCCAGAGTCATCGCCGTGCCGCGGATGTAGTCGGCCTTGCGCCCGCTGCCAGTTTCGCAGGCGTTCAGGAAAATGATCCGCAGGTTCCGCCCGCGTATGATTTTGAGAAACGTCGCGGCGGTGATCTCGTGCGCCCTGCCGAATTCGTCTTGGAAAATCAGCCGCCCGGTGCCCGATTCAGGATCGAACTCGCCGTGGCCGATGAAGTGCAGCACGTCGAATTCCTGGGCCTCCGGCAGCCCCCGCAGCCGTTTGTGCAACGCTTCAGGGGTGGCGCTCGGCAGCACCTCCACCTCCACCAGCCCGGCTTCGGTGAGCGGCCGGAACGACTCGCGTATCCCGTGCTCCTCATCCTCCACCGACAGCCGGCCGAGGCCGGAAGGCTGCGCCGAAACCACCAGGATGCGCAGAGGGCGGGCCTGTTGCTCGATGCGGTTGGCTGGCGTGGGCGTGCCCACATTCCGCACGAAGCGGACGTCGGCACAGGCGATGAAGCTCTCGTCTCGCGGGTCCCATGCGAATTCCCACGGGATATCCGCCACCCATGGGATCAGAGAGGTGAAGCTGATCCGCAGACGCCGTTGCTTGTGCTTGAAGCGCGCGATGTTGTAGAGCGTGCGGACCTCGCCGGGAAAGAGTGTCTTGAAGAGCGCCTCGCCAAATTTTTCCACGAACCCGTCCGATGGGCCTGCGCCGTCGTCCTCGGTGTGGGGGAAATCGACTTCCCGTCCGTTCGCATAGTCGGTGAGCAGCCGGTGACCATCGATGATCATCTGCCAGCGCTCACCCGCGTTTCCTTCTTTTCCCCGAAGGTAGAATGGCTCCACGACCCGGGCACTGCCGTAGCGGGCGATCAGCAGCGGCACGTCATCGTCCTTGTTCTGCCCCTCCACCGTGAAGTGTCGGCGGTTGGAGATCACCGTTAGCGTCAGCTCGCTCTCCGGGTTCCAGTCATCCGTGCCGAAATTCGGTTCGGGATTCGTCCGCTCCGCTGCGCGATCCGGCTCTGGTTTTGGCAAACCCCGTGCTGCCGCGAATCCCGCCGCCGCCATGCCGCGCCGCCCGAAGACATTGCGGGAATCCAGCACCACCTGGGGATCGATCTCCGGCAGCCCCAGCGATTCGCCTTTCAGTGCCGACAGCAGGAAATCCGTGGTGCGCGGGTGCTTGAAGAAGTTCAGGTGGTTGGTCGCGCCCGGATCGTCCGGGGCCAGGTTCCCGCCCGGGCCGAAGCAGCCGATCCGCGCCGCAGACACCCACCCCGCCGCGTCGCCGCCGGTTTTCCACACCCCTTCCGTCCACACCGCCAGATCGTTGGCTCCGGCGAAAAATTGATCGATCCCCATGTCGCCGAGCCGCGCCGCCAGCCCGCGGGGCGGGTGGTAGTTCGCCGTCAGCGCGTGGTATTCCGCGCCCGGCGGCGCATCCGGCGCGGCTTGCAGCAAACGGATGAAGTCGCCCGCGGGATCCATCGCAGCCATCCCCGGCGTGTGGACCATGATGTTTTCCGCGAACCAGCCGAGCGCCTCGGTCAACCACGCCGCACCGGTGGTGAATGGGTTCTCAGGGAACATCTCCAGCAGGTTCCCCAGCCACGAGAGCCGTTTATCCCAGTGCTCCGCGCTGGTCAGCGGCGAGCCGACGCAGGGACAGGCGACCAGCACCACCCTGCCGATCTCGATCCGACCGCGCTTCGGATGGCCGATGCCCGGGCCTTCGAGCAGCTCGCGCAGCACCAGCCCGCCGCGCGAGTGGCAGACCACGTCAAAGCGCGCCACTCCTTCCGGAAGCGCTTCCAGCAGGTCGC
The DNA here is from genome assembly GCA_038256845.1 of Verrucomicrobiales bacterium. Lineage (GTDB taxonomy): Bacteria > Verrucomicrobiota > Verrucomicrobiia > Verrucomicrobiales > Akkermansiaceae > Luteolibacter. Next base: position 10,257 of record JBBSJY010000076.1, on the reverse strand, counting down.
TCACATTTTCCGCCGGAGTCCGTGAAAAACTCGGGTGGTCGAAGGCGAAGATGTTTTCGCCATAGAGCGTCCGCGCCTCGGCGAAAAAGCGTCCCGCTGCCAGATCCCCGAAAGCGCCGTGGGCAGAGGAGAAAATCCCGTGGAGGAAAAGCAGACCGCGCCCACCGGAAGTGATGGCGGGTGCCGCGGCGACCAGCGAATTCCCCGCCAGCGTCTCGGGAGTGACCCTCAGCCAACCTTGCGGCCGGCCCTTCTGAAGCCGGTCCTCCAGCTCCCGTGCCAAACGGGGCACCGCCCACTCCGCGGCGTGCTCCACCACCTCGCCTACCAACCGTTTGGCCACCTTCACCAGAACCACCCGCACCGTTTGGGAGATGATCCCGCGTCGGCCGATGCCGCCGCCGCCGGACACCACCGGCACCTGGAAGGTGGCCAGCGCGGCACCCTCCGGCCCGCGCCGGGACGCGTCCGGGCGGTGGAAGGAAAGCGCGCCGGATTGCTGTCGCGCGACCAGGATCACCGGCTCGTCCGAGTCCAGAGCTACCGCCAGCGGTATCACCGCGGAAAAGTCCACACCGCCGCGGCGCGCGGCGACAGGCCGCGCCACCGCCCGGTCCAGCTCCACCCATTCCGACCCGCGCAGGAATTCCGGCAGCACGTCATTTTCCTCAGTCGCGGCGGCTGAGCGCCGGGCCTCGGAGCCGGTGATGGCGGGCCGCTCCAGCTCCCACCCGCCGCCAAGCGCGGCGAGGCGGGCTTCAGGCGCCGGAGTTTTCCGGGCGGCCTTCCGATTGGTTTTTTTCGCGGACATGATGGGGCTTGGTGTGAGGTGGGATGACTATTGGTTTAGAGGCATGACTCGTGGCGGGGGGCGAGCTGGCGCGGGAGGAGTCCAGTTCATGCTTCGAGGAGGATGTAGGGAATGACGGTGCGCTCCCATTTTCCGCCGAAGTGGCGCTTGGCGAGATCCATGGCGAGAGCGATGAAGCTGGGCCATTGGTCCGGATGGATGGTTTGGCAGCCAAGGCTTGAGGTGCCGTTGTAGCTGCCCTTGTGGATATTGATGCCGAAGCTGCCGGAGTCCTCGTAGTCGGCACCGTTCTTGCCATCACGGATTACGGTGAGACTGCCGAGCCGCTGGCAGATGGCACGGTAGGGACCGTAGGCGGCGCTGCCGTGGTAATCGAGCTTGTGGCAGAACCAGGCTCCCGGTTTGAGGCGGGCCATGCCTTTCTTGGACCCGGTGCCATGGCCCGCGCGATGGCGGGAGGGGTCGGTATTGCCGTTGAAGGTGGCGAAGCCATCGGGCGAGTCGATGAAGATGGCGTCATCATAGATGCCGCGGTCATTCACGCCCGGACGGCCCATGGTATCAAGGTAGTAGCCGCAGATTCCGACGACGAGGAGCGGATGCTTTTCGCGGTCGATTCCGAAGGGGGCGAGTTTTTCGGCGAGGTCGGATTGGCTCAGGCGCGGGCGGGCTGAGGGGGCTATGGAGTTCCGGGTGGAACGGGCACCGGCCGGACGGGTGGCAGGCAGCTTTGCAATTTCGTTGGCGGTCCAATTGGAAAAGGTCCGGACATTGTCCCGGTATGCCCGGGCAGCGGGGCCGGAGCCGTTGTAGCGGCGTATGGACTCCCATAGGTCGCCGCCGGCCTCTTTGAGCTTTTGTTTCAACTCACCGACGCATTTTTCGGCGCAGGCACTGAAATCATACCAGCGGCGTTCCCGGAAGAACTCCTCGTCTCTGACGACTTCCTGGAGGTCGAACTGGAAGATGCCATAGCCCTTATAGGTCCATTGTTTCGGGCTGTATCCGCGGAGGGCGCGGGTCTTGTTGGCCTCCTCTATCAGCATGGCGGTGAAGTCGCGGCCGTAGCGTTCGCGGAAGGCGCCGGTATCGCGCGGGAAGGCGCGCCGGCCGGTCCCCGGGTAGTCGCCGGAGGCATCCAGCACGCAGCGGGAGACGACGAGATCGACGAGGGCGAGCGGCTCCTCGATAAAGCGGGGGTCCTCGCGTAGCTGACGGAGGAGAGGCAGCCAGAAATAGGCGGTTTCCTGGCAGACGATGGCGCAGAGAATGTCCGGGCCGAAGGGGGTGCCGTCTCCAGCCGAGTGGAGGGCGGGGCCGAAATTCTGCATGAGCCAACGGGTGACTTCGCGGGCGGAGCTTTCACCAATGGGAAGACCGCGGGCCTCGGCGGGACCGCGTCGGGCGTCGGGCGCGGGAACATCGAAGGGCAGCTCGCCGGAGAGCCGGGCGTCGTCAAGCGGGGCGTCTTCCTCCGGTCCGGCGGCGGCAGGGGCCGGTCCGCGCAGCGCGGAGATGGCGGCGGCGGGCAAGCGGGCGGGGTCGGTCTCGGCAAATGGCGAGAAGGGGATGGCATCGAGCAGGCGTTCGGAATCCGGGCCGTAGGTATTCAACTGCGGGCGTTGGCGGAGGAGGGTCGGGGCGGCGGCTTCGAATAGGGTTTGCCAGGTCGCGGGGCCGCGGCCGCCGTCCCAGGAACGTAGCAGGGCGGTGGTGAATTCCCCGCCATCGTCCAGGCCGTAGGAGGAGAAGGAATCCCTGCAGCCGCCGATATGAAGGAGTGAGGCGGCCATCTCCGAGGCCACAACCGGGTTCATCGGGCGGATCGGGCTGCCTGCGCGGGGGCCGGAGTTGCGGTAGTTGGTGCCGGAGTTGCAGCTATCGCTGAGCATGTAGATGACAGCACCGGCGGGGAATGATTTCCAGATTTCGTCGAGGCTGTCGTCGATCAGCTCGGAATCAAAGCAGACGAGGGTCTCGTCGGCCCCGGGGCGACCTCCGGCTTCGCGGGCCTCGTCGCCGCTGGCGTCCGGCATCTGCCCGCCGTGGCCGGAATAATAGAAGAGGAAGGTATCGCCGGGGCGGGTGGCGGCGGCGGCTTGGCGCAGGCCGGCCAGCACCGCATCGCGGGTGGCGGTGGCGTCGGCCAGGGCGGTGACGGCGTAACCTCCCTGGCCGAGGGTCTCGGCGACGCGGGAGGCATCGATTCCGCAGCCGGTGCAGCCGCTGCGGCCGTCCCAGCCGTAGCTGTCTTCGTCGATGTGGGTGAGGCTGACCACCAGCGCGCGGGCGGCGGGCGGTGCGGGGCGGCGGGCAGATTTTTTCGCAGCCTTCTTGGCGGCAGATTTTTTCGCAGGCATGGTTTCGGGGAGTTCAGGGTTTCGGGGCGGTGAGGCGGTCGAGGAGGATGAGGTAGCGGTGCATCGTTTCCATCAACAGGCGGGCGTCGCCGGCGGTGGCGGTGGCGGGATCGCGGGGAATCGAGGACGGGGAAATGGCCGGGCCGCCGGGGGCGATCGCGAAGAGCGGCAGGCCGAGTACGGCTTCCGGGCAATGGAGGTGCGGGAGCTGCGAGGACGGCGGCAGCGGGAAGTTCTCGCTGACGAGTTTGAGGAAGGCGGAGTTGGTGGGCGTGTCGCCGCCCGTGAGGAGGGCGGTTGCGGCGAGGGTGAAATAGCCGTGGCCGTCCTTTTCCTTGGCGGTCTGATTCGGTTGGCAGGCGGCGAAAGTCACCTCGCGCATGCCCTCGGGGGCGCTGGCACGGGAAAGCGGCTCGCTTTTCCGAAGCTCGCGGAAGGCGTCCAGGGTACCCCGGTCGAGCACGATGTAGCGCTCGTTCTCCGAGCTGGCGGCTCGCGGTGGACGGCCCAGGGAAAACGCGCGGGTGGCGGTGCCGGAGTGGCAGCAGTCGAGAAACACGGTGAGGCCGACGCCTTTCGGCAGCTTGTCGAAGACCCGGCCGAGGTCGTCGTCGAGGATCAGGTGGCCGGATTGGTAGTCGTAGGGGACGAGCGCCTCGTCGATGGAATCGGGCGGGATCTGGTTGGCCTCGTCGCCATCGAGGTCCTCGACCTGGGTGCCGTGGCCGGCGTATTGGACGACCAGTGCGTCGCCGGGCCGGGCGGATACGACCATTTCCTCCAGTGCGGCGAGGATTCCGGCCTGGGATGCCTGTTCGTTGACCAGCAGGCCGACGGAGTCGAAACCGAGGGTTTCGAAGCTGGCGGCCCACAGCCGGGCATCGTTGACGCAGCCGAACAACGGTGCGGTCGGGTATTCGTCGATGCCGATGCACAAGGCACGGCGAACCGGGGTGGTGCGGGCGGCTGCGGGCGCGGCCGGAAACACGCGGGTGCCGGTGCTTTCCACGGTGTCTTTGAAATCAGCGGGAAAGGCGGTGAGGGCCGGTTTTCCGGTGATGCGGCGGACGACGCTGTTGAGGGTGTCCGGTTCGTTGCCGAAGCCGCCGTGGGCGGTGGAGTTGGAGCCGCGGTAGCCGCTTGCCGTGTTCGGCGAGAAAACCAGGTCCGCGCTTTCGGTCTCGCCACGAGGGTAGTCGAAGAGGGCGCGCAGCGAGGCGTCGGCGCGGATGCTTTCCTCGAGGCCGAGGATGGCTGTCGGGATAGCCGGCTCGAGGGCGCGGCTGATCATGTAGAGCAGGGATTTCCGATAAGCCTTGATGACGCTGTCGGCGAGTTCGGTTTTCTCATCCATGGTGAACAGGGCGAGGCGGTCGATGCCGTGGCCGACGAGTCCTTGAAGTTGTCGTTTGAAGAGCTCGGTGGTGACGGCCGGGGCGAGAAGATGGAGGCTCGCGACGGAGGAAAGGCCGGCGTCGAGCAGCGTGGGGATGAAATGCGAGTGGAAGACGGCCCCGGCGCTGTGGCCGAGGCAGTGGACGTGGACGCGCTTGGCGTCGATGCCGTCCTTGTTGAGGAAACGGGCCAGCTCCTTGGCGACGATCCAGCCACCGCCGCTATGCGGTTCCGCGGCGCGCGCGGCATAGTGCTTCATCTTTCCCCAGATGTGATCGACCTGGGCGGCGCGCACGGTTTTCTCAAGCGTCCAGTCGGTGACATCGTTGGCCTTGTCCTTGGCCGCGCCGACCCAATCGAACCAGCCGCGGGTGCCCGGGCCGCCGAACAGGCCGTCCCGGATGGCGGTCAGGATCCCGGTTTCCCAGATGAAGAATATCGGGTAGATGCCGGCGTCGTTCCACTTCGGGATATGGGCGAGTGCCTGCTTGATGGCATCCTCCTCGCCGACGGTACCGCCGTGGGCAAAAAACAAGATATGGAATGGCTTGCCGGCCCCTGCTTTCTTGAACGCCTCGACGAGCGTTTCACGGAACAGTTTCTCGACATCCGCAGCGGTGGTTTGGAACGAACCGCCTGCAATGAGCTGACCGTTGCGGAGATTGATGGAATGGTCGCGAAGCAGCTTGAGATTCGGCGGCGAGATGGTGAAGCCTCGTTCGGTCGCGGTGTCTATGGTGTTCATGATGGTAGGTCGGGATGGGAGAGGTCGGAGCAGGTTGGAACCCGGAGGTAGCCACATGGGGGAAATCTCGGCCAAAGCAGCGGCGGAGCTGGCGTTACCAGCGGTCGGCTCCGGGTGGCGGGATAGACCGCTTCGCCGGTGCCGTGGACGAGCAACAGGCGTGGTGGCACGGGCGCGTCGGATGCGTGCGAACTGGGGCGTGGGGGCATGGAGGAACAGTGTGGCGGGCCTATGGCATAGGCCGACGACGCTGCGAACCGGAATTCGCCGGGGGGGAACGGGTCGGGGAAGGGGTGGATAAACAGGCGGGAAGCGAGACTTCAGACCGGTCGATCTATCAATGGCATATCAGGCTGGACCGGGTATGGCAAGTGGCCAGATGGGAAATTTTATGCACCTCGCCGGGTTCGGTGTGCTCCGGAAGACGGTACGAACTGTATCTATCTCACCCATGATTTTCACCCTGCCTCCTAGCTCCCACCGGTTCAAGAGCAAGCTCAACGAGCGCAAGTCATGGGCGAGCGCTCCGGAAGCGAAGCAAAGCCACCCGGTTCTCGAACGCCTCGCCCACAACCTTCTTCAAATCTTCCAATTCAGGAAACCGCGGCGGCGAGGGCTTGGTCGAGGTCGGCGAGGATGTCGTCGATGTGTTCGATCCCGACGGAGAGGCGGATGAGTTCGGGCGGGATGCCGGCGGCGAGTTGTTGTTCCTCGTTGAGCTGCGAGTGGGTGGTGGTGGCCGGGTGGATGGCGAGGGACTTGGCGTCGCCGACATTGGCGAGGTGTTTGAAGAGCTTGAGGGAATCGATGAATTTCGCGCCGGCGGCGGCCCCGCCCCTGATGCCGAAGACGACCATCGAGCCGCCTTTTCCGTGGAGGTATTTCTCATTGAGGGCGGATTGGGGATCGCCGGAGAGGCCGGGAAAGCGGACCCACTCGACGGCGGAGTGGTCTTGCAGGTGTTCGGCGGTGGCGAGCGAGTTCTGGCAGTGGCGCTCCATGCGCAGCGGGAGGGTCTCGATGCCTTGGAGGGCGATCCACGCGTTGTCGGGCGAAAGGCAGGCGCTGAGGTTGCGGAGCGGGCCGGTGCGCATGCGCAGGATGTAGGCGAGTGGGGCGAGCGGCGCGGGAAGGTCGTGGCCCCAGCGGAGGCCGTGGTAGGAATTGTCCGGCTCGTCGAAGAGCGGATGCTTGCCGGCGGCCCAGTGGAATTTACCGGAGTCGATGACGATGCCGCCGATGCCCGCGCCATGTCCGCCGAGCCATTTGGTAAGCGAGTGGACGATGATATCCGCGCCGAAATCGATCGGTTTTGTTAGATATGGGGTGGAGAAGGTGGAATCGACAATGAGTGGCAGACCGAGTGAATGGGCGCTGTCAGCAATGGCCCCGATGTCGGAAATCTCAAGGGCGGGGTTGGAGACGGATTCGCAGAAAAACGCGCGGGTGTTGGCGTCACTGGCGGCCGCGAACGTTTCCGGGTCGTTTGAATCCACGAAACGGACCTTGATGCCGAGCGCGGGGAGGATGTCCTTGAATTGGGTATAGGTGCCGCCGTAGAGGTTCCGGGCGGAGATGATATTATCACCGGCTTTGGCGAGATTGATGATTGAGTAAAAAACGGCGGAGGTCCCCGAGGAAACGGCGAGTCCGGCGGCACCGCCCTCCATGGCGGCAACGCGTTTTTCGAGCACATCGTGGGTGGGGTTCATCAGGCGGGTGTAGATGTTCCCGAGTTCGCGGAGAGCGAAAAGGTTTGCGGCGTGTTCGGTGCTGTTGAAAACGTAGGAGGCGGTCCGGTAAACCGGAACGGCACAGGCGTTGGTGGTGGCTTCCGGAGTGTATCCGGCGTGGAGGCAGAGGGTTTCGAGTTTCATGGTCGTGGGTTGCTTTCGCGGAGGATCTGAGGGCGGCGGGCGATTGAGATCAAGCGCGAAGCAAGGGGGAGAGGGAATCGGAGCCGAGTTGAGACCAACTTGGATTGTTTGTGCAGCCCATGCCGATGAAGCATCCAAAGCGGTGTGGCGCTGGCGCTTCCCACCGCAGCCCACGGGGCGCGTAGGTATGGAGTGCGGTGGCAGAGAGCAACGGCGACACCGCTTTGGATACTTCCGACGACGCCCATGCCGATGAAGCATCCAAAGCGGTGTGGCGCTGGCGCTTCCCACCGCAGTCCATGGAGGTCATGGCAATTTCAAAATTTGACATCCCCCGGGTGGCCCGCAGCATCTCACCGAATCAAATCCCACAGGCTGTATCCGCGATGAATGTTCCATTTCCACGCCCGGCGGACCCCCGGCCTTGGTTCGCCAAGCTGCTGGGAGGGTATCTGCTTTGCGGAATTGGGTTTCTCGGGTTCGGGCGCAGCCCCTGGCAGGCGGGGCTGGTGGTGGCCACCGCCGTGACCGCGGATTTCCTGGCGAACCGATTATTAAGAAAGCGCGTGGAATTTCCGTGGAGTGGCTTGATCACCGGTTGCGGATTGGCGCTGCTGCTTGATTACGGATCGAATCTGTGGCTGCCGTTGCTGCCGCCCTTGCTCGCCATTGGGTCGAAGCAACTGTTCACCCTGAACGGCCGCCATGTTTACAATCCGGCGCTGTTCGGATTGGTCGCCGGCATGCTCGTCGGCGGAGGATTGATTTCGCCCGCACCGGCCTATCAATGGGGCGGGACCTGGACGATCGCGTTCTTCCTGGTGGGGCTGGCGCTCGTCGTGTTCATCCCCAGAATCGGGCGGAGCTGGCTGGTCGGGTCGTTTTTGTTTTTCTATCTGTTGCAGACGGCGTTCCGCGCCTGGGTGATGCGGCATCACGTGCCGCCGGAGGCGATCTGGCTCGGCACCCTGAGTGCCCCGGCGTTTTTCCTGTTCACGTTTTACATGCTGACGGATCCGGCGACCTCTCCGCCGAAACGCGGCGCGCAGATCGCAGTGGCGGCGGCGATCACGCTGGTGGACCTCGGGTTCCATTTTAAACAAAGCTATTACACGCTGTTCTACGCAGCGTTCACGGTGCAAACGGCGCGATTCGTAGTTGGCTGGCTGAGGCAGCGGTCGTTTCTCGAAGGGAAACAATTTGCCTTCCGGACGGCGTTGGCCGGAGTGCTGCTGGGCATTTCGTTCCTGCTGGATGGCACGCCGCGTGGCATGAAGGAAAACCCCGGATTCGTGTGGGTGGAAAAGGATTTGTTTCCATCCGGGCAGGGAACGGTTCTAACTGACATCGATCCCCGCCTGCAACACGTTGGCAAGTGGATCCTTTCGGTGGGGGATGCGGCGGCGGTGGCGGATGTGAATGGCGACGGACTCCAGGATGTTTTCCTAACCCACCCGATGAAGCGGGCGGAGGACCGCTGCACCCTGTATCTCAATCGCGGTGGCCTGCGCTTCGAACGCTTTGACCTGCCTGCGATGGAAAACATCCGCCGGGATCCCGCCGGCCATGGGCTGCCGTCCTGCGCCATCTTTGTGGATTATGACAATGACGGTGATCAGGATCTATTCATTGGCATCGGTTTCGGCACCAGCCGTTTGTTCCGCAACGAGCTGATGGAAACGGGCTCGCTAGCCTTCACCGACTTCACTGAAGAAGTAGGCATTCGAGGCCATCACACTTGTCTTGCCGCTCTGTTCGTCGATTACGACCGCGATGGGCACCTGGATTTGTTGATCGGGAATTCGATGACGCCATATCTGCCGGATTACGACGAGCCGACACCGCTCAATCCGTTCCGCCTGCCGCAGCCCGAATACGAGGGAGACCGGCGGATGTTTCATTTCATGCATGCGAGCTGGCACAAGGCGACGAATGGCGGGCGGAATCATTTCCTGAGAAACCGCGGTGACGGGACTTTCGAGGAAATGGACATCGAAAAACTCGGCATGCCGGAAACCCATTGGACGCTGGCACTCAACTCGGCGGACTTCGATGGCGATGGCTGGCCGGACATCTACGCGGCGTCGGATTTCGGTCCTGATGATATCTATTTGAATGAGCAAGGCAGGGGATTCCGGCGGATACAGGGAAGCCATTTCGGCGCGATCGGGCGGGACACCTACAAGGGAATGAATGTCAGCATCGCGGACTTTGATCGCAGTGGAACCCCGGACGTGCATGTGTCGAATGTCCATGCGCCGATGCAGGCGGAGGGGAGCTTGTTATGGATGACGGAGCGCACCAAGGACGGCGTGATTTTTCACAACGAGGCCGCCCGCCGGGGTGCCCTCAATCCGGAGCGCTTCGGCTGGGGGGCGGGTGTCGCGGATCTCGATCTCGACGGCTGGCCGGACATGGTGCAGGCGAACGGCATGGTGGACGACAAGCTGGACCGGCGGTTTCCGGAGCCCCGCGATTATTGGTATGTCAACGGCCAGGTCGCCCGCAGCGGGCCGGAGGTGCACGCTTTTGCCGACCGCTGGGGCGATGTGCGCGGTTACACGATTTGGGGAACCCAGGCGAACCGCGTGCTGATGAATCAGAAGGGCGTGTTTCGCGAGGCGGCGGAGGTCACCGGACTCACCCGGTTAGGCAACACGCGCGGCGTGGCGCTCGCGGACTTCGACAATGATGGTGACGCCGATCTCATCCTAACCCGCCAGTTCGACACCGCGCTGTTCTACGAGAACCATCGTCGCAAAGCGGGAAACTGGGTTGGCTTCGAGGTCGCGGGGGATGGCATTACGGTCAATGCGAATGCCGTCGGCAGCGTGCTGCATGTTTCACGCGGTGATGAAAAGTGGCGGGCGGATGTCTTGAATGTCACCGGGTTTTCCGCGCAGGGCGACCGGCGGATCGTGATCGGGTTGTCGGGGGACGATTCTCCGGTCAGCGCCCGGATCGAATGGACGGACGGTAGCGTGGAGGATCTCGGCGTGTTCCAAAGCGGCAGGTATCACCGGATCAAAAAGGCGGATCCGGTCATGCCGGTCTCTTCTTCCTCCGGAT
>JBBSJY010000075.1:0-19186 GCA_038256845.1 Verrucomicrobiales bacterium | reverse complement strand
TCGAGCGGGGCATCAAGGAAAGCGCCCCGCTGCCCGAGGAAATGCCGCTGGAAAGACATGCTGAGTTTCCTCAATGGAACTACACATGCCATCCCTCCGACTATTATGGTAATCTTAACTAATTAATGAGCCGTTCCTAACGTCTCTCCGACCGTGAATACACAAATACATCTCTTCTTCCCGTCCCTTCGCGTCGCGCTCTGCGGCCTCATTGCAACTATGGGAGGCCATGCTGCCGAACCGCTGAACCTTCCCATTGAATTTGACCTGGAAAAGGCGTCGACCGTGACGGTAGTGATTGAGGACGCGTCCGCCAAACGGGTGCGCAACCTCGTCGCTGCGACACGATTGGCGGCAGGCAAAAGCCTCCTAAGCTGGGACGGCTACGATGAAGGCGAGACGCAGCCGGATGGCTCGACGGTTCGCAAGCTCGTCGCTCCGGGACGTTATCTCGCGCGCGGTCTGACCAGCGATGACCTCCGGCTTGCCTAGTGGTTTGTAAAGTTCAGATTGCATCTGTCGGTCACGTTGAATTTGACAGAACACTAGGAGTTCTCTGTGAACGGCCCCGGTGATCCACCATGGTTTACCAAGGATCGCAGTGGTGCGTGGTTGGCCGATCACACGTCAGCGCAGGCAGTGGTGCTCGCGCCAGCATCTGGTGGCGCGCTCGGTGCGGGGCAGGATTGCTTGATTTTTTCCGCCATCACCGCGGAAACCGGTGACGCCTTCATGGCGTTGGATCTGGACGGGAACAAGATCATCGGCAAAAACGACTTCGGCTGGACCGGAGCTTACGCAGTGGCCGTTGAGGCCCCAGTCTGTCGCAGACCAAGGAAGGCGACGTGATTCTCATCGCGGGCAAGGAGTTCTGCGCAATCTTCAACGTGGATGGTTTGGGAAGCGTCAAACGCCGCGAGTTTGCCACGATTGAACTCGATGCCAAGCGCCTCGCGGGCCTGCCGCCGACCATCACGTATGCTCCGCGCCAGCAAGGGCGTCTCACACTTGCAGTCCCCACCGGCAGCTTCGCGCCGAAAGTTGATGGAAAGCTCGATGACTGGCCGCAGACTCTGCCTTGGGCGAAGCTCGACGAGCGCGCCAACGGGGCCGGTCGCGTCGCCGGAGATCGGCTTTACGCGGCGTGGCGAACCGGGCGACCACAGCTGGTCTTCAAACGCGGTGGCGCGGTTGATCTCATGATCGGCACGGACTCGAAAGCCGACCGGAACCGCCAGCAACCGGTGGCAGGTGACCTTCGTCTGCTCGCCACCATGCAGGCGGGAAAGCCGCCCGCATGCTCTATCGCTCCATCGTGCCGGGAACCGCGGCAGATGCCGTGGTGCCGTTCATCTCGCCGGTCGGGGCAGTAAGCTTCGACCGCGTGGACGACGTCAGCGAACAGGTGGAACTCAAGCAGCAGGGCGGTGACATTGAGCTTTCCGTCCCTCTCGCCGTGTTGGGGATGACTCTCCAGACTGGTGAAACGATTCTCCAGGGTGACATAGGCATCCTGCGCGGCACCGGAACGATGACCACGCAGCTCCTTTACTGGAACAATCTGAACACCGCCATCAACAGCGAGCTGCTGCCGATCAAGGCCGTTGCGCCACCAGCGACTCTGGTGCCCTGCGGGCGGCCTCGCCTGGTCTTACATCGAAACCAAGGTCAGCACTTCGAGCGACATTGCCAATGCGGGTAGCGTAGCGACGGCTCACGCGGCGGGTCTTGAGCTGCAAGGCATTCCCAAGCGCTCCGACGATTACGTGATCGTCTTCGAAGGATACGTGGAAGTCCCCGCCGCTGGTGAATGGAGTTTCTCCGCCAAGGCGGATGCCGGGTGCTTGTCTCCGACCTGCCTATCATGGATAGCATCGGCACCAGCATGGAGGAGCGGAGCAGCGTGCCTCTGCAGTTGGAAAAAGGGCTGCATCCGATCCGCGTGGAGCTCGTCCAGTGGGGAGGCGGAGCTTCCATCGAGCTATCCTGGACCGGCCCCGGTCAACCAAAGCAGTCAATCCCGGCCAACCCGTATCGAAGGAAACCCTAAGCGGCGTCCGAGCATTCCCAATCACTTTTCTTAATCTGGGTACGACGATGGTGTGGGAGACTCGAGCGGCAATCTCCTCCGCAAGCGCGCGGCAGCCGGGCAATATCGGGTGCGCGGCCTCACTCACGACGGAATCCACCTTTCCAGGCGACGCGTTGATCTTCGCCGATGAAACCGGGCAGCGCAGTCGGTCCCGTCGGTTCGCTCAGAGTCCTTAAATTAGGGAGAGCGTCCACCTGCGCCATCTAACAGTTCTGTACGCCAGTCGTGGCATGTTCAGGTTCCCTGAATACCAAGAGATCCGAACAAAACAGACTACTCCGGCGGATTTCCCGACGGTTTCGATGCATTCGCCACCCTCGCCGATCGGCGAAACGGAGGGCACCCCCTTCAACATTGCAGTGAAATTGAGACCCCGAAGCACCCCGAAGCAGGTTCTTGCCTTTGGGCGACCCAGAGCACACGCCGCCTGACCCGGCCCCAGCTGGTGGCAATCTTCCGGCTCCTCATCAAATGGACCCGGTTTGCCTTGCCCGGCTGTAGCCGATCCGGCTAGGTGGAGTGGATGCAAGTGGTGAACAAAGTAGTCGTTCTTGGCGGTGGCAGTGCGGGCTTCATGGCCGCGCTGGCGCTGAAGACGCGGATGCCCGATCTTCAGGTCCGGATCATTCGGTCGAAGGAAATTGGCATCATTGGCGTGGGCGAGGGCTCCACGGTAGGGCTCACGGATTTTCTTCATCGTTACCTCAAACTCTCACCGAAGAAGTTCCATGATTTGGCCCAGCCGACGTGGAAGCTGGGTCTGAAGTTTCTCTGGGGGCCGCGGCCATCGTTCAATTACACCTTCGGACCCGGCCTGGACGCGCGTGATCCGGAACTGGTGAAGGCGAACGGCTATTACTGCGAAGACGAGATCGATTTCCCCGATATTTTCACCGCGCTCATGACTTGTGATCGCGCTTTCGGCGCCGAGAAAGGCCGGCCGGTTTCCCACAATAATTACGCCTATCACTTCGAGAATGAGAAGTTTGTCCACTTCCTCGAAAAATGGGCGAACGCCATCGGCGTGGAGATCCACGACGACAAGGTTGCGGATGTGCGCCAGGACGAAAATGGGGTGTCGGGGCTTGTTCTCGCTTCCGGCGCGACGGAAACGGCGGATCTCTATGTCGATTGCTCGGGTTTCGCATCGTTTCTTATCGGCCAAGCTCTTGAGGAGCCCTTCGTCAGCTTTGGTTCGAGTCTTTTCTGCGAACGTGCGGTCGTCGGCGGTTGGGACCGCGAGGAACCGGAAGATCAACTGATCAAGCCATACACCACCTGTGAGACGATGGACGCCGGATGGGCGTGGCAGATCGAGCACGAGAACCGGATCAATCGTGGGTACGTCTATTCGCCTGGCTTCATCAGCAACGAGGATGCGGAACGGGAGTTCAGAATGAAGAATCCGAAGGTGGGGCCCACCCGCGTCGTCTCGTTCGTCTCGGGGCGGCGGAAGCGCCAGTGGGTGAAAAATGTGGTCGCCATCGGCAATGCCGGCGGGTTTGTCGAGCCGCTGGAGGCGACGGCGCTGGGGGTGATCGCGCAGCAGAGCCGCACGCTGGCAGATGCCCTGCTGCGGGCGGACCGCCAGCCGAGACAAAGCCAGGTTGCGCAGTTCAACCGGTTCTTCGAGCGCGCGTGGGACGATATACGCGGCTTCCTGGCGCTGCACTACAAGTTCAACACCCGCCTGGACACGCCGTTCTGGCAGCACTGCCGGGAAGAAACGGATCTGGCGGGGGTGGAGCCGGTGGTGGAATACTATCAGGAAAATGGCCCGGACGGCTTCTGGGGCCAAACGCTTCTGGAGAACCCGGACAATCAATTCAAGATCGGCGGCTACTTCACGCTGCTCGCTGGCATGGCTGTGCCGTATCGGAAGACCTTCGAGTTCACGGCCGCAGACCTCGCGGCAAAGAAGCGGCGCTGGCTGATGTACGAGCAGCACGCGCGGGGGGGGCTCACGGTGCGGGAGATGCTCGCCGCCATCCGCGCGCCGGGCTGGAAATGGGGGTGAATTCACGCACGCCGAAATTTTACAGGCTGGGTGAAAAATCCTTGACGCCGGTGAAGCTTCTGGCTTGATGCCTCGCAGCCATCGAATGTGGTTGCTACCAAGAACCTCCCACTCGAAAAACCTATTAACATGAACCGATACCTATCGCTCAATCTGGTGCTGCCCATTGCGCTGACTTCGGCAGTGAATGCCGCCATCATTGCCCAAGATGATTTCAGTTCTGCCACTTCCGGCACAGGCTGGGCTGCCGGAGATAGCTGGGATGGTCTGGTGGACGGCGGAGTGAGAGTCGGAACCGGAAATCCGCAGGACACATTCCGCGCTTTCAGCACCGCCTTCACGGCCAGCACCAATGACAAGCTCTATATCGCAGTCGATTTTACGCAGGCCGGCACCGGCGCACAATGGGGTGGATTGTCCCTATTTGAAGGTGCGGCTGGAGGTGCGGAACGGTTCTTCCTCGGTGACCCGGGCGCTGCCGGTGCAGTGAATTACGGAATCGATGGCTACGTCGGGCCGAGCGTGGACAGCGGTGTGCCCATCACCGCGGGCGCCACGGTGCGCTTGATCGCCGAGCTGGATTTCAATGTGAATCCAGAAAACCAATCGACTTACCGGCTGTGGGTGAACAACTTTGACATCAACGCTCCCAACGGATCGGAGACGGGTGGCACTCCCTTGGGGATGGTGGGTTCCATCCGGTTGGCGAGCGATGGTAACTTTGGGCCGGTCACTTACGACAACCTCATCGTCGCGACCACCGCTGCCGAAGTCGGGCTGGTTCCGGAGCCCGGCGCGGTGCTGCTTCTCGGCTTGGCAGGGACGCTGTTTGGGCTTCGCCGCAAGCGCGCCTAGATCCGTTCTCACCACGGTGAGATGCAATTTGCCGGTGACGCTTCACGAAGCGCACCGGCATTCGCGTT
The DNA here is from genome assembly GCA_038256845.1 of Verrucomicrobiales bacterium. Classification (GTDB taxonomy): domain Bacteria; phylum Verrucomicrobiota; class Verrucomicrobiia; order Verrucomicrobiales; family Akkermansiaceae; genus Luteolibacter. Next base: position 14,154 of record JBBSJY010000075.1, on the reverse strand, counting down.
TCTAGCCTGCATCGCCGCAGAAGCGGGCGACGTTCTTCCCGAAAATTTTTTCCCGGACCGAGTTCGCGTCAATACTGGAACAACCTCAACACCGCCATTGTCTCCGACATTCCCAGCGAAGCCCTCCTCCAGCCCCGCAACTGGGGCACATGGAAGCTGGTGTCCGAGTCCCCGCGATGAGAAATGCGTGCTTCATTGTGCGGATGCTGCGGGAGCAATGGAAATCTCCGCAACTTCTAGACCGACAGGTTCGTTCATCGTCGTGATGATGACGACATTCGCATGGTTGCCCGCCGCGACTTTCGCCCGCTCAGGGTGAACTGCCACCAAGTCGCGGATAGGCACCTCGAGCGTCTGCCACGCCTGTCCGGGAACGATCTGTGGATGCGTTTCGATCAGCTCGAAATTGCCCGCGAATCCTCCATCCGGCCGACGGGTGGAAATCATCAGTTGCAGTGGGAATGCGCTCTGCATCCGCAAGTTTACGCGCAGCACGGAGTCAGGGGTGAGGGTCGCAAATGAATCGTTCGGTGAGTCCGATGCCGCACGTACGATGACGCCGTGGTGGACATAAATGCTGCCGTTGTCCTCACGCTTTTCCACAAAGGGGGTGGCAGCAATGTGCGCTGGCTCATCACCACCTGCCGCGATCCATGTGCCGGTGAGCCGATGCGGTTCCGTGGCCAGTCCAAGAGTCCACCGCGCAGGGGGCGCCTTCATTTCCCGGGGCACCAAGGCATCGGTGGAAACCAGCGAAGCCGCTACCTGCTGCTCTGCCGAGACCTCCACCTCGCGGCCGTCCACCAACCGGCGAAGGCGCACGCGGCCTTGTGCAACACTGAGGCCGGTCCGCTGCGGCACCGCATCCAGAGAGAACACCGTCCCGAGCACTTCCACGATCGCCGTAGGCGTCCGCACGCGCAGGGGCCGTTCCGGTGATTGTGGTGTCACAGATGCCGTGATCTTCCCGCGCTTGAGCGTCACCTGTTTCCCGTCCCTCTCGCTGAATGCTGCCTCCGCGCTTCCATTCATGGTAAAATGTGTGCCGTCGGCCAGGCGCAACTCGACAGTCGCAGTTTCACTCTCCGTCTCGATTGTCCCCGCTGCCAGACGCCTCCCCGCCAAAAGTGGGACGCGCTTGTCGCCGTCGCTCCACACCGCAGTGCCGCGCACGGCAACCACTTCCAGGATGGATTCCGGAGAGCGCGTGGCCGCAAAGACAAAGATCGCCATGACCGCAGTGATCATGGCCACCCATGCGAGCACCGGACGCCAATAGGTAAAGGAAGGCTTTGTGGCCGGAAATTCCACCACACGCCGGCTCGAGCTACGGGCATCCCTGCACCGGGCAGCCTCGCCGACCGCAAATGCCTGTTCCGTAAGTTCCCTCATTCGGGACCGGGCCGTGGCACTGCGTTCGAGCTCAGCTTCCAGACGCGTCAGCTCCGCGGCGTCAAGCGTCCCGTCGGCATAGCGCACGAGCAGGTCATCCAGCTCCGCGTCCTTCATATGGCTTTCGGGGCCGAGCCTCCGTTGAGTTTGTTCTCCACACAGTTCCGCAATGCGCCGTGGAGCCGCGAGAGCCGCTGATAGACCGCATCCAGTCCCAGCTTGAAAGTGGCCGCCACTTCGGCACAGGAGCGGCCCTCAAAGTAGCGGGCATCCACAAGCGCCCGCGAATTCTCGGGCAATGCCTCGACGCACTCCTGGAGTGCCTCGATGCGCGCAGGGGCCGCAAGGCCGTGCGCCAGCAGTTCCATTTCCACCAGCCCGATGATGTCTCCGCTGAGCGTGGTCACTTCGCGCCTGCGCTTCCGCATGAGATTCAACGCGGCATTTCGCGCGGTTACCCGGCACCAGGAACCCAGTTGCGCCTCATTCGCAAACCTTGCCTCGGCACTCAGAGCCTTCACCATCACCTCATGGAACACGTCCTCCGCGAGGTGCACGTCCCGAACCACCAGCCACACGCCAGTGCTGATACACGCCCGCTGCGCGAGAAGGGTCCGAATGAGTTCGTCCTGGGTAAGGTTGGGCATGTCGTTTCATCCATAACACCCGGCTCTCTCCAATCCTGACACGTGGGAAAATATTTGGAACGGGAGGCCGCCGACCCACCGTTTGAAAACCCCTGCCGCGCAGTTCCGTCAATTCCATTCCTTCCGCCATACGCCCCTCCGGTGTCGTTTCCAAAATCTTCCCTCTTCCCTACCAAACCGCAACCGAATGTCAGAACAACCGCCCCAACATGGACAGGCCGATGGGATTGATCGACATCAACCTTTGCAGCGGCCGGAGATTTTCCCATTTTTCCACCATGGACACATGGATCCGCTCGAAACGCCGCGAAATCGGAAAGCCCTCATTCTGCATCGCGATGCTCTTCGCAACCGCGGCCGGCTCGTTCGCGGAGGAGGCTCCCGCCGACCCGCCGCCCGCAAAAGACGCGACCACGTTCGCCGATCCCGTTTCCACCTATCGCGCTTACATCGACGCGGTGCGGAAAACCGATTCCGCGGCGGCAAAAAGCTGCTTTATCATCCGCGACGAGCACGATGCCCGCGCACTGGATATCATGATCGGCTTATGGATCTCCACCCGGCGGCTCAACCAGATTGCCGTAAAGAAATTCGGCGCGGAAGCCGCTCGTGCGAATTTGGAAGATTACGGCCTCAACCGGGAGGATCTCACCGATGCGGCGCTCGATCTGACCGAAGCGCGACTCACAGGTGCGGTCGTGAGATTCCCCGATAACGACACGGCCCAACTGGTCATCAAGTGGCAGGAGGACGACGACAATGCGGCTTTCGAATATCGCGGCGATGAGCCGATCGCGTTCAGAAAAAAGGCGGGCGCTTGGAAAATGGACGGGAAGGGTGATGAGGATCACTCGGGCGCGGAATTCCCCGAAGAGGGCACCTGGGCCGCGGCCTTTCGCGACCACGTGATAATCGCCAACGAAGCGGCCGAACGGTTAACAACGAATACATTGAACAGCCCGCAAGCGCTTAAGGGATTTCTCGATCAGAAGATCTCCGCCTCGAAAACACGATATGAAGAGGCTGTGATCAAGCGCCATCGGAAGGGCGGGACCGGCGAAAAATGACCGCGCCTCCCCTGCTTCCCACCACTCCCACAGCAACTCCAGCGGCACGGCCAGGATTTTCGAGCCATCATAGGCAGCACGGAAGAACCGTCGTATAAAACGATGCCGGACTGAAAATCCTCGCACGCTTGGGCCGCGAGACGCCGCAGGCCACTCCCGTCCAAGGCATGGAGCGTGGCGGAGGCTTTCACCTCGACGCCCAAAACGTTGTTGTCGTGGGTGAGCACTTCATCCACCTCCACCTGGTCCTTGTCCTGTAGTGCCAGAAGCGCAAATCCGAATCGGTCCATCCCGCTTGGGCGATCAGCGTGTTGGAGGACGAAAGATTCCAGCAAGCGGCCAAATCTGTTGCGCCGCATCAGCCAGGCCCCGCTCGTGATCCCTAAAAGCGACGCCTCCAAGCCGCTGCCCACGAGATGGATTTTCGGCGTTTGATGAGCGATTTCGCCGAATTGCTCTTATGAAACTGGATCCCTGATCTCCGTTTCAGCTTGGTGGTTGGAAACCGCCGCCACGGGTGGCGGCGGGGAAGATGCTTGATTTACCGGGGAACTAGTAGGTGTAGTTCGCGGTGGGAACGTTTGAGCCCGGGGAGATGCCGCCGCTGTTGCCGGAGATGGCACCAGAGGTGGTGCCGTCGATGACCAGGGCGGTGTTGCCGCCGACGATGTCCCAATTGAGGTCATTAAAGGAACTGTGGTTGCTGGTGATGAGGTTGCGGACGCCATCGACGACGATGCCGTAAACGTTGGCGTTTGCTTGATTCCCATCGACGTGATTGCCGGCACCGAGCACATAGATGCCTGCGCCATCTCCACCAACGCCATTTTCAAAGCAGGTGTTGTCGCGGACGGCGGTGTCGGAATTTACCTGGATGCCATCCACTCCGTTGGTGGATGCGGTGCAGGAGGAAATGGCGGTGCCGCCAAAGGCGACGATGCCGTTGAGGGTGTTTCCGGAGGCGGTGCTGGCGGTGATGACGCTGTTGGAGTCCACGTCGATGCCGTTGCCGTCATTGCCGTTGGCGGAGCACTGGATGACCGAACTGCCGGACTCGACGAAGATGCCATTGCGGAAATTTGCGTGGGCGGTGGAACTATGGACGACGCAGGAGAGGCCGGTTTCGATGCCGTCATCGAGGTTGTCCGAGCTGGCGCAGCCGGTGATGGTGGAGGAGTCGCCAGTGCTGATGCCGCTGAGGTCGTTGAGGACGGTGGTGGAGTGGCTGATCACGGCTTGGTCGCCGGTGAAGATGCCGAAGCCTGCGTTGTCGGAGGCAATTGTATGGCGGATCACGGCGGCGTCGCCCACCCGGATGCCGGTGCCGAAATTGCCGGACGAGTGGAGGTTTTCGATCAGTGTGCCGAGCCCGGCGGATCCCTCGGAGAGATTCAAGCCATCGCTGCCGAAGTTGGTGATGGTGCCGTTGCGAATGGTGAGATTCGAGCGGCCACCCGTGGCGCGGATGCCATCGACGGATCCGGCGCCGCCGCGGATGGTGAAGCCCATCAGGTCGATGGTGACGCCGCTGGCTGCGATCAGGATGCCGTTTTGGCCGGAGGCGGCATTGAGATTGCCGGTGAGGTAATAGGAGCCGGGTTGGGTGATTTGGAAAACGGCGGCGGCATTCCCGGGTGTGGTCTGGGGGCTGAGGGCGGTGCGGGGTTCGATCGCTGCCAGAGTCTTCATGGTCGGGCCGGGAGGGCCGGGCGGAGTGAGCGGGCCGCCTTGGGCATGGAGTGGCGGGGAGCCCAGGATGCAGAGGAAGAGGAAGGCGGCAAGTGGTGTGGATTTCATGAGATTGAGGATGGGGATGAGAGGATCAGGGTTGGAGTGGTTGAAGGACGACGACGCGGAAGAATCGGCTGGGTCCCGCCGGGAAGGTGACGCTGCGGGTGGTGACATTGCCAGAGGCCGGGCCAAAGGGTTCGGTGAGAAAGGTCCAACTGTTCGCGGTGAGATTGGGGCTGCTTTGAATGCGATATAGCCGGGCCGGATGGGTGGTGCCGAAGGTGAGGCTGGCTTGGGTCCGGGTGGCATTGTAGGACTGGCTGACGATGCTCAGGAAGCTGGCGGGATCATGGGGGTCGGTGCCGGCGAGGTATTCATCGAGGTCGCTGCGGCCGTCGCCATCGCTGTCGGTGCCCGGGCCTGCAGTGGTGAGGTTGCCGAAATTGGCGAACTCCCATGAGTCTGCGATGCCGTCCAGATCGGAATCGACGATGTTGATGGATTCGGTGGCGAGGGAGGCGGCGGCGAGATTGATCCAGCCGATGTTCGCGCCGTACGCAAAGCCGAGAAAGCGGCCGGTGCGCAAGTCGATACGCGGTCGGTTGGGATCATCGGGAGCGGCCCAGCCAAAGTGGATCCAGCCGATATTCGCGCCGTAGGCATAGCCGTTCAGGAGGCCGGAGCCATCGTGATTCACGCCGAAGTCAGTGGCGCTGTTGTTTTGATAGGCGAAGCCATTGGCGGGTGCCCCCGAGCCGAGGTCGATCCAGCCGGCATTGGCCGACCAGGCGCGGCCGGAGAGGAAACGCTCGCCGACCACGACGCCGTCCGCGGAATTCGGCCGGAGTTTGATCCAGCCGACATTGGCGGACCAGGCATTGCCGGCATCCGGAGCAATGGTGGAATTCCCGGCCTGGAGCGGGCCGACTCCGAGGTGGGTGGCGGCCAGGGCGGTGAGGAGGACAGTGGGGCGTGTGGTGATCATGGGCGTGGCAGCGACCGATTGGGACGGAAAGGCAGCTGCGTTTACTCAGTCGAAATGGCGGCGGCTGGATTTTGCGCAGTTCTTGTGAATTTGCTTTTTGCGGGAGGTTCCGGAAACAGCCGTCGGGACGGATCGGAGGGCGGGGAAGAAGGGGGTGCACCGCCGGGGAAATCTCCGCCGAAATCAGCCGCAGGGTCTATCGGCGGATTCCATCCGCCATGCCGACCCTCCTGAGAGGCTTCATTGTTAGAACCTGGCATGGCGGATGAAATCCGCCGCCAGTCCACACGCCGCCAGCCCGGGTCCGGGGACCCTACCTCATTTCCCCACCCCGCTCAGCGGATGCGCGCTGACGATTTTCCACACCGTCTGCTGAATGATCTCCGCGAGCTTCTGATCGGTCACCTCGTAAGGCTCTGTCGGGAGTCCGACCGGTGATTCGCCATAGAGGACGCTGAAGAAAGCGCAGCCGACGAGATAGGCACCCGCCTCGTCCAGGTGAATGCCGTCCTTGTAGAGCTGGAAGATGCTGTGGTAGCCGGGCACCTCCCCGGCCTTCATCCGCAGGTGCAGCTCGTTCATGATATCGCCGGCGGGGATCATCCGCACCGGCTTCTTCATTTCCGGATTCGCGCGGCGAAGCTCCTTTACGAGCTGCTCGAAGTAGTCGCGCGTTTCGTTGCTGCCATCCCAGCCGCCGGTATATTTCCGCTCCCAGCGCTCGGTGAAATCGTCCACCGGCCCGGGGCCGACGGGGATCCCTTTCACATCGGTGCGGTAGGCGTCCTTGTCGTATTCCGCGGACTTGCCATCGAGGGTGATGCGCGGCCACCGCGAGTAGATGTAGAATTGCACCTCCGGGCTTTTCGGCAACGCCTGGTCGATGAATTTCTGGACCGTCACGAGATCGCCCTCGGTGTCCGCGCCTTCCCAGTTCTTGTTCGTGAGCAGGCGATCGAAGGGTTGCAGCGTGATCGCGTCCCACCGGTGGTTCGCAAGAGCCTCTTTCGCATACCCGAACGGCTGCTCGGTGAACCCGCTCTTTTCATCCGACGCGTTCCACAGCAGGAACAGCGGTGATCCCGGGATCATGTGGCGGCCCCAGGTCTGCTTGAAGCCGCGGCTCTCGGCGAGTTGCCCGAGAGCTTGGTACTTCACGGTGTCAGTGACGCTGTTTCCCACGAAGTAAACGCGGAACTCGCGCTTCGGCTCCTGAGCTTGCGAGGAGGCGGTGCCAAGGAGGAGGGCGGCGGCGCAGATGACGGAGAAGTGCATGATGGAAAAGCTGCTATGGATCACGCGGGATGACAAGATCAACGTCCGGGCCGTGGGCTGCCGCGACACGCCATCCTCACCCAAGGTGATTCAGCCGGAACTCCCGGGGCGTCTGGCCGATGCGTTTGCGGAACTGTTGGGTAAAGGAACTTTGATCACAAAAGCCATGGCGGAGGGCGATCTCGATGATCGGCAGGGAGGTTTGTGCTAGTTCTTCCGCGGCGGACTGGATACGGGTGCGCAAGAGAAGCTCGTAGGGGCTGACGCCCAAGGCGGCCCGGAGGTTCCGGTAAAGCTGCCGCTCCGACACTCCCACGGCCCTGGCGAGATCCGCCGATGTCGATATCCGGTGGCGGTTGTCCCGGGCGAATTTCGTCGCCGCCGTCACCTCGAGCACGTCGTGGTGCATCATCCGTTTCTCATCGCGCCGGGCGACACCGATGACGCCGATCACCTTGCCGTGCCGGTCGCGCAGGGGCAACTTTGTTGTTAGAAACCAGTCCAGCCTGCGTTGTTCGTCGTAAAAAGGCTCCAGGCGATTGACGAGTGGCGTGCCGCTGCGCATCACCTCCTTGTCGTCCTCGCGGTATGCCCTGGCGATTTCGGGCGGCAGGAAGTCCGCATCGGTGCTTCCGATCAGCTCGCGTTCCCCTTTGACCCCGCAACGGATGCAAGTGGCGGTGTTTGCAGCCATAAAGCGGCCTCCTTCGTCTTTCACAAAATAAAACACGCCGGGCAGATGCTCGAGGATCAGCCCGACCTCGCGGGGATCGGCGATGCGCGCGAAGAATTCCTGTTGCGAACCAGTCGGTGGCATGGCGGGATTTCAACAAAAATTGGCAGCCTCTCACAAGATACTTTCCCCACCGCACGGTAGATTTGTCCCATGCATCCGACTTTTTCATCAAACGCGAGTTCCCCTCCGGCGGCCGCGGTGCCCCGTTGCGGCATCAATTTTCAACAGGACGGGGCGCCCCCGCAGACGAGTGAATTCTCCGTTGGTATCCGGTGGCGACGCAGGATGTCAGTTTGGAGCTCAAGCCTTGTGGTAGGCTGGACGGTTTTCTCCTTCGCGCTACCGGCAATTGCCGAAACGGTTGTCCTCCATGCCTACAAGGCCGAGCTGACCGGGAACCTGAAGCTTCAGGACGAGAAGGAGGATGCAACGATCCACTTCTGGAACAGGGGAGAGGACACCATCACTTGGAAATGGACGCCGGCGGAGCCCGGCAGCTATACCGTGGAACTCAAGTATTCGTTCCCTCCGGACATCCAGAAGGGAAAGATGTCGCTTACCGTGGGTGACCAGCGGATTGTCGCCCCCACCGAGGCGACCGCGAGCTGGATGGATTATCGGCCCTTTCCCCTGGGCGTGGTGAAAGTGGATAAAGCCGGCGAACATTCGGTTGTCCTCCAGGCCGCCGAGATGTCCTCGCCGCCCTCCCCTCTGCCGGATGTGGCTTGGCTGTCCCTGACGCCGACCGATGCGCCAGCCACCTCCGAGAGCGCGCTGCCTTCACCCGATTTCCAAGGTGAGCCTCTATTCGATGGCACCACGCTGAACGGCTGGGAAGGTGATCTCAGGTATTTCCGGATCGAGGAGGGTGCCCTCGTTGCCGGAGATCTGAAAGAGGACATACCCAGCAACCAATTCCTCGCCACCACCCGCGAATACGGGGATTTCGAACTCCGGTTCCAAGCCCGCGTTTGGAAAGGCAGGGCGAATGGCGGCGTCCAGTTCCGAAGCCACCGGGTGAAGGACAGCAGCGAGATGAGCGGCTATCAGGCCGATTGCACTCCCGGCCTGTGGGGCGGAGTTTATGACGAATCCCGAAGGGGTGCTTTTCTCGGCGTCCGGCTGAACCCGGAGAAAATCATCGAGGTGGTCAAGCCCGCCGACTGGAACCACTGCGTAGTCCGCTGCGAGGGGCCGCGTATGCGCCTTTGGGTCAATGATGTGCTTACCTTCGACTACACGGAAACCGACGAGTCCATTCCCCGCAGCGGCTTCATCGGCCTGCAGATTCACAGTGGCGACCCGGCCGAAGTCGCGTATAAAGATATTCATATTCAAGAGCTGCCATCGCCAAAGCAATAACCTCAAACAGTTATTCCATCATGTCCTCATATCGTCATTCCAATATGTTAGATCGCCGGAGCTTTCTCAAATCGTCCGGGCTCCTCGCCGCCGGAGCCGCCTTTTCCGGGTCCGGAGCTTTTGCCTCCGCCGTGGAATACGAACCCGGCCAGAAGCTGGCTGACGGGGTGCCGAATGCCGAGAAGCTGGGATGGCGGGTGGGCACGCAGGCTTACACGTTCCACCGTTTCAGTCTTTTCGAGGCGATCGAGATGACCGCCTCGCTCGGCCTGAAATATATCGAGACCTTCTCCGGCCATCGGATCAGCAAGGACGAGCCCCATGGCATGTACAGCGGAACCCCTCCCAATCTGCGCGAGATGGTGAAGCAGAAGCTGAAAGAAGCGGGGATCACCCACACCAGTCACTACGAGCCGTTGAACGCCGAGTTCGCCCCCCGTGTTTTCTCGTTCTGTAAGGATATGGGGCTCGAGATGTTGATCACGGACCCGGTTCGTATCCCGAGCGGCGAAGGAAGCATCGAATGGTACGAACAGATCGCCAAGGACCACGGCGTCAAACTGGTCCTGACCAACCATCCCAAGCCAAATGCCGCCTACAGTGAGCCGGATCAGATCGTGGAGGATGTCAAGGACCGCAGCGAATGGGTCGGTGCCTCCTGTGACCCCGGCCACTTCATGCGCGGCGGCTTCGCGCCGAAGCCAGCGGTGGAAAAATTCATCAGGATCGGCAAAATGTACCACTTCCACATCCGCGACGTCGACAAGGTCGGGCCGGGTGGTGTGGATGTTCCAATGGGAGAGGGCGTCGCCGAAATCGAGGGGATCCTCAGGGAGCTCCACCGCCACGAACTGAAGCCCCTGTTTCAGATCGAGTATGAGAGGGACTTTGACAACCCGCTGCCACAGGTGATTCCGAGCGTGAAATACTTCAACGACGTGTGCGGCAAGTTGATCGCCGGCTGATCCAAATCGTCTGCGTGGGAAAGCAGTGACTTGGTCCCTCGGCGGTCGCATTCGGGGCTACGGCCGCACCCGCCAAGGTATCATCCCGCCAACGATCAGGTTATCTGGCTGGCCGCCATACGCAAGAACGCGCAGGGGGACGCCAGCCTGCCGGGCAGCCTGTGGCGCTCCACCGATGGTGGTGTGAACTGGACGGCCATGGAACCCGGAAAGTTCGGCACCACCTGGGACACATCGGTTGCAGTGACGACCTACGTTCATCCCGACTATCCGGATCAGATCTGGATTGGAGCCAAGGGAGGACTTTATGTTTCCACCGACGGCACTGCCACGACACCGACCTTCACCAAATCTGGAACGAAGGAGCCCTCTGAACATTTCCGCGCGAGAAGACCAAAGCCCGCACCAGCGGCACTCGCGCCGCCGGCTGCCAATTCGGAGATTGCCCGATCCCATCTGTCATTCATCCTGCCCAGATGATGCACCGGGCGCTCCTGACAGTTCTTGGCTTTGCGGCCGCCATCCCGTATGCGGCACCCGCCCGAGCGGCGGGCGTCACTCTGGACGGACAGACGTTCACTTTGCCGGACGGATGTGTGATCGAGCGGATCGCCTCGACGGAACTTTCGAAGCGTCCGGTCCACGTGGATTTCGACGACCAGGGCCGGCTCTACGTGGCCGAGTCTTCCGGATCCAATGATCCGGTGAACCAACAGCTGGAAGAGAAGCCCCACTCGATCCTCCGGCTGGAGGATTCCGACGGTGATGGTGTTTTCGACCGCCGCACCGTCTTCGCCGACAAAATGATGTTTCCTGCGGGCGTGCTATGGCATGGTGGCTCCGTCTACGTCACCGCCCCGCCACAGATATGGAAACTCACCGACACCACCGGCGACGGAGTGGCGGACCAGCGCGAGGTATGGCTGGATCCCGGCACGCTCACCGGATGTGCGAACGATTTGCATGGGCCGTTCCTCGGCCGCGACGGCTGGATCTACTGGTGCAAGGGCGCCTTCGCAAAGCAGGAGTTTGAACAGACCGATGGTCGCAGGTTCGAGAGCCGCGCCGCCCATATCTTCCGCCGCCATCCTTCCGGCGGCGGAGTGGAAGTAGTCATGACCGGCGGCATGGACAATCCCGTGGAGCTGGTGACCACTCCGGCTGGAGACCGCCTTTTTACCTCCACCTTCATGCTTCACCCGGGAGGTGGGAAACGCGACGGCATCGGCCACGCCGCCTATGGAGCGATGTTTGGAAAACTTCACGATCCTCTCGATTCCCACCACCGCACCAGTGGCAGTCTGAATGAGCCGATCGTTCATCTCGGCTCCGCGGCGCCGGCCGGGCTGCACTACTCGGAATCCGCCGCCTTCGGAGAAAGCCATCGTGGCAGTCTCTACGCCGCGCTTTTCAACCTGCACAAGATCAGCCGCCACAAACTGCTCCGCGACGGTGCCAGCTTCCGCACCGAGGACGAGGATTTCCTTATCAGTGACAGCTCCGATTTCCATCCTACCGACGTCCTCGAGGATGCCGATGGCAGCCTGATCGTCGTGGATACCGGCGGCTGGTACAAACTCTGTTGCCCGACTTCCCAATTATACAAGCCGGACGTGCTGGGCGGGATCTATCGCATCCGCAAGCAAGACATGCCGCGGGCGGAAGATCCAAGGGGGCTGTCGCTGCCATGGGCGGATGTCGGCGCGAACGAATTGGCGCGGCGGCTCGAGGACGTGCGGCCGTATGTGCGGCAGCGGACGGTGGCGGCACTCGCCCGCCGCGGAGCGGAAGCGGTGGACGCGGTTGGACGGGTTTTGCGGGAAAGCCGCAGCGTGGACGCCCGCACCGCCGCCGTCTGGGCCCTTGCCCGGATCGAGGATGATGCAGCCCGCACCTTGACGACCGCGGCATTGTCCGACCCTGATGATGTCGTGCGGCAGGCGGCGCTCAGCTCGGTGGCGCTGTGGCGGCAACGGGACGCTCTGCCCGACCTGATCGCCCTGCTGAAATCCGGCACGCCCGCTCAACGTCTCGTCGCGGCCGAGGCAGTGGGAAGGATCGGCGATGCGACCGCGGTGGCACCTTTGATCGAGGCAATGGATGACGTGGACTCTCCTCGTCAGGCACTTTCCCAGGCATTGATCGAAATCGGAAACGCGGATGCGATCCGTGAGACGGCAGCGGATGAGGCGGCACTGCCGATCGGCGCGCTCATCGCCTTGGATCAGCTTGGCAAAGCCACCGCGGCGGACGTGTTGCCTCTGCTCAACGCCCCGGACGAGACGGCACGGGCGGAAGCACGGTGGATTCTCGGCCGCCGCCCTGAATGGGCTGGCGAGCTGGGTCAGCAGCTTCTCGGAGAAGCGGGTGATCTGCGGCTAAACCAGCACGAACGCCTCCAGATGCTCGCTGCTTATGCCGGAAATCAATCGGTGCAGGAGGTGCTGGCAAGGGCGGCGCAGGGAGAATCCGGAGATCGGACGGCGCGGGAGCTCGCACTCGCTGTCATGGCAGCGGAAGCGGTCGCCAAGCCACCTACCGCCTGGGCTGACGCCATCACAAACGTCATCAAAGAGGCACAAGCGGGCGGCGGGGATCCGTCTCTTCTATCAGCTGCGGTACGTGCTGCGAGAGCGTGTGCGTTCGAGAACGGCCCACCGGATCTGGCGGCGGCGCTGCTGGATGCGGGCGGAGACCCCTCCCTCCCCTACGGCACCCGGATGATGGCTTTGGCCTCGATTCCAGCAGGAGGTGCGCTTCCTGAGCCACTCTTTGCGGCAGCGCTCGAGAGCTTGGGCTCCGCCCACTCCTTCACCACCCGGAAGGACGCTGCCGAGGTGCTGCGGCGCGCGGTTCTGGCACCCGACCAGTTGGATCCATTGATTTCCCGTCTCAAGGATGTGGGTCCGCTGGAGCTTGAGACGCTGTTGGGGATTTTCGCCGCAGGAGGCGACGGGTCCACGGGAACCGCTCTGGTCGCGGCGCTTTCCGACGCGGGCGCGAAGGCGGCCATCAGGCCGGACACGCTCCGTTCGATTCTGGAGAAATTTCCCGCATCCGTCCTTCAGACAGCCCAACCGCTGCTCGCCGCTCTGGAGCCGGACCGCGAGGAGCAACAGGCGAAAATGGAACAACTGCTGGAAGAGCTGGAAGACGGCGACGTCCGCCGTGGCCAGAAGGTTTTCAACAGCAGCCGGGCCGCCTGCAGCGCCTGCCACGCCATCGGCTACCTCGGTGGCAACCTCGGCCCCGATCTCACGCGGATCGGCGCGATCCGCAGCCGCCGCGATCTTCTGGAGGCAATTCTTTTTCCCAGCGCCAGCCTGGTTCGCAGCTATGAAACGGTGGTCGTCACCACCTCCATCGGCCAAGTCCACAGCGGCTTTCTGAAGGAGGAACGGCACGGCCACATCACCCTTGCCACCGGGCCGGAAGTGACAGTGATGCTGCCTCGCGAGAGCATCGTGGAAATGCAGGAAAGCCGGGTGTCGCTCATGCCTCCCGGTCTGCACGAACAGATCTCGCGGCAGGAGCTTGCCGATCTCATCGCCTTCCTATCGGCGGCAAAATAACGGTCCCGCCTGGACTCCCCAGCGTCTGACATGAGGATCTTCCGGTGCCTGCGAAATCTCGCGAGACGTCCTCAAAAAAAATCATGTCTGTCGGAGCTCTGCATGAACCCCAAGCAACCCGCAATTGGGCCGATCTCGTCCCGCAGACGGATTTCCCGCATCTCCCGTAAATCTACGGCTTCTACACTGCCGCGCGCGAGGTTTTGTGAAAAACGGGATCGTTCATTCGTCGCCCTGCGATGATGGCAGGGACGCACCTCCGGGGCGTCCGGCGCGTGGGATGCGAACGATCCGCGAATGAATGGAGCCAGCGCGCCGCACATTCGCTTTTTCATTCTCGCGCCACGCGCCGGACCGCTCGGAGATCGGTCCCTGCCTTTGCGGCTTCGCCATCTCACAAATCATGACGCGCGGCAGTATAT
>JBBSJY010000074.1:0-19242 GCA_038256845.1 Verrucomicrobiales bacterium | reverse complement strand
CCGGCGCTGCGATCTGGTGGTCTTTGCGTCGCTCTACGAAGGCTTCGGGTTGCCAATCATCGAGGGACAGGCGCTCGGGCGGCCGGTGGTCACCAGCAACTTCGGCGCGATGGCAGAGGCTGCCGGGGACGGGGCGGCACTAGTCGACCCCATGGATCCGGCGGCGATCCGGGCTGCCGTCACAAAGATCCTGGGTGATGACGGCTATTGCGACCACTTGATCGAGGCGGGTTTCCGCAATGTCGCGAAATATCAGCCCGCAGTGGTCGCATCGCAGTATGCGGCGATCTACGCGGAGGTGGCCGCAGCCCATTAGTACGTCGTGCGAGTCCTTCACACCCTTGCCAGTCTCGATCCGGCCACCGGCGGCCCGGCCCGTTCGGTCCCGGCTCTGGTACGGGCGCTCAAGCAAGCCGGTATCGATCCGGTTTTGTGGACGGCCCGTCCGTCGGAAGGGGAGTGGACCCAAGCCATCAAGGAGGCGGGTGTCCCGGTTCATTCCGGCGAACTCGCCGCGCTCGGGCGCTTTGATCTGATCCATGACCACGGGCTTTGGCTGCCGAACAACCACGCCGTGGCCCGGCTCGCTCGCGTGGCCAAAACGCCAAGGATCGTCAGCCCGCGGGGGATGTTGGAGCCTTGGGCGCTGAATCACAGAAAATGGAAAAAGCGTCTGGCATGGTGGCTCTATCAGCGGGCCGATCTTCACGCCGCCGCGGCACTCCATGCCACGGCGGAAAGCGAGGCGGAGCACATCAAGGAGCTCGGCTTGCGGATCCCGGTTTACGTGATTCCAAACGGGGTGGAGCTGCCGCGGGCAGCGTCGGAAAGTCCGGAGGTCGAAAGTCAAAGGTCGGAAAACCCGCGGACCGCGTTGTTTCTGAGCCGGATTCATCCGAAGAAGGGCCTGCGGATGCTGATCGAGGCATGGGCGGCGGTCCGGCCGGCAGGTTGGCGAATGCGGGTGGTGGGGCCGGACGAGAACGGACATCGTGCGGAGCTGGAGCAACGTGTGACGCAAGCCGGGTTGACCGGGTGCTGGGAGTTCTGCGATGCGCTCGAAGGGACCGCGAAGGACGCGGCCTTCCGCCATGCGGACCTCTTCATCCTGCCGACCCACAGTGAGAATTTCGGGATTGCGGTGGCCGAGGCACTTGCGGCCGGAGTCCCGGTGATCACCACCACCGGAGCTCCTTGGGAGGGCCTGCTGGAAACGAATTCTGGCTGGTGGGTCGATCCCACACCGCATGATCTCGCGGCAGCTCTGCGGGACGCCTGCACCCGGGACGCCGCCACGTTGCAGGAAATGGGCGGTCGGGGCCGCGAGTGGATGCGGCGGGATTTTTCCTGCGAGGGAGTGGGGACGAAGATGGCCGAGAGCTATCAGAATATCCTTGGTGAACGCCACTGACATGGACATTGCCACCAACCGCGCGGACCGGAAGTGGAGCCGCAAGGAACTGCTCGGGCGGGTATTTTGGGCCGGCTGCCAGCCGCTGTTCCGCTGGAGCCCGCGGCTGTGCTGGGGCTGGCGACGCTTCCTGCTGCGGGCCTTCGGTGCCAAGGTCGGCCGTGAGGTGCAGATCCATCCTTCGTGCCGGATTTTCATTCCTTGGAACCTGGAGATCGGCGATTGGAGCTCCGTGGGATTCGACGCGCTGCTCTACAACTTGGGGCCATTGGAAATTGGCGGGAAAGTGACGATTTCCCAACGCGCCCATTTGTGTGGCGGCAGTCATGATTTCCGGGACCCCTCGATGATCCTACTCAAGCTGCCGGTAAGCATTGAGGATGAGGCATGGGTTTGTGCCGATGCCTTCGTCGGCCCCGGAGTGACGGTTGGCGCGCGGGCCGTGGTCGGGGCGCGGGCGGTGGTGGTGAAGGACGTGGCGACGGGGGAGATCGTGGCGGGGAATCCTGCTAAGTGTGTCGGTAAGCGAATGTATCAAGTAACATGAGTGAGAACCAAGTCATCGATTATGTATATGCGGACGCCGGTGCGGCTCACACCCATCGCTATTTGTGGGAACCTGTTAGTGGATTGCTGAAGGCTGAGAAAGCGGAACGGGTGTTCGATCTCGGCTGCGGGAATGGAGCATTCGCCCGGCATCTGAAACTCCAGGGCTTCGATGTCGAGGGGGTGGATCCATCCGAGGAAGGAATCGCACGCGCAAAGGAGGCGGCCCCGGGACAACGACTCGAGGTGGGAAATGCCTATGAGCCACTCTCCGAGCGCTTCGGGCGATTCTCATTTCTGGTCTCGTTGGAAGTCGTGGAACATGTCTATTACCCGCGGAAATTCGCTGCATGTGTCGCCGAATTGCTGATGTCCGGGGGAACCGCGATTGTGACCACGCCCTATCATGGCTATATCAAAAATCTGGCGTTGGCGCTGAGCGGGAAGATGGATCAGCATTTCACTGCCTTGTGGGACAACGGACACATCAAATTTTGGTCGGTGGAAACCCTGACCCGCCTTTTCGCCGAACAGGGACTGATCCGGGAGCGGGTAATCCGGGCCGGTCGTTTGCCTGTGCTGGCGAAGTCGATGATCCTCGTCTTCAAAAAGCCGTGAAGCTCCCCATCACCGTCTGCATCCCCGTCCGCAACGAGGAGAAGAACCTGCCATCATGCCTGCAGGCGCTGGCGGGGAACTTTGCCCAGGTGGTGGTCGTGGATTCCGGGAGCACCGACCGGACGCGGGAAGTCGCGGAGGAATCCGGGGCGGAACTACTGGACTTCCAGTGGGACGGCAAATTCCCGAAGAAGCGGAACTGGGCGCTACGGAACCATCGCTTCACCACACCGTGGGTGCTTTTTCTGGATGCGGACGAGCGGGTGACACCGGAGTTTGTTGCGGAGTTGGGTCGGATATTGCCAACCAGTCCGCACAATGGTTTTTGGATCTCCTTCACCAACTGGTTCATGGACCGGCCTCTGCGGCATGGCGATGTATTCCGCAAGCTGGCGCTTTTCCGGGTGGGTGCCGGCGAGTATGAGAGGTTCCCTGAAGACCGCTGGAGCCATCTCGACATGGAAGTGCACGAGCACCCGGTGCTTGGAGGGACCACGGGCGAGATCGCTGCGCGGCTGGAACACCATGACTACCGTGGAATGGAGCATTACCTCGCGAAACATCGGGACTATGCGGATTGGGAGGCGGAGCGGTATCGCTGGCTGGTCTCGGCGACTGCCGGAGAGTGGGGGAAACTGAATTCGCGCCAGCGGTTCAAGTATCGGCATCTTACGAAATGGTGGCTCGGATCGGTTTACTTCCTCGTTGGTTACGGACTCAAGGGAGGGTTTCTCGACGGTTCCGCAGGTCTGCGCTTCGCACTGTTGAAATGCCGCTATTTCAACCACATCCGGGAGAAGATTTTGAAGGCGAAGCGGGCTCCGCTCTGAATGGGGTCATGGCGGCAGGTGCGGCAGCGCCTCCGCGATCGCCATCGCCCATCGCGTGAAACGGGATTCCGCACTTGCTCTTGTTTGGTATCCCCCCACTAGCTAATCCGCTCCAGCACTTCGCCAGTTGTCCCGCCTCTCTCCCATGATCACCATCCGGCGCTTGCTGCTTGATCCGCTTGTCTTGTTGCTTCTGCTCTGGTTGCAGCTCTGGTGGAGCCTGATCCCCACTTGGCGCGACGGCGAGTATTACGCTTACGGCTGGTTCGTGCCGCCGCTGGCCCTCGGATTTGCCTGGCGGCGTTGGCAAATGGCACCCGATCCGACAGCGGGCTCGACACCTCAGGGCAGCAGGCGGTTGGATTGGCGATGGATCGTCCCACTGCTTCTGGGAGTGTTTTTCATTCTGCCGTTGAGGATGATAGCGGAGTCGGATCCCACCTGGCGTCCACCGCTCCTCGTGCATGCGGTGTTGGTCTTCAGTTTGACGCACGGGCTCCTGTGGCTTGTTGGCGGCCTCCGTATTTCCCTGTGGATGCTGCCGGTAACGGTCTTCTCACTCACTGCGGTGCCACTGCCTTGGCAGATCGAGCAAGGCTTGGTGCGCAGCCTCACCGGCACGGTGATTTCGCTGACACGCGAGGCTTTCCTTCTGCTGGGTCGGCCCGTGGAAGTGCTGGGGGAGCGGTTGTCGATGGGGGACCAGGTGGTGGAGGTGACTGAGGGTTGCAGCGGCATCCGCTCGTTGCAGAGCCTTGGAATGAGTGCGCTGTTCTTCGGAGAGTTGTTGCTTCTGAGCTGGGGCCGGCGGTTGGGGCTGCTACTGGTGGCCGCAGCGTGTGCCGTGGTGGTCAACACCGCCCGGGCATGGTGGCTGGCGGAAATTCATTTTTCCAAGGGGATGGCGGCAGCGGACGCCGCCCACGATGGGATCGGACACGCGGCCTTCGCGGTCAGTGCGGCAATTCTCTTCGCTTCCGCCTGCATGCTGCATCGGCGGCGATCGGAAGGCAGGGTAATCGTCCGCCGCGTCCATGTCGCAAGTTGATGCCACCCGGGGGGAACGCGGGGAATCGCGCCTTCCTGAAAAAATTCCCCGGTAAATCAAATCACCGCATTTGCGATCTTAAAGGGCTTGCCTGTCTCCCGGCGGCATGTCCTGTCGCAATACTCACGTTCGTCCGCTTGGCGGGTTGCAATGATCCGAATCTGGTCGCCTGAATCCGGCCTCATTTCGATATTAAATCCTCTGATCTCAAAATATCCCATACCCTATCTCATGGCCCACTGGTCCTACCAAACCACTCAGACCGCCATCCGCGGCTTCAGCGACGATCCCGGACTCAAGAGGGATCTAAAGATGCGGCGACTCAAAATTGCGGCAGTCATCCTGTTGCTCCTAGCCGGGATCGGCGCATCCGCCAGACCCGCCTACCGCGCGTTCCGGACCCATCAGATCGACGGCAATCTGGAAGCCGCCCAGGCTGCTGCCCGGGAACAAGACTGGGGCACGGCAAGAAACTTGGCACGAAGCGTCCTTCTGGCCCGCTCAAACGACTTCGATGCGTTTCGCGTCTGGTTCCGGGCGTTGTCCGAGATGGGGGAACCCAGAACTTATCTGGCCGCCGCGCAGCTTTTCAGTGACTCGCGTTCCACTCATGACGACCGGATGGACGCGTTGCGGGTGATGTCCCTTCAGGCCCCGCAGGCGCTTGCATTGAGCGCCTATGGCAGTTTGGAACCCGACCTGAAATACGGGGCGGAGGCCCGCGCCGCCCTGACGGAGGTGCTGCTTTTGAGGGGAGAAATCGAGCTGGCTGAGAAGATGCTTCGCGAAACCCCCGATCTGAACGAATACCCGCAGGCCCGACTCGCTCTGCTGCGGGTACTGTGCGCCCGTCCCGATCCCGATCGGGTGGAGGAGGCCCGGGAGTTGTTCGTCGGACTGATTGAGGATCGCCAAATCTCCGAAAATCCCGAGGGGTTGGATGGCCTGAGGGCGCTTGGGCAGGTCCCCGGGGGGTTGGCAGACGGAGATCCCCTGCCACCGCTGATACCCTGGGTCAACCGCCAACCGGGTGCCACAGCGATGCATCATCTTCTGGCGCTCCATCCATCGCTCGATTCGGAATCGGGCGGAAAGAACGCGATCTTCGCCGCAGCGGTCGAGCGTTTCGTCCATACAGATCCAGGCACCTTGGGGACTTGGCTGGTGCGGCACGAGCAGTCCGCCCTCGCTGCGGACGCCTTGGAAAATATTGCTCCTACTCACCCGGAGGCTTTCATCGCACGGCTGCATGCCCTCCTTCGGGAAAAACAGTATGAGGAAGCCGATGCGCTTCTTGCGGCGCCTCCGGCCGCGGCGGACGCCGTGGAAATGGAATTGGTCCAGGTGGCGGTTGCTCGGGGCCGCGGGAAAGGAGCTGACGAAACGAAGGCGTGGCAACGGGCGCTCTCCCAAGCGGCGTTCGACACTTCAAAGAACCGGTTCATCGATATCGCCCGCTTTGCCGAGGTCTATCAGGCCGCGCGGGTCGCCGAGGATGCTTGGGTGGCGGCGGTGCGGATCGGCTGGGGCCGGCTGCCGTTGTATCAGGATTTCCGCCCGCTGTTTGCGTCGTTGGCACGACAGAACCGAACTCACGATCTACTGTCGGTGTCCCGCTCGCTGCTTCGCTACGAAACCCGGAACCTGGAGCTATGGAACAACTACCACTACCTCGCACTCCTTCATGATGTCAGTCAACCGAGTATCGCGGTGGAACAACTTGAACGCTTTGCGATGGAGAACCCGGAAAGTCCGGAGCTTTATTCCGCCGCATGTCTTGCCGCACTTATGGCCGGAAAGCCCGAAACAGCCTTGGGATGGCTGCATCACCTCGATAAAACCGATCGGGTCTCACCCATGATGCGCAGGGTTCTCCGAGGCACAGCCCTCGTCTTAAGCGGCAAGGCGGAGGAAGGACGCGAGATATTGAAGGAAGTGGACTACAGTCGATTTTTGCACCAGGAAAACGCGGTCTTCCGCAAATTGCTCGTCCATCCTCAGATCGCCGGCCTTGCGCTGCCATCGCTGGGACAATTGCCTGCGCCAGATCGACCGGAGGAGACTCCCGCATGGAAAAAAGCGGTGGAGCGTCTGGAGCGCGACCGCGCAGCCGAGGTCCTTCCTGCCTTGCCCGCGCCGGAGATTCCAGGCAGCAACTACGAAATGGAAGGATTGGGCGAATAGCGATTCCACGGCCGCATTTTGAATCGCACCGCCCTTCAAGGGAATTTCTCCACCAGTGAGCGCACTACCGGTCCCCTTCTTTTTTGCTGGACTCCCAAGCCCAAAGCTTGTGTCGAAGTCACAACCCGCGGCATAACAAGTTTCTCAAGTTGGAGGCTCTGGCATGTTATTTGCTTCATTTGATCACCGGGACCTGAGGCATTCGTTCATAACCTCGAAAATCTCGAACTTTGCTCTTGCCGCCCGTCAGAAATTTCACAATCCTTGAGAAGTTGCCTCCGGGCCCGCCCTACCTTATCATGAAAAAGTTATTGTTTCCCTTGCTCGCATCCACTGCGGTATTCGCTCCACAGATCGCATCGGCCACTTTATTAGTGGGCTTTTATGATTTTGATGGAAACTCGAACCCGGAAGCCGCTGACTACGCAATTTCCGGATTCACCGGAACCGTTTCCAAGGATGGCGTTGGTTCCATCGATCTGCGGGGTAGCACGAATGGCAGCTACGGCGGCCAGACGTTTGAAGCTCCTGCGGTCAATCCCGCGGTAAATGACGGTTACTTGAAGGTCATAAACTCGGATCTGACCTTCACCATTTTCAATAATACCGGTAACGATTCACCGCTCACGTCACTGCTGTTCGATGCCGCTTCCCCATCAGGAAGCGCTCAATTCACCGTCAGCTATTCCATCGGCGGGGGGGCGTTCCAAACCCTGACTCCGACGCCGTTGACTGCGAATGTGGTCTCGGGTCCCGCCAATTCCTCCACAAGTTATGGAGCCTACCTCCTGGATTTGACTGGTCTTACCCTCTCGGCTCTCAGTTCTGCTGACTTCGTCTTTTCGGCAGGTCCGGAAGTGCGGATCGACAATGTCGCTTTTTCCGCGATTCCGGAGCCCGGCAGCCTGATGGCACTGGGTTGTGTTTTGGGTTCCGGCCTGCTTCTCCGCAGCCGTTCGCGTCGCACACAGGCTTTCGGTGCGATTCCTGCCTGAGCGTCTTCATCCACTTGACTTCGAAAAGCACGCCCGGAAACCCGGGCGTGCTTTTTTGGTTCCTGCCTCCGTTGGCACAGCCATTCCGTCAATCGGCCGGATTGGTCCGGAGGTGACCCTCAGAACTGTTCGTTGAAGAGATAGAGGAACCGGTCGAGAAGTTTGTCCCGCCACGGGCGGTGGCGCCAGGATTCGGGGTCGATCTCCCGGGCGTCACGGGCATCCTCGTCGAAGATCCGCTCGAGTTCGGACGCGATGGTGATGTCGGCGATTCCAACCGTGATCTCATCGTTGATTTCAAATGAGCGGTCGTCAAAATTGCTCGATCCGATCCCGCACCAGACCCCGTCGATGGTGATCACTTTCTGGTGGAGCAGGGTTTTCCGATATTCAAAGATCCGCACGCCACTCTCCAGCAGACGCCGGAACTGATACCGACCGGCGCGGCTGACGCGGGGTGAATCGGTGGCGGTGAGGGCGGGGATCATGATCCGCACATCCACGCCACGGCGCGAGGCCTTGGCCAGCGCTTCGGTGCCGCTGGGATCGGGGAGGAAATAGGGGTTTTGAATCCGGATCCTTTTCTTCGCATAGCCGATGCAGAGATGGTGCAGGACTTGCACCGATGAGGCGCAGTGATCCGCCTTCACATAGGCGACATGGGCGCGTGCCGGGCCGGATTCCGGAAGGTCCGGAAAGGTGGCGTCGTCCGTGAAAAGTTCACCGCTGACCTCGGTCCAGTTCTCCAGAAAGCAGGATTGGATCGACGAGACGGCCGGCCCTGAGATTCTGGCGGTGATGTCGCGGTAGCGCGGCAGGGTTTCGCCATCCTTCAACCAGTCGTCGGTGATGCAGTGGCCGCCGACAAAGGCCAGGCAGCCATCGGTCACGACGATCTTGCGGTGGTCCCGGACATTGAGTCGACCGAGATTCTGAATCCGCCAGCGATGGAAGCGCCGGACCTGGCAACCTGCCTGCCGCAGCCGTTCGACGCTGTGATCCGAGAGATCGACGGATCCCACCGCGTCCGCCAGAACCCGGACCCTCACCCCGCGGGCGGCCGCTTCGGCGAGGGCATCGGAAACCCGGCTCCCCGCTTCCCCGTCTTTCCACAGAAAGGTCTCGAAGTGGATGGTATGCTTCGCCTGGGCCATCGCTCCGATGATCTCGTCGAAATAGGATTCGTTTTGAACCAGCTCCACCGAATTTCCGGAAGTGAGATGGCCATGGGTGGATCCGGCGAGCGCTCGGAGCGCTTGTTCGATGCTCGGCTCCGGTTCGCCCTTATAGTCACACTCCTGATGTCGGGTCAGCCGCCAGATGACGAAGCAGAGGGTGAGAACCAGCAGAATCAGACTGATTTCCAATCCGGAAAGCGCGGCCAAGGGCAAGGGGAGGTGATGGAACACGGCGGGTGAAATTTCCGGAAGTTTGGCGGTCGAGTCAACCGGTCCCTCGGGATTTGCAGGTCACCTTGCCCACCGGCCCGGACCGGGCCGGCCCGCGGGCTACCCTGTTAGTCCGGCCGCCCGAACTTTTCGAGTTCCTCGATGCCGCTGCTGAACTCGTCCTTCCACACCATCTTCACAAGGCCGACGCCGGGAGCATACCACTCGGATTCGGTGACCCTGCCGATGGTCCCGAAAGCGAAGTAGTCGTATTCCCCGTCGATGCGGACGCAGTTCTCGAAAACTCCCGCGGGGACGGTGACGGATTCTAATCCGGCGACGGTCCGGCGGACTTCACCGATTTCCTGGGACACTCCATCTTCATCTTTCGTTTCGGAGCGGTGTTCGCCCCCGAATGCAAGGCCGGGCGCGAGCTTGGCGGGAAGGATGGGCATCGGTCGGCTGAAGGTTTTCTCGAAGCCCTCCCGCTTCGAGCCGACCCAGTGATAATCGCCGTCCAGCCGACGTTCTTCGGTGTGAACTTGCGCGTCCTCCTCACCCGGTGGCTGGGAACGGACCCGATCGACGATGACGGTCCCGGCCTCGCCCGGCGTCACTGACAGTGTCTCGACCTCCTTGCTGTAAGGTCCCCCGTCCGCGGTTGCGGTCACGCGGTATATCCGGGTCGCGCCGACTCTCGGTTGGATGAGATCGCCGGGTTGCGGGAAGCCCTCGGGGATTTCCGGACCCGCCGCGGCGGCTGGCGGAGCGGGGACCGGTTCTCCGTGGTCCATCGTGGCGCGCATCCGCAGGCCGTCGTCTTCGAATTCGAGGTCCGCCCGGATCCGGGAAAAGGCATCTAACAGCTTGAGCGACGCCGCGTGCCCCCGTGGATCGGCGGGATGGCCGAAGGCGACCGATTCCATGCTGCGGAGGCTTTCATTCCAGCGGTATCCCTGTCCGCCCGGACAGTGGATCTCTTCCAGGAAATGCTCGGCATGCGTGGTGACCGGATCTTTTCCGGCCACGAGGCGACGCCATTCGTTGAGGATTGGCAAGGCGGCCCAGCTTTCGAGGCGTTGCCTATCTAACAAGGTGTCTCCAAACACGGCGCCGAGGGCTGCGGCGGACGATGGATTCATCTGGGCGTGTAGATGTTTGCCTGTGGGCGCGATGTTTCCCGCCCGGTCGATGGCGCGTTGCAGGACCTTTTCGTCCAGCGAGAGGAGCAGCGAATCCTTGAGCGCCGCATAATAGACGGCGCCTTGCATGGAGGGGTCTTCCTCCGCGGTGCTGAGTACGGCGAGGTAGGTCTGGTCGCCATGCTGGCGCTGCTCCCATTTCAGCAGGCCGGGCGCGGACCGGTCGATGTAGCCGCGGAGGCCTGCCAGGAAAATCGCCAGCCGGGCGCTGCTGCGGGAAGCGACCCGCATGCCGATCGGCAGGCGCAGGTAGTTCGAGTTTACAATATCCTCGGGGTCGCCGGCTTGGAGGGCTTTCCAAAAGAAGCCGTCGTCGAGAAACACCGATACGGAATCGCCCACCCAGGCCAGCGGTTTCGCCTTGAGGCCGGGAATCATGCCGAGCGAGAACTCGCCGAGCTCGCGGAAGTATTTACTTTCGGGATCGACCGCGAAGGAGAGGAACAGGCGGGCGTCGGCATGGGCCTTCACCGCGCCTTTTTCGGGTCGCGTGGTGCCGGTCACGTCCATCCAATCTCGGTAGTCGGTATCGACGGTGAGCGGGATGACGGAAACGTCGAGTTCGCGGCTGTCGTCGTTCGCGAGCAGGCGGATGGCGATCGGATCGAAGGCTTGCGCCCAGCCGCTCTCGTAGCCGCTCCGCCAGCGTTCGTAGGCCGCCGCTTCGGCCGGGGTGGCGGTGGTGAGATCCAGCTCCGAGACGGGTGTGAGGAAGCCGAGTGTGTTATAGGTTTCGCTGCGGACCCGGGTTCCGTCGAGGTGGGGTTTTCCAAGCAATTCTCCAAATGCGGTTCCGGGTTCCCGGCCGTCGAGATTGCGGGCGGTGAGTTCGCCCAATGCCGCGGCAGCGCGGGTGCGCCGTGAGGCGGCGATGCGGACCTGCGGGCTTGCCCAGCGGCGGATCGTGGCATCCGAGAGAAACAGATACGCGGTTTCCTCATCGCCATGGGGATAGCGCTGGCGAAAAAACCTGAATTCGTCGAGCGATCCCAGCGACGGTGTGGTTCCGTCCGCGACCGCCTGAAGGCGCTTCAATTGCAGCGGGGAATTCGCCACCACCACGACCTCACCGATTTTGGCGAAATAGGCCGAGAACGATCGGTCTGGAGTTTGGAAGCCCCGGTAGGATGAACCCTCCGGGGTCGTGGCGCCTTTCAGCTTGGCTTTCAGCCCGATCATCGTTGCCAGGGTTTCCAGCAGCGCGTCCGGAGACTCGGTCGCAAAAAGGATCGCGACGTCCGTTCCCGAGGGGAAAAACGGATCGCCGCCGGTCACGCCCACGCCCTTGACCGGCAGCCGCGAGGCGATCAGCTCGGGCACGTCCAATCCCATCTGCGTCCGATAGCGGGACGGCAGATCGCGGTAAGGATTGCGGACATCGAAGGATTGGAGGATCGGCGCGCCTTCCTTTTCGATGAGTTGGATCAGATCGAACAAGCGATCCATCGAGGGCAGGAAGAGCGCGTGCTGATCGTGGGGGATCCGCAGGGAAAGCGGATCCGTTGCCACTTCACCGGGCTTCAGTTTGCCACTCCAGTCGATCGCCCGGACGGTGACGCCCTTGATGCCATCCAGCGGGACCGCTTCCGCTACGGTGCCTCCGGCCAGCATCAGCTCGCGATCCAGCGCGAGGTTTTCCGCCACCGCCCGGCTGCCGGTAATCAGCCGGAAGGTCGAGTCGAGGCTATCTTCCGGCTCGCGGCCCACCTGTCCCGGAGGCGTCGCGCCGCCGGCCCGGTGGCGGAACCAGGCGGCACCGGGAAGCGATGCCTGGGCGAGCCGGGCGTAGTGCGCCTGGCGGACGGCGGTGAATTCTTCCTCGGTCGCCGCCTCGGACTTGGAGGGATCAAATTTGAAGGGAATGGCAGACAGGTGGGGTTCGCTGCCGCTGCGGAGAAGGAGGACCCCTTTGATCGATTCGTCGTCCGGCAGCCGCAGCGCGACCCGGAACGATCCCTGTTTCGCCACCCAGGCCCGCTCTCCGCCCTCCGCCGGTGCGGCGAGGAAAGCCTCCGCTTCCTCTCCCACCCTAACCGATGGAAATGTGACCGCGTCCTCCATGCCTGCGGCGTTCAGATAAACCTCCCGCTCCATCTCTTCGCCAGCGTCCGCTCCGGCAAGTTCGCGAAGCTCCACCACTCGCCAGGTTTCGGCGTGGAGATTGGCGGCAATGACGGCACCGCAGCAAAGGATCGGCAGAAATTTCATGGGAGGTCCGGGGGTCTTGGTTTCATCGCTCACCCCGCGCGGGTTCAGGGAATGGGCGAGTGAAGCTTGAACGCACGGCTGCGATTCGGCGAGGAAGATCGGATGGGGCCTCCCTCATTCCACGGTCAGGGAATTCCGGAACATGCCGGAGGGACGCGGGACGGGAGGGGAAAAGGTCGCCGGTTCTCCTTGTTGTGAGGAGGATGGGGGATTGCGTTGTGCCGGATTCGGAGGCAGCTTCGGATTTCCGCCGCATCTCGCGGGCTTCGAGTTTGTCATGACCGCATTTCTATTCAGTTGCAGCTACGCGACCTGCGCCGTGCCGGAGGCGTATCGGGCCGTATTTAAAGGTTCGGAAGATGTGGTGGCATCGACCGAGGGGTGGGAACCGGGGTCCCTCAATCTGGCGCAGGGGTTTTCGATGAAGTTCCGGACGCCGCTCGTGCATGCGGATGTGACGCGGCTGCTGATCGATTTTGAAAAAGACGGCGACGAACGCTGGAGCCGGTTTTCCGACAAGCTTCCGGAGGCAACCAAAGTGAAGCTGATGGATCGTCACGAGCGCCCCTATCGGGCGGCGCTGCGGCAGCGGATCGCCGAAGATCTGCGGCGGCATGAATCGGTTCTGCACGTGATGGTGCATACCGATGCGGAGGCGGATGGGTCGGTGGTGATCGAGACGCCGCGCGGGGATCTGATGGGGGAGAAATATGCCACCGCATGGCGGGCGCGTCTGGCCGCGGCCGATCTGACCGTCCGGCATGTGGCGGGGGTTGAAGGGACGGCGCTGGGGCAGGCGATGTGCCGTTCGTTTCCGGGAGAGACCTATTCGCAACTGCGGCTGAAAGTGGCCCTGTCGTTTTTCCTGGAAGGCAAGCCATGGCGATGGGAGACGCTGAAGCGGCGCCTGCTGGAGACGCTGGCTCCCGCGGCGGACGAGGTGACGGCGTCGCGGGCGAGCGAGGGGGTTTGAAAAATCCGGCGCGCCGGATCCCGCGGCCAGAACCCGGTGAGGGGACCTCCATGTGCCGGGGGTTTGGGCTTGTGAGTTGCCGGCGGTCTGGGCAGCGTTCGCGGCAGATGGACGGTTCGGCAGAAATTTCGGCGGTCGCGGTGAGGGTGTGGCTGGCGGAGGAAGGGATCGTCGAGGTCGATCCGGATTTTCCGGTGGACGGTGACTTGTTTACCGCGGGGCTGGACTCCATGGCGGTGATGCAACTGGTGGTCGCGGCGGAAGAAAAATTCGGGGTGGTGCTGGGACCGGAAGATCTGACGCGGGAGAACCTCTTGACGCCGGGAACTCTGGCGGCATTGCTGGAGGCTCGGAAGTGATGCCATGAAACGGTCGCCGGAACGCTTCGATGTGGTGGTGGCGGGCGGCGGCAGCGCCGGGCTGGCCGCGGCTGTCACGGCGGCGCGCGAAGGTGCGCGGACCTTGCTGGTGGAGCGATGCGGCTATCTCGGCGGGATGGGGACGGCATCGCTGGTGCACACGTTCTGCGGGCTCTACCTGCTTCGCGACGAACCCGGGGCGGTCCTGGCAAACCCGGGTTTCGCGAGCGAAATGGCGGAGCGGATGATCGCAGCGACGGGAATCGGTCCGCAGCGGATGGGGCGGGTGGACGTGCTTTCGCAACATCCGGTGGACTTCGTGACCATCGCGGATGGGCTGGTGGCGGCGGAGGCGAACCTGCAGCTGCGGCTGCACACGGAATTGTTAGGAATCAGGCGGGACGGGGAAGGCTGGGAGCTGGATCTGGGGACGCGATCGGCGCGCGGGAAGGTTATGGCGGCCGCGCTGGTGGACGCGTCCGGGGACGCGGTGGTTGCGAGCTTGTTAGGGAGTTCCACGGCGATGACCGAAGCCCCGCGCCTGCAGCGGCCGGCGTATGTTTTCGGAGTGCGCGGGCCTGCGGACTTCGACGACGCGCTGCGATTGAGGACGGCGGGATTGCTGGTGGCGGGCGTGCGGGAAGGAAGGCTGGATGCCACGGCGCTGGGGCTCTCGTTCCGGGCCTCGGGCCGGCCGGGCGAGATCTTCGGAAGTCTTGATCTGATGGGCGGGGAGTCGGTTTCGGACTACGACCCGCTGGATCCTGCATGTCTGACACGATTGGAAACCCAGGGACGGATGACCGCCTCCGCCGCGCTGAGGTGGCTGGGCACCGCCCATTCGACCTGGAAATCCGCCTACGTGAGTCACTGGCCTGCCCGTGCGGGAATCCGTGAAAGCCGGCGCTGGATCGGCGGCCATGTGCTGACGGGTGACGAAGTTCTAACGGGAACCCGGTTTGACGACGAGATCGGCCTCGCGACGTGGCCGATGGAGTTCCGGGAAACCGCGAAGGGTGCGAAGCTCCGCTATCCGGATGGGAATCGACCCACGGGAATCCCGCTGCGTTGTCTGAAACCGGCGGGGACCGAAGGATTGTTTGTCGCGGGGCGCTGCATTTCCACCGACCACGAGGCCCAGGCGTCGATCCGCGTCATGGGGACCTGTTTTGTGACCGGTGAAGCGGCGGGCCGGGCGGCGTGCGGGTGTCGGCCGCGGCTGGGTGACGCGGCAATCGGGGTATGAAAACGCCGCATTCGTTTCCGACGCTGTGGGATTGCGCGCGGCCGGGTTGGAGGCTAGGATCGGCGCGATGGGGTTGAGTCAAACGTTACGTGCGGCATCCGGGTGGATCGAACTCGGTTTGGCGGACGAGGCTCTCTTCGAGTTGCAGGCCCTTCCTTCGGAGGTCCAGCGCGAGAGGGCGGCGCTGGAGGTCAAACTGGTGGCACAGATGGATCGCGAATCGTGGAACGCGGCATCGGAAACGGCCCGGCTGCTGTGCATTTCGGCACGCGACGAGCCGGAATTCTTCCTGAGGGCCGCCTATTGTCTGCATGAAACGGGTGACACCCTGGCGGCGCGCAACTGGCTGCTGCGGGGTCCGAAGACCTTGTTGGAGATGGCCGTCTTCCACTACAACCTCGCCTGCTATCTGTGGACACTGGGGGAGGGACGCCGGGCTCGGAACCACCTCAAACAGGCCATCGAGATGGATTCGGCGTTGCGCGACGAAGCGCGGACCGATCGCGATCTGGCGGGAATCGGCGTGGTCTGAAGGGGGGCTCAGCCATCCGGGCGGTGGATCCCGGCGGAGTTTTCAGGCGGGCGGGGCCGGAGGACGGGCGAAGTCGGTGCGGACTTTTTCGAGCAGGGACGGGTCGGCTTCGAGGGCGTCTGCGACGGCGCGGATGACGTTGAGGGTCGGGCGGGAGACGTGGTGTTCCATGCCTTCGACGTCGCGGTAGATCGTTTCCTCATCGATGCCGAAGAGGCGGAGGAAACGGGTAAGGGTCTCGTGGCGATCGACGATGGCGCGGGCGATGCGGTGGCCGTCCTCGGTGAGGACGGTGCCGCGGTATTTCTCGTGGTTAACGAGGCCTTCGGCGTCGAGGCGCTGGAGCATGTTGGTGACGCTGGCCTGGGAGATGCCGAGGTTTTTTGAGATGTCCACGGCGCGGGCGTAGCCCTTGGCTTCGATCAGATGGAGGATCTGCTCGAGGTAGTCGTCCATTGCGACGGAGCCGCTGGTGCGCCGGGGGAGCTGGGTCATGGGAGGCGGAAGTTAAGGTCCGGCGGCGGGGAGGGAAAGTCCGGTTTCCTGATAAAGCTCGGCGTTGGAGGCCTGGAATTCCGCTTTCAGGCGCACCCGGAGCTGCGAGAGATCGACCAGCCGCCAGCCGGAAAAGGTCCACTCGCCTGCTTTGCCGTCGTGCTCGATGCCGGCGAGGAGGTGGACGGCGTCGTCGTTGATTTTGGAGGTTCCGGACTTCGGCTCGAAGTAGAAGGTGCGGAAGGTGCTGGCGGCGGAGCTGTGTTCGACGAGTTTGGGATCGAGGTAAAAGACGGTGCCGGAGGCTTCGTCGGTGATGCGTAGGTCCGGGTAACCGGAGCGCTGGCGGGAGCCCTCGCGGGTGGGCGGAATCTCGCAGGTCAGCCCGGGGAGGGAGTCGAGCGCGGTGAGCAGGAATTCCTCGAAATGCCGGGAGCCTTCGTTGATGCGCCGGAGTTGGCGGATCGGCGAGTCGGGTTGGGAGAGCTGGAAGATGGCGGCGGCGAGGGTTCTTTCGATCGCGGCGGTGACGCGGCGGTGGGCGGGGCTGTCATCGAGCGGGATGATTTTTTTGCCGGAGGCGGCTTCCGCGATGGTGGCAAAGGAAAAGGTGCGGTTTCCGAGATCCTCGGCGAGGAGGCTGTGGACGAGGGCGGCGTCCGCGTCGGCGGGATTTGCCGGGACTGCGGTGCTTTCGTCCGGCCGGTCGGGGGAGCGGGGCGCGGGCGGCGGCCCGCAGGTGCGGGCGAGGACGAAGGCGAGGGCCAGCGCGATGGCTCCGATGAGCAGGGCGGGTTTGATTTTCTGCGGCGGAGGCATGGCGGTTCGGCGGCAGCGTCTAACGCCCGCGCTGCTTTTGCCATAGCGAGGTGTCCGGATGAAGGAGCGATTCGAGCGGGCGGTCCGACAGATCGGCCGAAGCGATCAGGCGGGCGAGGAGGACGAGCGAGGCAACGGCATCAAAGAGCGCGTCGTGCCAGTTTTTTCCCGGAACAAGCGCGCGGATCTCGGCGGCCAGCCCGTGGTGTTCGCAGAGTTTTCCGAGCGAGTGTTCCGGCAGGTCGGGCCACGCGGCGCGGGCGAGGTGGAGCGTGTCGATCCACGGGCCGAAGCCGTGGCCGGGGAAGGCGCGGAGGAAGCGCTTTTCGGTCCCTTTTCCATGGGCGACGACGGTGGCTCCGGCCATCCGCCGCTTGAGTTCCGGCCACAGTTCCAGCAGGCCCGGGGAGTCCACCAGGTGGCCGGGCGTGATGCCATGGATTTTCTGTGCGGACCAATGGATCGGCTGGTCGGTGCGGAGGTAGGAGACGAAGGAATCGCGGAATCCGTCCGCCGGCGACCAGCAGGCCATCCCGATCTGCACCGGGCTGTCGGTCATTCCGCGGGCCGCGCCGGCGGACTCGAAGTCGATGGCGGTGAAACGGGCCTGGCGGATCGGAAGCATGCGGTGACCTCATTCCAAGCCGCCCGTGCCGCCGGATCGAGCGGAAACGTGCGAGGCGGGGAAACTCGCCATTCCCGGACCACCTGTTATGCTCACCGCTCCATGTTCGCGCCGCATCGATCCGTAATTGCCGCCCTGTTACCACTCATGCTCTGGCCCTCCGGTTTGCGCGGCCAGGAGATCGCTGCTTCCGCGGATACCGCCCCCGCCATCGAAGTCCGTGCGGCACCGGACGAGGAGATCCGGAAACGAATCAGCGGGATTTTCAGCCAGATCGAGGGCCTGCGGGGGGTGGGGGTGGCGGTCGATTCGGGAGTTGTGACCTTGTCAGGGGTCGTTCCCGGCGCGCGCGCCTCGCGGGATGCGCTTGCCATCGCCGGCCGGACCGAAGGGGTGGTCCATGTCCAGGACCGGCTCGAGGAGGAAGTGAATCTGAAGGCGCGGGTGAGACCGGCGACGCGCAAGTTCCAGGAACTGGGTGGCTCGGTTTTAAGGATTTTGCCGGTGGCGTTGTTGTCGCTCGCCGTGGCCGGGTTCTTCTGGTTTTTGGGCCGCTGGGCGGGTGAGCGCGGGCTTTGGTTGCGTCGGTTCGGCCTGACGGAACTCGGGGCGAGCCTCGGCCGCCGGATCATCCGGGCGGTGGTGACCGCAGTGGGGCTGGTCATTGCCTTGGAAATCCTCGATGCCACCGCGGTGGTTGGCGCGCTGCTGGGCGTGGCCGGAGTGGCGGGCATCGCATTGGGGTTCGCATTTCGTAATATCGTGGAAAATTACCTCGCGGGCGTGCTGCTCAGCGCCCGCAATCCTTTCAGAATCGGTGATCAGGTGCAGATCGGGGACTTTAACGGAAAAGTGGTCCGTCTGACGTCCCGCGACACGGTGCTGATGACCTTGGACGGCAACCACCTGCGCATCCCGAACAGCGTGATCATCACTTCGGCGATGATGAATTTTTCACGAAACCCCTTGCGGCGTTTTGAATTCAATGTCGGCGTCTCGGTCGATCTCGATCTGGTGACGGCGCGGGATCTTGGAATGGCCACATTGAGATCCATGAAAGGAGTGCTGGCCGACCCGGGCCCCCAAGGGCTGGTGGCGGAACTGGGTGACAGTGCGGTGCAGCTCACATTTCTCGGCTGGATCGATCAGCGTGAAACGGATTTTCCGAAGGCGCGCAGTGAGGCGATCCGGAGGGTCAAGACCGCGTTTGACAAGGCGGGCATTGAAATGCCAGAGCCCATTTATCGCGTGCATCTGCGCAAAACCGCCAAAAGTATGGCGACGGGTGCTCCGACGCCGGAATCGGCATCGGTGACCCATGAGGCCGATGTCGCCACCGACCGGACGATCGATGACCAGGTGGCGGATGAACTCCGTTCTTCCGGGGAGGAGAACCTGCTCGATAAAGGGCCGGCTTGACGGCGTACACGAAGCGGCTCCCGCCCCCCTGTGTGAAAGGGAGCCGGGAGCCGGCGATCATTACAGGCGTGATGTGAAATCAGGTCGCCTGGTAGTGGAATCAGTCGTTCTTCTTGTACTCCTTGTCGCCGTCTTTGCTCTTCAGTTCGGCGGTTTCACCGCTTAGGCTGATGAGCATCATTTTGGATTTGTCTCCATCTTGAACCTTGGCGGCGTAGATGGTTTGGCCGTCGGCGATCACGCGGTAGAATTCTTCCGGCTCTTCCTTGTCGTCACCCAGCTTTTCCTGGATGGACGAACGGACGGCCTGAGGTGCCTCGCTGAATTCGGCCTTTTGCTTTGTG
>JBBSJY010000073.1:0-19326 GCA_038256845.1 Verrucomicrobiales bacterium | reverse complement strand
GACGGCTTCCAGCCAATCGTTCTCAATGATCCAGCGGCGGATCTCGGACTCGCCTGAGCCGGCGTCCCCGGTGAACAGCGGCGAGCCATTGAAGACGATGCCGATGCGGCTGCCGCCATCCTTGGGCGCGCGCATCTTCGCGATCATGTGCTGGAGGAACAGCAACGAGCCGTCATTCACCCGTGGCAGTCCGGCCCCGAAGCGGCCTTCGTAGCCGAGCGAGTCCGCCTCCTTCTTGATCGCCTTTTCCTGCTGCTTCCAAGTCACGCCGAAGGGCGGATTGGCCAGCATGTAGTCGAAGGTATATTTGGTTCCCGAGGAGTCGCGGTCGAACTCGTCGCGGGTGAAGGAATCGCCGAGGCGAATGTTGTCGGCATCCTCGCCCTTGATGAGCATGTCCGCCTTGCAGACGGCCCAGGCACCGTCGTTCCAGTCCTGCCCGTAGAGGTGGGGATCGGCCTTGGAATTTAGCTGCTTGATGTAGTTTTCCGCGACGGAAAGCATCCCGCCGGTGCCGCAGGCGGGATCGTAAATCGTTTTGACCACATTGCTCTTCGCCAGATCCTTCTCGGGGGAGAGCAGAAGATTCACCATCAGCCGAATCACCTCGCGCGGCGTGAAGTGCTCCCCGGCCTCTTCGTTCGATTGCTCAGCACCGATCCGGATCAGCTCCTCGAAGACGTAGCCCATTTGGGTGTTGTCCACCTTTTCATAAGACAGATCGATGTTCGGCCCGGTGAAGGCTTTCACCACCTCGTAGAGCAGGTTTTTCTCCGCCATGATGGCGATTTCCTGGTCGAACTTGAACTTCTCCATGATGGCCCGGACGTTGGGCGAGAACGCGTTGATGTAGGCGTTTAGGTTCGGTGCGAGCTGATTCGGGTCGTCGAGCAGCTTCGCGAAATCAAGACGGGAGAGATTGTAGAACTGGCGACCGGTAATGCCTTCCAGCTTGTGGCGGATGATCGTTTCCGGTTTTGCCTTGATGAGAGCATGCTCTTTCAGCACGGCGGGCTTGGTGGGAGCGAGGATGCAATCAAAGCGCCGCAGGACGGTGAGCGGCAGGATGACGCGTCGGTATTCGTTCCGCTTGTAAGGACCGCGGAGCAGATTGCAGATGCCCCAGATGAAGTTGGCGATTTGAGAGTGAGACTCGGTGGACATGGGGAAGATGAGGAGAAATCTGGCATCGTCGCTTAAAGCGCCGGATGCTAACCGGTCGCAATGATGCGGGAAGGCGGAACTTCGCGGTTAGGATAATTTCAAGGGCAGAGACACCCGTCGCTCCAGAAGCGGAAAATCCCAAGGATCAATCACGACAGACCGGTGCCGGGGAGGTTCGTCTGCTTCCCCCCAATCCAAAGCGGCGTGGCGTTTCACTTCCCTCCGCACTCCAGGGTGGCGGAAGCTGGCCAAGCCGGACCGGAGCTGCCACGTTTCCCCCGGGCAGGTGCTCCCGAACCCCGATCGCCCAACCCCACCTGTCCCTCCATCCCTTCCCACTGACCACCCGGCTCTTCTCCTTTCTTATGTGGCGTCTCCTCCTCATTCTCTCGATTCTCCCGATTGTGGCCGCGTTGATTGCCCGCTGGTGGTTCGGCCTCCGGGTTCTCGCGAAACAGGGGCGGCGGGCCTGCCGCTGCGATCCCGGCCGCTGGCAGGACGCCTTCGACTCGGCAATCATTCCTCCGGAAGGTGATGTTCCCGCCCGCGAGTTCGGCTCCAATCTCCGGCGCATCGCGCTTGTCTTGTGGGCGGCCCGCGATCCCAAGTCAGCGAAGTCGCGTGAAGGGTCCCGCCGTTTCGGCCTCGCCGTGCCGCCGCTCAGCGGTCTGATCGCAATCTTCGCGTTTTTTGTCGCGAAAGTTCCTTTTACGGGCGCCCTCGCGATTTTCTTCGCCGCGACGGCCATCGCGGCGATCATCGGACTGCTTACGCTGGCACCGGAGTTGCGGGCCATCGCCCACACCGCCCGCCACCTCCGCGAATCCCGCACCTTCCGGCGCAGCGATGACGAGGAGGCCGTGATCGACAGCGCCATCGCCCACGCATGGACCGAAGCCACCCCGCCGGTCCTCCGCATATTGCAGCGTTAGAACATATGCCAATGATCCCCCATCCCTCGACCCACGAAAACATCGCACTGCTGATCGATGCCGACAACGCGCCCGCCGCGAAGATCGATTTCATCATCGCCGAACTCGCCACCCATGGAGTCGTCAGCATCCGCCGTGCTTATGGAAACTGGACGAAGTCCTCGCTCTCCGGGTGGAGGGACATTCTCCACGAATATGCCATCCAGCCGATGCAGCATTTCGATCTCGTCAAAGGCAAGAACGCCACCGACATGGCCTTGCTGATCGAGGCGATGGACATTCTCTATACCAAAAACGTCGGCACCTTCGCCCTCGTTTCTTCCGACTGCGATTTCACGCCCCTCATCCTGCGGCTCCGCGCGGAGGGCAAGCAGGTGATCGGCTTCGGCGGCCAGAAGACTCCCGCTCCTTTCGTGGCGAGCTGCTCGCGTTTTCTTTATCTCGACGAGGACAAGAAGTCGGAGGAGGTCCGCAAGGAAAAGGCCACCGATCCCACTCAGCTCAAAGGCGACACCAAGCTGATGAATCTCCTGCGCAAAGCCGTTGAAGCGACCGCTGATGAAGATGGCTGGGCGGCTCTTGGTCCCGTCGGTTCACATATCTCCAACCAGGGTTCCTTCGATCCGCGCAACCATGGATTCAGCCAGCTCAGCGGGCTGTTCTCCGCGATCGACCTGTTCGAGGTTCACAAAGGCGAGAACGGCAACGGAACCACCATCCGCGTCCGCTACAAACGCCGGCCGAAAAGGCGGCCACGGAGATCCAGGAAGGATGCTCGTGAGACGGTTCACGAAAAATCCCGGACCGCTGGGAGCGGGCCGGGATTTTGTGAGGGTTTCTTGATGCCGGATCAGGCGGTGGCGGCGTCCTCGTCGTCGTCGAAATGTTCGCGTTCGGCGACAACCGGCTCGGGCTCTTCGACGGTGAATTCGAACTCCGCGGTGCGGTGGTGGTCGAAGCCGGTGCCGGCAGGGATGAGGTGACCCATGATGACGTTTTCCTTGAAGCCGGTGAGATAATCGATTTTGCCCAAGGTCGCGGCTTCGGTGAGGACACGGGTGGTGTCTTGGAACGAAGCGGCGGAGATGAACGAATCGGTTTCCAACGAGGCCTTGGTGATGCCGAGCAGGACTGGTTCGCCTTCGGCCGGCTTGCCGCCGTTGGCGATGATCTCGGCATTGATGCGCTTGAAGTTGGTGCGATCCACCTGGTCGCCCCAGAGATATTGGTCGGCATCGCCCGGATCGGTGATTTTCACCTTGCGGAGCATTTGCCGGATGATGACCTCGATGTGCTTGTCATTGATCTCAACTCCCTGGACGCGATAGACGGACTGCACCTCGTTGACCAAGTGCTCCTGGAGTTCCTGCGCTCCGCACGCTTCGAGCAGGTCTTCCGGAGAAACGGGGCCCTCCGTGATCTGGTCGCCACGCTTCACCTGGTCGCCATCCGTGACGACGATGTGCTTGCCCATCGGGACCAGGTGATCGATCTGCTCACCGGTTTCAGCATGGGTGACAATGACCTTCTTCTTGCCGCGGACGTTCCCGCCGAAGGAGATTTCTCCCTCGATCTTGGCGATGACACAGGCGTCCTTGGGCTTACGGGCTTCGAAGAGCTCGGCAACCCGCGGCAGACCGCCGGTGATGTCCTTGGTACGCGCCACCTTCCGCGGTGTTTTGGCAAGCTGGGTGCCGCCTGTGACAACCTCGCCTTCCTTGACGGAAAGGTGGGCGCCGACGGGGATGGAGTAGCTCGCTTTCACGTCCTTGGTCTTCTCATCAATGATGACGACCTGCGGGTGGAGATCCTCCTTGTGCTCGGTGACGACCATGCCCTTCTTGCCGGTTTCCTTGTCCGTCTCATTGGTGACGGTGATGCCTGAGATCATGTCGCGGAATTCGACCTTGCCGGCCTTCTCCGTGAGAATTGGCACGTTGTATGGATCCCAGGTGACCACGGTATCGCCCTTTTTCACGTCCTCGCCATCCTTCACGGAAATGACGGAGCCGATGACGATGTTGTGGCTTTCAAGCTCGAGGCCGCCCTTGTCGCGGATCGAGATGGTGCCGTTCTTGTTGAGAACGACCCAGTTGCCATCGGCGGATTGGACGGTGCGCATGTCCTTGTAGACAAGACGCCCGGTGTTCTTGGCCTTGATGATCGGCTGCTTGAACGTAGCCGCGGCCACACCACCGACGTGGAAGGTCCGCATGGTGAGCTGGGTGCCGGGTTCCCCGATCGACTGGGCGGCGATGATGCCGACCGCCTCGCCGATTTTCACCGGCAGGCCGGTGGCGAGGTTGAGGCCGTAGCAATTCGCGCAGCAACCGCGCTCGGCCTCGCAGGTGAGGACGGAGCGGATCTTCAGCTTGAGCACACCGATGCGCTCGACGGCGTTCGCTTGGATTTCGTTGATGACATCATCGACCTTCACCAGCTTCTCGCCGCTGACGGGGTCCTTGATTTCCTCACAGGAAACGCGCCCGTAGATCCGGGTGGCAAGCGAGGCGGATTCCTCGTCGCCGTCATAGATGGCCGCGACGCTGATGCCGTTGGCAGTGCCGCAATCCTGCTGGGTGACGATGACATCCTGGGCCACGTCCACCAGCTTGCGGGTCATGTAACCGGAGTCCGCGGTCTTGAGCGCGGTGTCCGACAGACCTTTGCGGGCGCCGTGGGTGGAGATGAAGTATTCGAGGACCGAAAGACCTTCGCGGAAATTCGAGATGATCGGCCGTTCGATGATTTCGCCGGAGGGCTTGGCCATCAGTCCGCGCATGCCGCCGAGTTGTTTGATCTGGGATTTGTTACCCCGGGCACCGGAATCGACCATCATGAAGAGAGGCGACGCCTTGGCCTTGCCTTCGTTGAACTCGATCATCCGATAGAGCGCGTTGGCGATGGTGTCGGTCGCGTGGGTCCAGACGTCGACCACCTTCTGGTAGCGTTCGCCGTCCGTAATGACACCGTTGCGGTACTGTTTGGTGACCTTCTCCACATCCGCGTAGGCGTTTGCGATGACTTCCTTTTTCTCGACCGGGATGACCATGTCCACGATACCGATCGAGGTTCCGGAACGGGTGGCCTCCTTGAAGCCAAGGGTCTTGAGCTCATCAAGAACCTCGACGGTCTTCGGTTTACCGGCGACCTGATAGCAGCGCCAGATGATATCCCCGATCTGCTTCTTGCCGACGTTGTTGTTGATGAAACCGACGCCCTTGGGCCAGATCTCATTGAAGCGGACGCGGCCGGGAGTGGTTTCGATGACACGACCCTGGCGGAGCGCCTGTTCGAGCGGGCTGAGGTCCTTGCGATCCTTGTCGGAAAGCTCCTCTCCTTCGTAGCCGAAGACGGTCTTCTTGCCGTGGTCGGGGTTCCGGATGCGGATCCAGGAATGGTATTCGATCTTGCGGGACGCGATGGCGAACTCGACTTCGGAGGAATTCTCGAAAAGAGGAAGATGTTCCTCCTTCTCGCGATCCTTCGCAGTGCGCAGCGGTGCCCATGTTAGATAATACGTTCCGAGAATGATATCCTGGGAAGGCACGGTGATGGGACGACCGGATGCGGGTGAGAAGATGTTGTTAGGCGCGAGCATCAACTGCCGGCACTCCATCTGCGCCTCGATCGAGAGCGGCACGTGGACGGCCATCTGGTCGCCGTCGAAGTCCGCGTTGTAGGCGGTGCAGACGAGCGGGTGGACGCGGATGGCTTCGCCCTCGATGAGTTTC
Organism: Verrucomicrobiales bacterium; assembly: GCA_038256845.1. Classification (GTDB taxonomy): domain Bacteria; phylum Verrucomicrobiota; class Verrucomicrobiia; order Verrucomicrobiales; family Akkermansiaceae; genus Luteolibacter. The sequence continues at coordinate 13,496 of JBBSJY010000073.1, read as the reverse complement.
GGCTCGAAGGCCTGGATCGAGAGACGGTGAAGGGTCGGCGCGCGGTTGAGCAGGATCGGGTGACCCTTGGTGACTTCCGCGAGGATGTCCCAGACTTCGGTCGTCTTGCGGTCGATCATCTTCTTGGCCGAACGGACGGTATGGCAGTAGCCCAGTTCCTTGAGGCGGCGGATGATGAAAGGCTCGAACAGGGTGAGCGCCATCTTCTTGGGAAGACCGCACTGGCCGAGCTTGAGGTCGGGACCGATGACGATGACGGAGCGGCCGGAGTAATCGACGCGCTTGCCGAGCAGGTTCTGGCGGAAACGGCCGCCCTTTCCTTTCAGCATGTCGCTGAGGGATTTGAGCGGACGGTTGCCGGCGCCGGTGACGGCACGGCCGTGGCGACCGTTGTCAAAGAGCGCGTCAACGGCCTCCTGAAGCATCCGCTTTTCGTTGCGGATGATGACTTCCGGCGTCTTGAGAAGCAGGAGGTTCTTGAGGCGGTTGTTGCGGTTGATGACGCGGCGGTAGAGGTCGTTGAGGTCGGAAGTCGCGAAACGTCCGCCTTCGAGCGGCACCAGCGGACGGAGGTCCGGCGGAATCACGGGAAGCACGGTCTGGATCATCCACTCCGGGCGCGACTTCGATTGCGCGAAGCCTTGTGTGATTTTGAGACGCTTCGATAGCTTCTTCTTGTTTTGCTTCGAGCGGGTGGTTTCCAGCTCGGCTTCAAGTTCCGTGGTGAGTGCGGCGAGGTCCGCCTGCTTGAGAAGGTCCTGCACGGCCTCGGCACCCATGCCGGCACGGAATGATCCGTCGCCGTAGGTGTCTTCGGCTTCGCGAAGTTCCGTTTCGGTTAGGAGCTGGCCGCGCTCGAGGGCGGTGTTGCCCGGCTCGGTGACGACGTAATCCTCATAGTAGATCACGCGCTCGAGTTGGCGGGCGCTCATATCCAGCATCAAGCCGATGCGGGACGGCATGCACTTGTAGAACCAGATATGGGAAACGGGCACGGCAAGTTCGATGTGGCCCATGCGCTCGCGACGGACGCGGCTCAAGGTCACCTCGACGCCGCACCGGTCGCAGATCACGCCCTTGTGCTTGATCCGCTTGTATTTGCCGCAGGCGCACTCCCAGTCGCGGGTGGGTCCGAAGATCCGCTCGCAGAAGAGACCGCCTTTCTCGGGCTTGAAGGTCCGGTAGTTGATGGTTTCCGGGTTCTTCACTTCTCCCTTTGACCAGGAGCGGATGATTTCCGGTGAAGCAACGGTGATGGAGACTTGGTCAAAAGCCTCAGGGCGTTCGTCCACGCCGAAAAGTTCGCGAAGGTTGGTATCGACACTCATGTGATTAAAACAGGGTTGGGTCAGGTTGGGGTTCGCGGCTCTGATTAAAGGGTGAGATCATCCAGGGAAAAGTCGTCCAGACCGCCGGTGATGCCGGAGCCGTGGGTGGACTGGCCGCGGCGACCGGGACGGACGTCGAGGCCGAGCGATTGCATTTCCTTGATGAGGACGTTGAAGGATTCGGGTGTGCCGGCTTCGAGGTTGTTGTCGCCTTTGACGATCGCCTCGTAGATCCGGGTGCGACCCTGCACGTCGTCGGATTTGACGGTGAGGATCTCCTGGAGGGTGTAGGCGGCGCCATAGGCTTCGAGCGCCCAGACTTCCATTTCTCCGAAACGCTGGCCGCCGTATTGCGCCTTTCCACCGAGCGGCTGCTGGGTGACGAGCGAGTAGGGGCCGACGGCGCGGGCGTGGATCTTGTCGGCGACCAAATGGCCGAGCTTGAGGATATAGATCATGCCCACGACGACGGGGTTGTGGAATGCCTCGCCGGTGCGCCCGTCATAGAGGGTGGACTTGCCACCGGTGGTGCCGTCCTTGCCGTCGCCGATCCAGGTGTAACCTTGCCCTTCGGGCTCATCCTGACGCCGTGGCCGGGCTTTCCCCCCCTCTCCGCCGCCCACGAAGTTCACACCATCGACCTTCTTGGCCTCGGACATGAAATCCCAGATGACGTCTTCCTTGATGCCGTCGAAAATCGGGGTGGCGACTTTGAAGCCGAGTGCCTTGGCCGCGACGCCGAGGTGGGTTTCAAGAACCTGGCCGACGTTCATCCGGGATGGAACGCCGAGCGGATTGAGGCAGATATCCACCGGAGTTCCATCCGAGAGATATGGCATATCTTCTTCGGGAACGATGGTGGCGACAACGCCCTTGTTCCCGTGGCGGCCGGCCATCTTGTCACCGACGGAGAGCTTCCGTTTGGCGGCGATGAAGACCTTCACTTCCTTGATGACGCCGGGATCGACCTCATCACCGGACTCGAGGGAGTCGAGTTTGCGCTCGCGCTCGGTGTCGAGTTCCTGAAAGCGGCCTTCGAAGGAGCCGATGATTTCCAGGATCTTGTTACGGATCGGGGAAGGATCGATTTCGATGTGATCGTGGACCGAAGCGAGCTTGCGGAGCAGCGTCTTGGTGATCTTGCGGTTTGCCGGGATGATGATTTCGCCGGTTTGCGCGTTGACCACGTCGAGGGGGATTTTCTCGCCGAGGAGAATGTCCGACAAGCGCTCGGTGAGGTCGTCGGTGAGCTTGTCCGCCTTCTTCTTGTGCTCGTCGTTGATTTTCTTGAGCTGCTTCTTGAGTTCAGCCGGATCGATCTTGCTCTCACGCTTTTTGGCGAAGCCGTGTGAGGAAACACGGACGTCCTGGACAATGCCGACGCAGCCCGACGGCACGCGCAGCGAGGTGTCTTTCACGTCGGCGGCCTTCTCGCCGAAGATGGCGCGGAGGAGGCGCTCTTCCGGGGCAAGCTCGGTTTCGGATTTCGGAGTGATCTTGCCGACGAGAATGTCGCCGGGTTTCACTTCCGCGCCGATGCGGATGATGCCGTCATGGTCGAGATTGCGGAGTGCATCTTCGCCGACATTCGGGATGTCGCGGGTGATCTCCTCGGGGCCGAGCTTGGTATCGCGGGCGGCGACATCGAATTCGGAGATGTGGATCGAGGTATAGACGTCGTCCTTCACCACGCGCTCCGAGATGACGATGGCATCCTCGAAGTTGTAGCCGTTCCAGGGCATGAAGGCGACCAGCACGTTGCGGCCGATGGCGAGTTCGCCGTCTTCCGTGTTCGGTCCGTCGGCGAGCACCTGGCCCTTTTTGATCTTCTGGCCCTTGGCGACGATCGGCTTCTGGTTGATGCAGGTGCCGGCGTTGGAGCGCATGAATTTCCGCAGCGGATAGGCGAGAATACCCTTGTCCACATTGGTTTTCACCGACTCGGGATCGCTGAGGAATTTCTCATCGGAAACCGGGAGCTTGCCGTCCGGCGTGGTGACAATGATTTCGGCGGTGGCTGCGGCGACGATGCCATCGGCCTCGGATACGACGACGGCGCGGGAATCACGGGCCGCCTTGCCTTCGAGGCCGGTGCCGACCAGAGGCGACTCGGAGACGAGGAGCGGCACGCCCTGGCGCTGCATGTTCGAACCCATCAGGGCGCGGTTGGCGTCATCGTGTTCGAGGAACGGAATGAGACCTGCCGCAACCGAAACGAGCTGCTTGGGCGAAACGTCCATGTAGTGGACTTCGGAAGGCAGCGATTCGATGAACTCGCCGCCTTTTTCCCGGGCCGTGATGCGTTCTGTCTGGAATTTGCCCGCCTTGTCGATCGGGTTGTTCGCTTGGGCGATGAGGAAGTTTTCCTCCTGGTCTGCGGTGAGATATTCGATCTCGTTGGTGACCTTGGAATCAACGACGCGGCGGTAAGGAGTTTCGATGAAGCCGAACTCGTTGATCCGTGCGTAGGTGCACATGGAGTTGATGAGACCGATGTTCGGACCTTCCGGGGTTTCGATCGGGCAAATCCGGCCGTAGTGGGACGGGTGGACATCGCGCACTTCGAAGCCGGCGCGATCCCGGTTCAAGCCGCCAGGCCCGAGGGCGGAGAGGCGGCGCTTGTGGGTGAGCTCGGCCAGAGGGTTGGTCTGGTCCATGAACTGCGAGAGCTGCGAACGACCGAAGAAGTCCCGCACGACGGCGGAGAGCGCCTTCGGGTTGATCAGCTTTTGCGGGGTCATGCCCTCGATGTTGACGTCGAACAGCGTCATGCGCTCTTTCACCAATCGTTCCGTGCGGGCGAGACCGACGCGGCACTGGTTGGCGAGAAGTTCGCCGACGGCACGGACGCGGCGGGAACCAAGGTGGTCAATGTCGTCAATGACACCGTCGCCCTTTTTCAACTTCAGGATGTAGCGGACGGCGGCGAGGAAGTCCTCGGGGACCATGATCCGCTGGTCGGAATCGACCTGGATGCCGAGCTTCTGGTTGATCTTGTAGCGACCGACGCGGGTCAGGTCGTATTTCTTCGCGTCGAAGAAGAGACGCTTGAGAAGGGCGCGGGCGTTGGCGGCCGTCGGAGGATCGCCGGGGCGGAGCTTGCGATAGATATCCTTGAGCGCGCTTTCCTCGTCCTTCGCGGGATCCTTGCGGAGAGACTTGAGGAGAATTTCGTCCTCCCGGCCGTCGATGACCTGGACGGTTTTCTGGCCGAGCGCAATGAGCTGGCGAACGATGCCGATCGTGAGCGGCTCGTAGGCCTTTGCGACAACCAGTTCGCCATCGAGGATGTCCTCGAAGGGGACCTTGTGGCCGAGTTCGCCTTCATCCATTTCGTCCGTGAGCGGGAGCGCTTCCGGCGAGTAGAAGTGGCTGACAATATCGCGGTCCGTCGGGTAGCCGAGAACTCGCAGGAACGTGGTCGCGAGGAATTTCCGGCGGCGGCGGCGGCGATCGAGATATACGTAGAGCAGGTCGTTGGTATCGAACTGCACTTCCAACCAGGATCCGCGGTCGGGGATGATGCGGAAGGAATGCAGGAGCTTGCCATTCAAGTGCTGTGAGGTCTCGAAGCAAATGCCAGGAGAACGATGGAGCTGGGAAACGATGACACGTTCCGCCCCGTTGATGATGAAAGTGCCGCGGCGGGTCATCATCGGAAGCTCGCCCATGTAAACGCGCTCCTTTTTGGTACCGGTTTCGTCCTTCAGCTTGAAGGTGACGTAGAGGGCGGCGCTGAAGCTCTCGCTGTTGCGAAGCGAATCGAGCGAAGTGATTTTCGGGTCCTCGATGTCATAGGCGACGAAATCCAGTTCGATGGCTTCGTCATAGCTCTTGATCGGAAACACCTCGCGGAAGACCGCTTGGAGACCGGTGTCGGAGCGTTCGCTCGGAGCGACATTTTTTTGCAAGAACTCGTCATAGGACCGGCTCTGGACCTCGATGAGGTTGGGCGGTTCGATGACTTCTTCAAATTTCCCGAAATAGAGACGTTCAGCCATGGCGGTTGGTAGTATGCTTCTTACAAATTGAGCCCGAGCCGCGAACGGTCTCAGGCAGGGTGAATTCAGAGGATGGAGACGGGAGTCGGAATCGGCGCGAAAGCCTGGGTAGGTGGGTTAGAATCTCGCGCCGGTTTCGGCGGAAGTTCCCGGGACAGATCGCTCTGCCCCGGGAAAAATCCAATGAAAGTTACTTGAGCTCGATGGAAGCTCCTGCTTCCTCGAGTTTCTTCTTGGCGGTTTCGGCAGCTTCCTTGGCAACGCCTTCGAGCACCTTGGCAGGTGCGCTTTCGACGAGCTTCTTGGCATCCGCAAGTCCAAGTCCGGGGGCCACTTCGCGCACCGCTTTGATGACGGCGATCTTGTTGGCACCGGCTGCGGTGATGACGACGTCGAATTCGGTCTTTTCTTCGACGGCTTCGGCAGGTCCGGCAGCGGGTCCGGAGGCAGCCACAGGTGCGGCAGCGGAAACGCCCCAGGTTTCTTCAAGTTTCTTCACGAGGTCGACAGCTTCCAGGACGGTGAGCTTGCCGAGTTCTTCTACGAGTGTGTCAATATTAGCCATTTGTATTCTCCTTGTGCGGTATCGTCGCCTCCGGAGCCTCCGGAGATTTCAGCGCGGCAGCCGCCGCCCCGACGAGGAACCATTGTGTGTTCGGGTGGCAGCGGGAGACGCTGCCACCGTCCGATCAAATTGTTTAGTTATTCAGCGGGTGTGGATTCAGCTTCCGCGGCCGGAGCCTCGGTCGATTCCGCCGTGGGAGCCTCGGTCGATTCCGCCGCGGGTGCTTCAGTCGATTCCGCCGCAGGTGCTTCGGTAGGTTCCGCCGCAGCGGGTTCCTCGCCGGAGTCCGATGAAGCGCCGTCCGGATTGAATTTTGCCTGAAGGACGCGGGCGATCTGCGAGGCAGGTTCGAGAATGGTACCAAGAAGCTTGGAAAGAACGGCCTCGCGGGACGGAATGTCGGCGAGGGCCTTGAGCTTGTCCGCATCCAGGATGGCATCGCCGAGGATGCCGACCTTCATTTCCGGTTTTTTGAACTCCTTCTCAAAGTTCTTGATCGCCTTGGCAGCGGCAAAGACTTCGCTTTCGCCCATGACGAAGGCGGTCTGACCGACCAATTCGTTTCCGATGTCCGGCAGTCCGGCCTCGCTGAGGGCTTGGCGCATGTAGCTGTTCTTGGCGACGGTGCAGCTCGCGCCGCCGTCGTTGAGGCGGTTCCGCAACTCGGTGAACTGCTTGACGGTGAGACCGGTGTAATCGATGACGATCACGTAAGGAGACGCGTTCACGCGATCCAGCAGGCCGTTGATGATGATTTTCTTATCGGGATTCATGGTCGTTGGCTTGCCGGGTTAGGCGGAGGCTTTGGTGTAGAGGCTCGCTTCCAACGGCAGACCGGGAAGCATCGAGGCGGCAAGGGTCACGGCTTGGATATAGTTTCCTTTGGCCGTCGCCGGTTTGGCGCGGACGACACCTTCGACGAAGGCGCGGGCGTTCTCCTCAAGCTGGCCCGGCTCGAACGAGGACTTTCCGATCGAACCGGAGACGTTGCCGTTCTTGTCGAGCTTGAAGTCGATCCGGCCGGCTTTGACTTCCTTGACGGCTTTGGCGACATCGTCGGTGACGGTGCCGGTCTTCGGGTTGGGCATCAGGCCGCGGGGACCGAGCACGCGTGCGATTTTCCGCACTTCGGTCATGGCGTCCGGAGTGGCGATGGCGGAATCGAAATCGGTGAATCCCTCCTGGACCTTTTTGATAAGGTCTTCATAGCCGACGTGCTCCGCACCTGCGGCGATGGCAGCCTCGGCGGCCGCGCCTTGGGCGAAGACGGCGACCCGGACATTGCGGCCGGTCCCATGGGGAAGGGAAACGGAGCCACGGACCATCTGGTCGCTCTTCCGCGGATCCACGCCGAGGTGGAAGGAAAGGGTCACGGTCGGGGTGAATTTGGGCGCCGGGAATTGCTTCACGGTCGCGATTGCGTCGGGCAGGGAGTAGCTCTTGCCCGCTTGGACAAGTTCGGCTGCCTTTTTGTAGCGTTTGCTGCGGTGTTTGGCCATCTTGGTGTTAGTTAGCAGTTCGGTCGGAAACGGTGGATGTTCCCTCCTGCGGGTGCCGGAAAACCCTCAATGGATTTTCTCGGCGGAGATTCGTTAATATCCTTCGACTTCTAGACCCATCTGGCGGGCGGTCCCGGCAAGGATCCGGGCGGCGGCCTCGGGGTCGCGGGTATTGAGGTCGGGCATTTTGATCGCGACGACTTCCATCAGTTGCGCCTTGGAGATCTTCCCGACCTTGATTTTGTTCGGTTCCTTGGAACCGGAAGCGAGTCCAGCCGCCTTCTTGAGAAGGTTGCCGGCCGGCGGCTTCTTGGTGATGAAGGTGAAGGACTTGTCCTTGTAAACGGAAATCACCACCGGAAGCACGTCGCCGGATTGGGCCTGGGTGGCGGCGTTGAATTCCTTACAGAACGCCATGATGTTGACACCCGCCTGACCGAGGGCCGGGCCGACGGGCGGTGAAGGGTTGGCGGCTCCTGCCTTGATCTGGAGCTTGATGATTTTGACGACTTCCTTGGCCATTGTGATTCGGGGTTGCGGGGACTGTTGAGAGTGGTGTTTTAAAAAAATCAGGCACGTTCGACCTGCCAGTATTCGAGTTCAACGGGCGTGCTGCGGCCGAAAATGGTGACGGAAACCCGAAGTTTGCCGCGCTCCGGATCGATTTCCTCGACCACGCCATTTTGGCTTTGGAAAGGACCGTCGGCTACTTTGACGGTGTCACCCACCTCGAAGCTGATCGCGGGACGGACGCTCTCCTCGCGCTCCTTGATTTGCGAGAGCATCGCCTCGACCTCGCGGGGCCGCATCGGCGTGGGCCGGTCTTTGGTCCCGGCGAATCCGATCACGCCATCCATCTCCTTGATGAAAAACCAGGTCTTCTCGACGAGCTGGTTGTCCTCGGTGACGAGGTTCATGTTGACGATAATGTAACCTGGAAAAAATTTCCGCTTGGTCTCGGTTTTCTTACCCCTGCGGATCTCGGAGACCATTTCGGTAGGGACCAGCACCTCGCGGATGTAGTCGGTCATATCCTCGGCCTCGGCGGTACGGGCGATCCGGTCGCGGACTTTCTGCTCCTGTCCGGAGAGAACCTGGACCACGTACCATTGGTCGCGGAATGAATTGCTATCTGGCATGACGGGTCGGTCGGAGATGAAGATGGAGGGAAAAGGGCCCCGGCCGCTCAGCGGGCGAGATCGGTGAAGAATCCGACGATGAGAACGTGGATGAAGTCCCAGAATTGCACGAATCCCGCGAGCAGGATCATGGCGATCAGGACGACAATGGTGGAGTCGATCAACTCCTTGTATTTGCGAAAGCCCTTGATCTTGGGATCGGATTCCCAAGGCCAGTTGGCCTTGCGAAGTTCGCCTTTGACCTCGCCTAGGAAGCTCGAGATTTTCGTAAACATGGGTGTCGGTGACTCGGGAAACTGGGATGAAAGTGGCACGGCAGGAGGGACTCGAACCCCCAACACTCGGTTTTGGAGACCGATGCTCTACCAATTGAACTACTGCCGTTTTGAGGCGAATCGGGGGCATCCCGTTTGGAGAGCGGGATGCCCCGGAGTCTGGCGTCCGGTTCCCCGCCCGGAGGCGGGAGGGCCGGAGCCTCGTTAATATGGAAAATCAGTCAAGGATTTCACCCACCCGGCCGGCTCCGACGGTGCGGCCGCCTTCGCGGATGGCGAAGCGCATGGTCGGTTCCATGGCGATCGGGGTGATGAGATCGACCTCAAGGTTGATGTTGTCGCCGGGCATGACCATTTCGACACCTTCGGGAAGGCTGATGCTGCCAGTCACGTCGGTGGTGCGGAAATAGAACTGCGGACGGTAGTTCGAGAAGAACGGGGTGTGGCGGCCGCCCTCTTCTTTCGAAAGGACGTAGATCTCGGACTTGAATTTCTTGTGACCTTTGACGGTGCCGGGTTTGGCCATGACCTGGCCGCGCTCGACGTCGTTCTTCTTGAGACCGCGGACCAAAAGTCCGACGTTGTCTCCGGCGCGACCTTCGTCGAGCAGCTTGCGAAACATTTCGATGTCCGTGACGGTGGTCTTCTGGGTGTCGCGGATGCCGACGATTTCGACTTCCTCCATTTTCTTGATGATTCCGCGTTCGACCCGGCCGGTGCAGACGGTGCCACGACCTTCAATCGAGAACACGTCTTCGATGGGCATGAGGAAGGTCTTGTCGATCGGGCGTTCAGGCTCGGGGATGTAGGCATCCACCGCGTCCATCAGCTTGTAGATGTTTTCCTTCTGGTCGGCATCGCCTTCGAGAGCCTTCACCGCGGAACCCTTGACGATCGGAATGTCATCGCCCGGGAAGTCATACACCGAAAGGAGATCGCGGATTTCCATTTCGACGAGCTCGAGGAGCTCCTCGTCATCCACGAGGTCCACTTTGTTCATGAAAACCACCAGGGCTGGGACGCCGACCTGACGGGCGAGGAGAATGTGCTCGCGGGTTTGAGGCATCGGACCATCAGCCGCGGAAACCACCAGAATCGCGCCGTCCATCTGGGCGGCGCCGGTAATCATGTTCTTCACGTAGTCGGCGTGGCCGGGGCAATCGACGTGGGCGTAGTGCCGCTTGGCGGTTTCATACTCCACGTGGGCGGTGTTGATGGTGATGCCGCGCTCACGCTCTTCGGGTGCCGCATCGATGTCCGCGTAGCTCTTCTTTTGGGCGAGACCCTTGTCAGCGAGCGAGTTGGTGATCGCTGCGGTGAGGGTGGTCTTGCCGTGGTCGACGTGACCGATGGTGCCGATGTTAACGTGCGGCTTGTTGCGCTGGAATGCTTCTTTTGCCATGGTGGTTGTGGTTCTGCGTGAGACGGTTGAGAATATTTCGTGATCGCCCTGGAGCTCGCGGGGGGAATTGAACCCCCGACCTCATCCTTACCAAGGATGCGCTCTACCCCTGAGCTACGCGAGCAATGTGATCTGGTCTGTTGCCTTCCTTGCACCCGACAAAAACACCGCGACCTGTCTCGAACTTTGCGGGACTGGGCGCGGCACCCCTGACTTGCTGTGGGGAAGAGCGGGCGGACCTTACCAAAGGCGACCCCTCTGTCAAAAAAAATATGGGTTAATTCGGAATTTGGATGAAAACACTCATTATCAGACAGTTAGATAGGATGCGAGTCCGTTCGGCGGAATCTCGGGGAATGAGCCGGGAATCCGTTCGGGCCCGATCCTTCCTACCAGATCCAGATTGTGGGGGAACCCGGCCAGTTTTCGCTAACCTGGGACACATTTGCCGACCAGCGTTTCCAGTTCCTGCGGAGTTCGGATCTCCTCTCGTTTTTCCCGGACGGTCCTCCCCGCACCAGCTCGTCGGCCCGCCTCAGCGTCCCGCTGGAGATCGTGGGACCCCGCGGATTTTTCGGCCCCGGCTTCGATGGAGAACGCGGCCTGGACGAGACCTATGCGGAGGCCGACGGACATGGACCCTACGCGTTCCGGAACGTCAAGCCGGGCCTCGATCTCGTCCGGCAGACTGCCTCCGGGCCACCTCGACGGCAGCCGGGCAAGACCCCTACGAAGCGGGGAATAAAATTCGCTATTGGGCCGATGCTGCGACAGGTAGCGAGATGTCAGTGCAAAATAAGAAGCAGTTCGGGGTTTGGATGGACACGCATCATGCCACCATCATCGGCTGCGCCGACGCCACGGCCGACGAATTTTCCGTATTGGGTCACGCCGATAATCCGGGAGCGGACGGCAACTCGAACGAGAACGCCATGCACAATCAGCAGAAGACCCTGCTAAACCATTATTTCAAGGAAATCACCCGCCACATGCAGAATGCCGCTGAAGTGCATGTGACCGGCACCGGCACGGTTCAGGAGCAATTCATTCATTACCTGGCCGAGACCCCCCAGTTCAAGAACACCGTCGCCAAGGAATGCACCTCGAATCGAATGAGCGACGAAAGACTCGTGGAGTTCATCAGCGGCAAATTCAGCTGATTAGCGATCCGGTCGCGATCCCACATCAAGCGCGCATCGCGCTGGCGCTGTGCAAAAAGCCGCTCACCTCAGGTTTAGCGCGAGCAGACGGATGACGGATCAGCACGGCGATCAAGCCCCTCCCCCCTCACTCGATGCCGGATTCAGAAGCTTGCCGAACACGGTAGAAGCGCGAGGAGTGGTCGGCGGGAGGCGAGTCCGTCCCAGGCGGACCGCGGTCGATCCACTGGGTGCGATTGCCGGCGGCGCGGATCTGAACGGGCGAAACCCTCCACTCAGCACCATCGCACGAGTACTGGACCTCGTACCATTCTCCGGGGTGCGTCGGGAACTCGATGAGCAGGCCATCGATCATCCGCTCGCAGCGGTCGATAGCGAAGCCGGGGCTCCCCGCGACAGGATGGGCTTCCGGTTCGGTAACCAGTCGGACGGCCAATTGTGGACCGATCGCGACTCCGCGGACCGGGGCATGGTAATCGAGCACCAGCGTCACGGTGGCACCTGAGTCCATCGGCAGACGATGCTCGACAATCCACGTGTCCCCATCGCGCCCCGATGCATTGTGAAGGGAGACTCCGTCGGGCAGCCCGGTGATGAGCAGGTCGAAGCCGGCGATCGGCCGGGAGGCGGAATTCGTCACAGAGACGGACTGCTCATAGAGGCCAGTCTGAAGGCGGAGCGTCCGACTTTCGCCCGCCTGAAGATCGGGGAGCGGGAGTTCGGGAACTGAAAAGGTGAGGGTTGTTTCCACGACGTTATTCGCGGAGTCGGTGAACGAAACGACGACGTCCGCCTCCCCCCACTGCCAAGAGTTGTAATTCACGGTCAGGTCACCGGAGTCTGGTCCGATCACCAGCTCCCGGAAGATCTCCGGACGGCTCACCGAAACAATCGCCCAGGTGAGTGGGTCGTCCGCATCGGGATCCTCGACAAAGTTTCCCAACAAGAGCGACGTCGGATCGGCTGCGGCGTTCGAGGAAACCACACGGGGCATCGTGGGCAGGACCACCGGAGGCAGGTTCGTCACGAGAAACTTCCTGGCTCCGCGCAGCACCCACGAGTCCAGACGGCCGAGAGGATCGATCCCATCGCCGACAAGCGTATCCGCGTCGGCGGAGATCCCGATGGCAGAGAGGCTGCTCCAGCCGGACATTTCGGGAAAATGTTCGGCGAGGACCTGGCTCAGGAAGCGGCGCTCCCCCGTGATGAGATCGAGCACGAAGCTGTCGGTCGCCGAGAAGCTGAAGGGGTCTTCCGTTTCGCTGCACAAACCGAGGACAATCCGCCCGTCCTGAGTGACGTCCACGGCGATGCTTTGGCCGGGCTGGTCGGGCAATAGCAGCTCCAATCCTCCCTCGAGCCGAAAGCGCACCGCGCGGTGGCCCGTCGCGACGTGGGCGTTGCCGACCGCCAGTTCTCCGTCATTGGTCACCGCATTGACATCGAGAATGTCGAAGCCGCCCGGCAAATCGTTGTAAGCGACCGGCTCTTCGCCATCGTTCCACCGGATCACACTGGAACCGTTCGACCAGGAGTCCGCCCAAACCGACCGGGCATCGTCGCTCAGATGGACCGGAGCCGTCGCCGCAGCGGGGAAACCGGAGAACCGGTTGTCAAATCGCTCGAGTCCCCGGTCGGGGCTCCAGGTGGCGCACAAGGTTTGCGAGCCGACTATGGCCTGCACGCCGATGGTTCCACCGTCCGGTGAGACGGCGCGGCAGACGCTGTATTGCGAGCCGGGCAACTGGCCGACCCGGTGGAAGCCGGACCCGTTTCGCCAGACGAACCCTTCCAGCACGGTGCCCCCGGGCGTGTCATACTGGAGGTGGCCGAAGACCACTTGGCCGTCGGCTGACATGCCCGCCGTCCACACGCCCTCGGTATCAGGCGGAAGATCCGTCGCCAGCACCTGGAATCCGTCTTCTTCGGAATAGCGGAAGGCGGAGGCGTGGCCCTGGTTGACGTAGGTCCCCGCCAGGATCTTGCCGTCATCGGATATGCTCCGGATGCTTGCCGCGTGGCCGATGAGGGCCTTCGCCGAATGGACGGAATCTACCGGCGGCCCTCCCAGGAAATCGGCAAGGTTTTCCTGAAAGCGGGCGTTGTCCGGGTGCCGGGTCGTCAGAG
>JBBSJY010000072.1:0-19375 GCA_038256845.1 Verrucomicrobiales bacterium | reverse complement strand
CCCCATCCGACTTGGCGACCTCGCAGGGGGCGGAATCGCCGCCGGTTGTCAGCGCGGCCGGCAACTGGGGACGCGCGGGGGTGGGGACAGTTTTCCGTTTTCAGATTCCCTTCAGGCGGGTAGGTTCCGCCATGGCTGAGACATTATCGACATTTCAACTCGGGCTGTGTGCCGCCGCGCCGGATTTCTCGCTGCCGGATGCCGACGGGAAGATCGTGAGCCTGGCAGATGTGATGGGCGCGAAGGGGTTGCTGGTGGTTTTCGCCTGCAACCATTGTCCGTTCGTGACCCATCTCGCAACGGAGCTGGGGGCCTTCGCGAAGGAGATCGCGGATCAGGAGATCGGGACGGTGGTGATCAATTCGAACGATTTGGAGAACTACCCGCAGGATGGTCCGGAGCACATGAAAACTTTTGCGAGGGAGCGGGGCTGGGATTTCCCTTACCTTCTGGATGAGTCGCAAGAGGTGGCAAAGGCGTATGGGGCGGCCTGCACGCCGGATTTTTTCCTCTTCGATGCCGGCGGGAAGCTGGGCTATGCGGGGCAGTTCGACGCCACCCGTCCGGGTCGCGGGGCCCCACCGCACGGCGGCGACCTTCGTGAGGCAGTGCGACGGCTGGTGGGCGGCGACGAGCCTTTGTCGCGCTCCTATCCCAGCAGCGGCTGCAATATCAAATGGAAGCCGGGCAACGAGCCAAGATAGGAAGATTGCGGCCGTGAGGGCACCGATCTATTAGGGGGCGACTCCACGGTCGCGAGGCAGGAGCCGCCGCCGATCCGGCCTACGTGGATGGTAGGGCGGATGATCGGATTCCTGTTATTTCCCGCCGCGGAATTTTCCAATGAGCCACATGACCGCGAGGATGATGGCGAGGATCCAGAGAACGTGGAGGAACACGCCCGTGAGAGCGAGAGCGACCCGCAGGATGACCCACAGGATTAGCAGGAATATGGCGATCGCGAGAAGTTTGCTCATGAGACGGATGATTCGCGCGGATGATAAAAGAGCAATCGGGAATGCCGGGCAGATGGCGGGATGTATGAAATCCGCGCATCCCGGGCAGATTTGTTAGAGGGTGGGTCGGTGTTGGGAATTCTCACGGGACCGGATCCTCAACGACCCTGAGACGATAGAAGCGCATCGTCGGGGAGGTCGGGCTTTGCACATGCAGCCAGCCATTGGAATCGGGTGAATCGGGATCGACGGACGAATCGAAAAGGATCTCGGCTTCATTCCAATCGCTGAGGTCGGAAGTGGCTTCGACGGTCCACCGCAGTTCGCGGAGTGTTGGATCAAAGGGGAAACTGAACGTCGCGGTGCCGTCCTGGATAGATAGCGATGGCAGGTTTTCCAACCCGCTGGAGCCATCGATGCCAAGGGCGAAGCGCAGCAGGTTCGCGATGCCATCGCCGAAAGGAGCGGCTTGCGGGCCGGATATGGAATCGTCCGCAGCGTCTTCCGGCGAGAAGGTGGCAATGCGCCAGGATGGGTAGTCGAGAAGGGCGTCGTCGAAACGGATTTCGAGAATCCCGCCGTCGAGGGTGCCACCGGGGCTGGGAAGCGCGGTGGGAACGCTCCGAAGAATCGCGGTGGAATTGAGCGTCCACGTCTGGCCGTTGAACGCATGGGATCCTGCGGGATCGCTGACGAAAACACGTGCGGCGGGATGATCGACGATGCCGCTCCAGGAGGCGTCCGAGGGAAGAAGGAAGCCCCCTTGGACGACGGTTTCTGAGGAAATCGGCGCGGGGAGGTCGAGATAGAGATCCAAGGCCAGCGGCGTGGCGAGGCTTCCGGTGATCAGAAGTGCATTTCCCGAAGCCGCGGGATCGGTGAGGTCGGGAGGGCCGGTGCGGGTGAAGACCATCGAATGGCGGAGTGCTGCCACTTGCGGTGTGGACAGGGTAGTCGCAGGCAAATGAAGATCCCCGCTGCCCGTGAGCGGACCACTGGATCCGGCGGCATCCAGGGTGCCTGATTCGGCCAAGCTGATGGCAGAGCCGACCATTCCCCGGAGCAGGAGCCGGCCGTTCGCGATATTCGCCGGGGCGGTGTAGGCCGGGTGATCGCCGATGATCCCCAATGTGCCGCCGCCGGATTTGTTCAGGGCGCCGTCGCCCCGGAGCGCGCCCGTGAGATCGAGGCGGTTGCGTGAGTTTTCGATGTGGATGGAAGCAGCGGCCACGAATTCCACGTCATTGGTGACGAGGGTGTGATTGTCTTCGTTGCCGGGATCGTAGCGCAAGGCGCCGAGACGCCCCGAGCCTGAGGCGTCGGGAATGTCGTTGCCGCGGCCGGATCCGCTGAGGAAAAGATCGCCGCCGAAAGAATGATCGCGCGGGGCGGCCGGGGTGCTGCTGGAGACCAGGCGGAGCTGACCTCCTTCCAGCACCGTCACGGACTGACTGTTTGTCATGGTGGAAGGCTGGGTGACCCTCAGGACTCCGTGCTCGATGCGGGTCGGACCGGTGAAGACTTTATTCTCACCGGTGAGAGAGGCGACTCCCGGGCCGGTTTTCGTGACCCCGCCGGGCCCGCTCCAATCCTGACGGAGGCGGAGGGCCCCGAATTCCGGGTCGCCGGCGAGATTGGAGACATCGATTTCCAGCGTGCCCTGGAGGATGGTGCCGCCGACGATTTCGAACTCGACGAACCCCGTCCCCGTGCCGCCGACGTCCAGTCGGGCGGATGAGCCGGTGTTGTCGAAAGTGAGCGGGTTGCCCGGGAGTTCGCCGCGGATGCGGTTTCGGTCGGCGGAATCGTTTTGCGGAAAATCGATGCGGCCGATGGTGACGGGGGCGGTGAGGTCCACATTGCGGTTTCCACCGAGGGGCGGATTGATGGTGGCCGCGGCTCCGGGTCCGTCCGGATAGGGTGCCGGGCTGCTGTCCCAATTGGAATTGAGCGTCCATTCCGCGGTTCCATTGGGCAAGAAGAGCGGTCCGGGCGGGAGAATGTTGAAAGTCGCGGTCGTCGGCGTGCTCCAGACGCCGCCGGACATCGACCGTGCGGTGAGGATCACCGGACCGGTGACGGAGATCGGCCCCGAGTAGGTCTGGCCCGCGGGCGAGCCCCCGCTGGCGCGGGGATCGGTGCCATCAAGGGTGTAGTAAAGCGTGCCGCCTCCGCTGAGGGTGGCGGTTTCATTCGATGTCAGGATCGCCGGCGGGGCGGGCCGAAGGCCGCCGTTGATGCTCCTTCGGTCCATCCAGCCCGCACGGACCGTCACCCAATTGTTGAGGTGCTGGGTCTCGGCCGGATACCCCCCGGCCCGCGGCGTGTTCTGCGACCAGCGGGCCGCGTCACGATCCGCAGCGGAACCGAGGCCACCCGCGCTGTTGTCGATTTCCTCTCCGAAGGGCACGATGATGTCCTCAATTCCCGCATCGGAAAGGACTCCTTGCCGCAGCTCCGCCCAGCGGTCGTAGAAGGCTTGGGCGAAGTCGGGATCGGCGCAAAGCCATCCCCACCAGATGAAATCGAAGTAACGGGTGGCGTCGCCACTGCCAAACCAGGTGTTGGTGTCATCGTCGCGCCCGTCATAAGATTCCATGGAGCGGTCGAAATCCCAGACCGGGCCGGCGAAGAGCTTCTCGTTCTCCGGTTTATGGAAAAACGCGCTCAAGCGCAGGGCGTCGACATTCTTGGTCAGGACGTTGATAATGAGGTGATCGACCCAGGAATCGCGGTCGATGTAATCGAGGTAGCCGCGGGTGGCGAAACTTCCCGCGAGATCGGTTGCCAAGCGGTCCTCGAACGATTGGACGTACGTGCGCAGGAAGGCCACCTGACGCGAACCGGAGAGCGCCGCGCTGTTGCTGAAATACGGGCCGCCGTCGAGATCCGGCAGTTTCGGCCGATTGAGTGTCAGCCACTCGCTGGGAATGTTGCGGTTGGTTTTCCAGTTGTATTCATCCGGATCGGTGCGGTCGATTTTGAAGAGATAACCTCCGGACCAAGGGCCCGGTGCCAACGGATTGATCGGCCCGGGTGGAGGAATGTCGGTGGGTTCGACGAGCCGGTGGCCGAGCCTGCGGGTGTTCATTTTCACCTGCTCGACGATGGCATAGACTCCAGCGTAATCGGACTCGCTGAGATCCCCGCCGTCCTCGTTGTAGTAGACCTCCACGAAGCGCGTGTTGGGTGCCCAGCGGCCCATGCGCCGCGACATTTCGTAGGCCACGGAGTTGCGGGTGAATGTGCGGTCGAAAAAATAAGGTGCGTAAAAAACCCAATCGGCTTCCGCGGTCATCCCGAGAATTTCAATGTTCCGATCTTCATCGACCTCATCCCAGAATTCGACGCTGTAAGGCCGTTTCGGCTGCCCGCCGGAGGACGATCCGCGGGTACGGATGCCGTGGCGGGTTGCGGCGTCCGGAACGCGGGAGAGGGCGCTGATCCCATTGGTATCGCGATCGAAGAGGTGGAAGAATCCGTCGCGCCGATCGACGGAGCTGAGGCCCTGCCCGCGGGCGTCGAGGACGACCATCGGCAGATTGGATTGGCGGTTCGCGATGTTGGCCGAGAGACGGAGGTAGTGGGCGGAGGCGGTGCGCCCGCCCAAACCCTGCGAGTCGAAAACACGGGCCCGGAGAAGGGTGGTGGCGTTCAGATTGAGAGGGCCGGTGTAGGGTGCGGACGATCCCGTGGGCACGCTGCCATCGGTGGAAAATCGGATCACCTGGTTTTCCCCGGCTCCGGAAAGCGAAATGGAGAGGTTTCCGGCGAAGGTGCGGGATGGCTCGGACAAGCCCACCGTCTCGACGAGCATCAGGCCGTCATTTCCCGGGTTGGCGTCTCCCGGGCTGGGCTTCGTAAAGTACCCGGTGCGTCCCGGTTCGCCCGCGTTGGGGATGAGCGCCCAGAGCTGGGGGGCGATGAGCAGGTCGGAACTGCCTTGGTTCGAGTTGAGTCCGTGGATGGCGAGAACATTGGTGCCGGCGACCAGGCGCTCCCGCTCGTTGCTCAGGTTTGTGATGCGGAGCGGCAGCCCCTCGCCGTCTCCGGTAATCGCGGTCGCGGTGGAATTCCAAGCCAAATCAGACGGCGCGTTCCTCTGGTCCACCGGCGTTCCCCCGCCATTGAGAAATGCCGCGTAGCCGTCGTCGGACTGGGTCCGCAGTTCCAGGCCGATCACGTCCGCGGGGGCTTCGATCTCGAACGGCACCCGCAGGTAGACCGACTGCCGGCTGGGGAGGTTGTGCATCTGCGCCTCCATGTCGGTTTCAAAGATGCCCCGCATCCCGAGCGGGTCGTTCGTGCCGGCCTTGAAACCAACCGCCAGAGTTCCGCCGAGCCAGGACGAATCATTGAACCCCAACTGCCGCCAAAGCGATCCGAGCACCGGGCCATTCGTCTCGTTCGGGACGAGGACACGGACCGGATCTCCCTTCCCAAGCAGCCGCACCCATTCGCTCGGGGTGCTCGTTCCGTAGGAAACATTGGCGATCTGAGGAGGGAACGCCGGGGCAAACTCCGTCTCGACGGTCACCCCGTCGGGCGCGATGAGGCCGAGATACTCGCCTCCCGTGGCGAGCGCGAAATTGGTGTGCAGCGGCCCGCCCGGAACTCGGCGGTCCTTATTAGACGCGAATACCACGAGATGCCCGCCCGGCGGCAGCAACGTGGGGGGAAATTCCCACATCGTCGGTTCGTCCGCGCGGTCCGTCAGGTGCCAGCCCGCCAGATCGAGTTCGACCTCGGTGGGGTTGTGTATTTCGATCCAGTCCGAGTAATCGCCGTCCTCGTCCGCAAGCACGGACTCGTTCTGGGCCAGGAATTCGCTGATCACCGGCTGTGCCAACGCAGGCACAGTGGCGGCAAGCAACGCGACAAAAAGAGATCCGATCCGAATGAGCACGTCTGAAGCAAGTCGCTTGGAGAACTCCGAATCAAGCGCTTATATCCGGCGGGAGACAAAATGCCGCCGCCGCCGCCCTAATCTTTCCTGGCCATGTGGCTGAGGAGCTTCTGGTTGAACTCGTCCGCCATGTTGTATCCCAGGCGCCGGAGTTGCTGATCTAGCGAAGCAATTGCGACCATACGCGCGGTATCCCGGCCGGGACCGACCGGCACTTCCACGTGCGCCACGTGCTGGCCGAGAATTTCGTAGGTTTTCGATTGCAGGCCGAGCCGATCCACTTCGTTGAGGTCGGTGGCCGGCTTGAGGGTCACCACGAGATCCAGCCGCTTGTCCGGCCGGATCGAGGCGAGGCCGTAGAGGTTGGCGACATTGATGATCCCGACCCCGCGGATTTCCATGTAGCCGCGGGAAAGGTCCGGTGCGGTCGCCACCAAATCCCCTCCGACGTATTTGACCCGGACCATGTCGTCAGCAACCAGCGAGGCGCCGCGCTCCAGCAAACCGATCGCGGTCTCGGACTTGCCCGATCCGCTCTTGCCGACGATGAGCACCCCGATGCCGCGCATGTCGACCATGCAGCCGTGGAGCGTGACGGTGGGGGCGAACTCGTGCTCAAGCCGGATGGTCGCCGCGTTGAGGAACTTCATCGTGACCTGCGAGGTGCCGAAAACAGGGATGGAATGCTCGCGGGCCACGGCCATCAGTTCGTCGCTCAGGATTGCGCCGCGGGCGACGACGATGCAGGGGATGTCCCGGTCGCACATCTGGCGGAAGCGATCCGACTTCATCGAATCCGGCAGTTTCTTCAGATACGAAAGCTCGGAATTGCCCAGCACCTGCACCCGTTTGCGGGCGAAGTAGGAGAAGAAGCCGGCCAGGGCGAGGCCCGGGCGGTTGATCGCAGGTTCGCTGATCGGCCGGTCGAATCCCACGTTCTCGCCATAAAGCGTGAGCCCCAGCGATTCCGCATGTCGCTCGAAAAATTTGCCCACCGTGATGGAGGCGACGGTTTTGACGCGTGGAGTCATGGCGGAAACTCAATCAGGCGGAGCCCGGTCGGGCACGCGAAATCCGGGCGGCGTCCCTATTTGAACAACGCCTCCACACCCATGGCGGACTTGCGGAGGAACTTCGGCATTGCCTGTGGGTCCCGCGGGCGGAAGATCCGGAACGCGAAACCTAACAGGTGTAGCGTGAAAACACGGTCGATCAGCCGGTAGCCGCGCCGGCGCCGCAGCAGAAGTCCCGCGGCCCAGGCCATGGTGCGGCGCTTGATCCGGACCGGGCCGAACGACGCTTTCACCCGGTAACGCTGGCGGATGGCGCGCGGCCAGCGGCGTTTGTATTGCCTTTTGGCCGTGCGAATCTTTTCCGCCACCACATCATCGAAAGGCAGGAAGTAGTAGCGGCGCGCTAACAGAATCAGCGAAAAAACATCCCGCATGTGCTCGATGTCGTCCACCGGCAGACCAGCCTCGCGGGCGAGGACGATCATCCGTGGGAAAAGGTCCGCTGCCGCCTCGCCCCCGCGCAGTGCACGCTCGGGATCGGTCACGAAATGCCGGAGGATCTTCCTCACGGCATGGTTGATGAACAGCGAGTCCCAGTAGACATGCAAAAGGGGAGGGATGCGGATGCGGCGGAAGAAGAGCTTCTGTCGGCCGAATTCCTCAATATACAAAAGTTCGTGAATCACCGTGTCCGCATGACGCAGCAGCTCGGCGGTTGGGGAGGCCTTCCGGGAACCGGTGAGATCCCCGATGATCGATTCAACCGATTTTCCATATCTGAAAACCCCGATGGCCACCGCGGTGTTCAGGCGGATCCAGATATCACGATCGCCTTTCTCAAGATATGCCAGCCGCCGGAAGCGATGCCAGCCGCCGGTCTGACACCACACCGACATGCCGACCATGTTTTGTGCCGCCGCCAGTTCCCTCGCAAAGCGTTCGCAATCGCGGCCGATGAATGACGGATACTCGCCCGCACCCTCGTACTCGCGCCGCGCCTGTAGCTCGATGATCTTTTTCTGCGGAACACGAAAGAAAGCACGGTTGAGCGGCAGGTAGCGGAAAAAGTCGCTCTCGCCGTGCTTCATCGAGACGATCAATGAGGGAGAATCCAAGCCTCGCAGCGTGTCCGCCAAAGTGCCACGATGCCAGATGAGGTCGCCGATCCGGTGTGCACCGACGGTCCATGTCCGCAGGATCAGCGACTTTCCACGATCTTCGAATTCCGGCAGTAGCTTCGCCAGCAGCCGGTTCGTTTCGCGCGGGGTCCGCAGGTGCAGGCGGGTCCGCAAGGGGTCGCGCACGTCGTTGCCGTCGCACTCGCCGATCCGCATGATCAGGCCGGAAAGCTGCGGGAAGTCATCCAGCACGCCGCGGACGAGTTGCAGATAGTATGCATCCAGCACCCGTTTGTCATCGCCGAGACCTTCGGAAACCGCCTCGGTCATGGGCAGGACATCGGTGGTAAGGAAAATTTTCAATCCGAATTCCTCAGTGAGCAGATCGAAGAGCTTGCCGAATTCCTCTCTGAAAACCGCGATTCTGTCCGCGACCTCCGGTTCGTGCATGGGGTGCCGAGCCAAATGCGCGAGGTCATCGAGGGTCACCGCATTGTATCCCTGCGCGGAAATCTGCCCGGCGAATCGACGGAGATCCTCCGAGATTCCGTCCCATTGTGGGCGCCGCCCGGGCCCGGACGTCTTCAAATGCGTGAAGGGAATCTTCGACCAGTTCACCCGCGATTTCTCATAGCCCCGGAAAAACGGACCGATCGCATCGATGAGAAAAAGCTCCATTACCAGAAATTCAGCGGCAGCTTGTGGCAAGTTTCCACCCCCGCCAGACCGGCCGGTTGACAGGATTGTCACATGGGTTTCCCCGTGGACTGGCTCAGGGTTCCTCGAGAGCCCTCAGTTCCTCTTCCGGGACAATGATCGCGGCGGGGGGAGGGGTGTCGAACGCCTCGGACGGGTCGCCCTTTTTGTCGGGAGGAGTCTCGGGGAGGATTTCCTCCGCAGCGAGGTCGGCGTTGGCGAGGATTTGCTTGCCGGCATTTCCCGCGAAAGCGTTCTGGGAATAGGCTGCGGGCGAAAGGCCCTTTTCGAGGACCAGTCCCGGACCGCGGTTGCCGGTGCCATGGTTATCGGTGAGAGTAACAGAGGCGGCGGCGGCCCGGACGACCAGACCGCCGAGTAGGTTGTCGCGCACGGTATTGCCTGAAATTCTCCCCGATCCTGCGCTGCCGACCACCAGTCCGAACTCGCGGTTGGCGACGAGTTGGTTGCCTTGGATCGTGACGGATGCCTCACCGTTGTCGGCATGGATTCCGTTTCGGCTGTTCTCCTCGCAGCGGTTCTTCAGCAGGATGACCGCGGCCCCGTCCCAGGATTCGATGCCATGCTCGAAGTTCCCGGTCGCCTCGGACTCGGTCACTTCGAGCAGGCTTCCCTCGCCGAAGGCGGCGACGCCGTTCCAGCCGTTTCCTGAAAAACGGCAGCGATTGGCGACGACATGCGCGCCCTCGATCACGGCGAGGCCGTGCCCGCTGGCGTCCAGGAAGCGGCAATCCGAAAAAGTGGCGTCGGCTCCGCGGGCGAGAGCTGCGGAGAAGCGGTCGGCCCCCACGGCGAATGATTCGTGGCGGAATGTGATGCCGCTGATTCGGCTGCCCTGCGCGCCTGGGCCGAGAGTGAGGGCGCTGCCGAGTTCCGCCGGGCATTCGATGACCGTTTCCAAGGGGCCGGAGCCCTGCAAATCGACCGCGGCATTGATGACAAGTGGACCCTTCCAAGTGCTGCCGCTGAGAACGATGCGGTCGCGGTCGCGGGCTTCGGCGAGTGCTTCGGCGGGAGTGGCAAAATCATCGGGCACCCGCAGGGTCCGCGTGTAGGCGGACATTTTCTCCAGCCGCGCGGCGATCTCCGCGTCGTCCGGCGCGAGCGCGGTGGCTTCGCGGAGGTAGTCGAGCGCCAATTGGTCGAACTGACCCTCATCGCGGGCGACGGCTCTGGCGAGGAGATCGCGCGCCTTTTCGAGATTCGCCATGGCGTTGTCGCGGGCGACGATCGCGGCGGAGAGAATTTCGGCCACTTCGGAATCTTCCGGCAGGGTCTCCGAAAGCGAGCGGGCGTCAGCAATCGCCTGATCCCATTGGCGGGCTTCGAGCTGGCTGCGGATGGCGGCAATGGCGGCGGCACGTTCGGCGGTGCGGCGGGCCTCGGCGGTTCGTTCGAGAATGCCGGCGGCTTCTTTTTCGTCGGGATATTTGTCGAGGACCTGTCGCGCGGCGGATTCCGCGTCCTGCCACAGGCCCGCTTCGAGCGAGGCGATCGCCTGACCGGTCCAGTAGGCGATGAATTGCTTCTGCTCTTCGACAATTCCGGCTTCGATGTTGTTGCGTCCGATCACCGCCAGCTCGGAGCCGGGATCAAGGCTTTCGATTTCCTTGAACACGGCGGTTGCTTCGGGCCAGCGGCGGTTCTCGATGAATCCGGCCCCCTGCTTTTCGAGAAGCACAATCCTCGCCTGCCGCCTGATCGCTTTGTCTTCTTCAGATTTCAGGTAGAAAAACCCCACCGCTGTCGCCGCCATCACAATGAGGAGGAAGGCGGACACGTAAGCCAGGGAGCGGCGTTTCGACGGATTTTCAGGGACGGCGGCAATTTCCGGACCCGCAGGCGTGGCGAACTTCGCGGGGGCAAGACGGACGGTGGGCGCGGGACGCCTTTCCTCGGCAACAACCGGGAGTGGCGGAGGCTGCAGGACCGGTGGCTCGGGATCCGGGGAGGGGCTCGCCGGCGCTTTCCGGAAAACGGGCGGCGGACCGGCAGCAGGCGGCGCGGTCGCCGCTTCTTTCAGAACGGCGAGTGCTTCATCGAATTCGGACAAACCTTTGCGGTAACGCCCGGCGAGGGTTTCGTTGGGGGCACGGCGGACCATTTCGGCGATCCGCTCCCGCGCGTCGCCGAATTCCCCGAGACGGGAGCCCGGATCTTGGTCCGGACCGAGTCCGAGAATATGGCGGGCTTCGGCAGGCGTCATGTCGCTCCGGATGTACCACCCGCCAGAGAGGAGGAAAAGCGGCGAATCCGCGCTATCCGACGAATCGCTGGACGATCGGCATCCGGCGGCCGATTCCGAAAGCCTTGGAGGTGACGCGCAGACCAGGTGCCGCCTGCTGGCGTTTCCACTCGTTCAGATCGACCCGCCGCTGGATCCAACGGACGACGGATTCATCGTATCCCCGCGACACGATCTCGTCGGCGGAGAGGTGCTGTTCGACGTAAAGTTCCAGGATGCCGTCGAGGATTTCATAAGGCGGCAGGGTGTCCTGATCCATCTGGTCGGGCCGGAGTTCGGCGCTGGGCGGCTTTTCGATGGTGTTCCAGGGGATGATTTCCCGGTCGCGGTTGATCCAGCGGGAAATTTCGTAGACGCGGGTTTTCGGGAGGTCGGAGATGACGGCGAGGCCGCCGCACATGTCGCCATAGATGGTGCAGTAGCCGACCGCCAGTTCGCTCTTGTTGCCGGTGGTGAGGAGCAGGTGGTTTTCCTTGTTGGAGAGTGCCATCAGGATGAGGCCGCGGAGACGGGCCTGCATGTTCTCCTCGGTGACGTCCTCGGGAAGACCGGCGAAAATGGGGGCGAGGGCTTGTTTGACCGATTCAAAGCAATCCCCGATGGAGACCTCATCACAGCGGATGCCGAGATTCTTCGCCAGCGCGAAGGAGTCATCCACGCTGCCGCGGGACGAATAAGGGCTGGGCATGGTGAGGCCGCGGATGCTGGCCGGCCCGAGCGCTTCGGCGGCGATGGCGGCCGTGAGGGCGGAGTCGATCCCACCGCTCAGACCCAGGCAAACGGTGTTGAATCCGCATTTCGTCGCATAATCACGAAGCCCGAGGACGAGGGCGTCGTAAAGTTGAGCGGGATCCGGCACCTCCCGAATCGGCGGGATCTCCCGGGCCAGGAAGGGATCGATCACTCGGCAACATTCTTCGAAGCCGGGCAATTCCGCCGCAATTTTTCCGTCGGCATGGGCGACGAGCGAATGGCCGTCGAAGATCAGCTGGTCCTGGCCGCCGATGGCGTTGCAATAGACCACGGGCACTTCCGATTCCGCCGCGATTCCGCCGATCATCTTGCGGCGCATCGCGGGCTTGCCGAGGTGGTAGGGCGATGCGCTGAGGTTGACGAGCAGATCGATCCCCGAGGCCGTCAGTTCCTCCACCGGATCCCGATCATAAAACGGGCGGGTGAGATAATCTTCCGGCCAGATATCCTCGCAAATCGTCAGTCCGATGCGGCGGCCGCGCCATTGGATGGGTGCCGAGGAGGCTCCGGGTTCAAAATACCGGCGTTCGTCGAAAACATCGTAGGTCGGCAGCAGGGTTTTCCACACGCGGTGTCGGATTTCGCCATGCTCCAGCCATGCGGCGGCATTGCGAAACGGCTTGCCGGGCTGGGCGGAATCGTGGTGATCGACATAGCCCACCAGCAGCGGCACCAGGTCGGTTTCGTCGGCCAGGTAATCGAGCGCTTGCAGGCATCCCGGCACGAACTGGCTTTTGAACACGAGGTCGCGAGGCGGGTATCCGGTGAGGGACAGTTCCGGGGTGATCACGAGTTCCGCGCCGGCATCGAGGCATTCGCGGTAGGCGGCGAGAATCCGTTTCACGTTGCCGGGAAAGTCCCCGATGACCGCATTGATCTGGGCGATGCCGATTTTCATGATCCGCGGGGAGCAGACACCCGCCGCGAGCGGCTGGGAAATGAAATTCCAGCCTTCGCTGAAAATCCTCTCGAACGACCGCTTGCCGTCCGCGGGAGGGGCGTCTAGCCTCCGGCAGTGTCCGTAACCATGAAAGCGCTCCCCTTCCTGACCCTCGCCCTGCTGATTTCCCCGCTGCTCGCCCAGGAGCCCGCAGCGGCAGAGGAGAAACCGGCTGCCATGCTGCCAAACCAGCAGGAGTTCCTCAATATGCCGGAAGAGCGGCGGAAGGAGTTCCTCAAACACCTCGGCGAGGCCTCACGATTCTTCCAGCAAAAGAGGATTTTCGAGACACTCGAGGAACTGGACAAGGCCGAGAAGATCTTCGACAAAAGCCCCGAGCTGCTGAATCTGCGAGGCTCCTGCTACGTGGAGATGCGGGCGTTCGACAAGGCCCTGACCGCCTTCCGCGCGGCCACCGAACTCTCGCCGGACAACCCGAGCATCGAGTTCAACATCGCCGAGGTGCTATTCGTCACCAGAGAATGGCAGAAATCCCACGATCGTTTCAGCGAAATCCTCAAGGAAATCCCTGAGAACAACATTGCCCTGAGCCGGCTGGTGGAATTCAAAATCCTCCTTTGCAAAAAGAAGCTCGGGATGGACGAGGAAGCCGCCGCGCTGGCTGATAAATTCGATTTCCACGATGATTCCCCGTTCCACTTTTACGCCCAGGCCGCACTTGCCTACGACGACGGCGATCTCGTGAAGGCGGAGGAATGGCTGGCGATGGCGGGCCGCATCTTCCGCGACCCCAATATCCTCGCCCCGTGGCAGGACACACTGGTGGAATACGGCTACATCAAGAGTTTTTACGGAGAGGACGCGGGGACCGAATAGTTTTTCAGAGCGTGCGCAAGGACCTTCACCGCATCGCCGTAAGAGATCCCTACCATGACCCCATCCTCATCTTTCGCCGACCGCCGGTCGTTTCTCAAAACGGGCGGCCTGCTCACCGCCGCCTCCCTGCTACCTTCTGCCGGGCGGGCACAGGACGCCGCCGCCACCGAGATCAAAGTCGCCGTCATCGGCTGCGGCGGCCGTGGCACGGGTGCCGCAGCCCAGTCGCTCTCCGTCCCCGGCACCCGTCTGGTGGCCATGGCGGACGCCTTCGCTGACAATGTCGAACGCGCCCACAGCGAGTTGAAAAAGCAGTTTGGCGACCGCGTGGATGTCCCCGAGGAGCGTCGTTTTTCCGGCTTCGACGCATTCAAGTCGGCCACCGACGCGGCAGACCTCGTGCTGCTCTGCTCGTCTCCCGGATTCCGGCCGGCCCATTTCGAGTACGCCGTCGCCCAAGGCAAACACGTATTCATGGAGAAACCGGTCGCGGTGGACGGACCGGGAATCCGCAAGGTCATCGAGACGGCGAAGATCGCCGACGAAAAGAAGCTCAAGGTCGTCTGCGGACTCCAGCGCCACTATCAGAACAGCTATATCGAAACCCTTGCGAAAGTGAAGGAAGGCGCGATCGGCGACTTCGTCTCTTCCCAGGTGTATTGGTGCGGCGGCGGAGTCTGGACCCGCCCCCGCAAGGAAGGAATGACCGAAATGGAATATCAGATGAGAAACTGGTATTACTTCAACTGGCTCTGCGGCGATCACATTGTCGAACAACACATCCACAACCTCGATGTGGTCAATTGGTTCAAAGGCGCCCATCCCGTAAAAGCCGTCGGCATGGGCGGTCGTTCGCAGCGCATCGGCAAGGAGTCAGGCGAAATCTTCGATCATCATTTCGTCGAGTATCAATACGCGGACGGCACCATCATGAACAGCCAATGCCGCCACTGGGACGGGCTGTGGTCGCGAGTGAGCGAGTCGATTTCCGGCACCAAGGGGACCGCCCAGCCGGGTGTCATCAAGGATCGCTCGGGAAAGATCATCTGGCGCTTCAGTGGCGAGGATAACAATCCTTATCAGACCGAGCATGATGTCCTCATCCAGTGCATCCGTGAGGATAAGGCGGTCAACGACGCGTATTTCACCGCGGAGTCCACGCTCACCGCGATCCTCGGTCGGATGGCAACCTATTCCGGCAAGGAAGTCACTTGGGATATGGCGCTCAATTCCACGCTCGATACCATGCCTGCCACCCTCGCCTGGGACGCCGCTCCGGGACCGAAACCCGGACCTGACGGCCTCTATCCGTGCCCGGTGCCCGGCAAAACCGTCGTTCTTTGATCCAACTGCGCGGAGGCCGGGAGATCCCGGCCTCCGTGGTCTCCCGATTCTTTCGCCGCTTGCTTGAGTTCTTCGATGAAGGCGATCATCTCCAGGCATGATCGGCCTTCCGAAACAAGGACTTCCCCGGCAGGAGTGAGCGCGACCGAGTGCGCGCCCCTTTCTAACAGAGCAGTCCCGGGTTCCGTCTCGAGCGCCTTGATCTGGCGGCTGAGCGCAGGCTGGGTGAGACGCAGTTTGCGCGCGGCAGCGGTGATGCTCCCGCTCTCTCCGACGGTCAGGAGATGTCTCAACTGCCGCAGTTCCATGGCTTTTTCTATCACTCCTGCCGCCTGCTTCCACCTCCATTTCCGGCATTAGGGGGAATGTTTTTGCCGTATGCTGAGCCTGCCATCTTTGCATTACCCTGATCCGCGGGAATGGGTAAGGTCAGCTCATGACAACGCAACCCGCTCTCACAATTCGTCGTGCCGGAGATCGCGGCCATGCCCAACACGGGTGGCTCGAAAGCTGGCACACGTTTTCCTTCGCCGACTATTATGATGCGGCGCACATGGGGTTCCGCTCTCTCCGTGTGTTGAATGACGACCGGATATCGGCGGGGGGAGGTTTCCCGACCCACCCTCACCGCGACATGGAAATCTTCTCCTATGTGCTTTCCGGCCGCCTTGCCCACGAAGACTCGATGGGCAATCAGCGAGTGCTGATGCCAGGTGAAATCCAATTGATGAGGGCGGGTTCGGGGGGCCGGCATTCGGAATTCAACCCGTCCGCCACCGAACAGGGCCATTTTCTCCAGATTTGGATCACTCCGCACACTTCGGGATTGGAACCGGCCTACACCGAATGGACGCCAGATTCTGACCACCATGGTCAGGGCAAGACGCTTGTCATCTCCGCGGACGGGTGCGAGGGATCGGCTGTCATCGCCCAGGATGCCTCGATTTATTTGATCAAATTGCGGCCGGGCACCGCGACCGATCACGAGATCGCCCCGGGGCGCGGAGTCTGGTTGCATATCGCCAGCGGCAAGGCCCGCGTGGCCGGTGCGGATCTCTGCGCGGGGGACGCCGTCGCCGTGGAGGAGCCCTCGACCTTGGAAATCATCGCCGCCGGTGAGGCGGTTGAAGCCATTCTCTTTGATCTTGCCTGAAAAAACTGTAGCTATCCACCGATCCGCTTGGATCAAACCCCCAGACAATCATGAAATCAAAATTCGTCGTCCTTGCACTCGCCGCTCCGCTCCTTTTCGTGGCCTGTGAGAATCCCGCGGACAAAACCGCCACCGCCGCCGTTTCCGAGCCCGTTGAAAAATTACCGGAAAGCCCCGAAGTCGGCACCAAATACGTCTTCACCCCTTCCTCGGAGGTCCTCTTCGTCGGATCCAAGGTCACCGGGAAACATGACGGCGGATTCAAGACTTTCAGCGGATATTTCACTGTTCGTGACGGCGCTCCAGTCGGTTCAGACCATAAGGTTGTCATTGATATGAATTCCGTCTTCAGCGATGACGAGAAGCTCACGGCTCATCTCAAGAGTGCGGATTTTTTCGAAGTTGAGACTTATCCTGAATCCGTATTCGAGGTGACCGGCGTTACCCGGAATGACAATGGGAATTACTCGCTATCCGGCAATTTCAAGCTCCATGGAGTAACCAAAAACATTACATTTCCCGCCACGGTGACACAGGATGGAGAAACGGTGAGAATCGACGCGGAGTTTGATATCAACCGCAAGGATTTCGGTATCGTTTATGCCGGAAAGGCGGACGATCTCATCCGTGACGAGGTGGTCATCAAACTGAAACTTGAAGCCCAGCCGGAAGCCTGACCGGACCGGGATCGCAAATCAAAGTGGCGCCCCCCGAATGTCGGGCCGCATTTTGAAACCTTCGGCCCGGAAGACGTGGAATTTCCATGAACAAGGACGCGGTACGCGTTCCATTTGAGTGAAGCCTTCTATCACTATCCATCCAATTTCACATCCCATATCACGAACCTGCTATGACAGATCCTTTGTTTACATCGCTACGGGCCGGGGCCTTCGAATTGCCCAACCGCATGGTGATGGCGCCTCTCACCCGGTGCCGTGCCTCCGCTGGAAGGGTGCCTAACGAACTGAACGCGAAGTATTATGCCCAGCGAAGCTCATTCGGCATGATCCTTTCAGAAGCCACATCCGTCAGCCCGATGGGGGTGGGATATCCACGCACACCCGGAATCTGGGCGGACGCCCAGGTGGAAGGTTGGAAAGGGGTCACGCATGCCGTCCACGAAGCCGGCGGGCTGATTCTGCTGCAACTGTGGCATGTGGGTCGGGTATCCGATCCGGTCTACCTCGACGGGGCATTGCCGTTAGCTCCAAGCGCGGTCGCTCCTTCAGGACACGTCAGCCTCATCCGGCCGGAGAAATCCTTTGTCACACCCCGGGCGCTCTCCCGGGAGGAAATCCCGGAAATCGTCGAGGAATATCGCCTGGGTGCCATCAATGCCCGGAAGGCGGGATTCGACGGAGTCGAGATCCATGGGGCGAACGGCTACCTCATCGATCAGTTCCTTCAGGACTCATCGAATCTTCGTGACGATGATTACGGTGGAGCGATTGAGAATCGCGCCCGGTTTTTATTGGAAGTAACGGACGCGGTGACTTCGATTTGGGGGGCGGATCGTGTGGGCATGCATCTGGCACCACGAGGTGACGCGCACGGAATGGGCGATTCCGACCTTTCGGCCGTATTCCATCATGTCGCCCGTGAGCTCGGAGAGCGTAAGCTTGCATTTATTTGCGCCCGCGAGTCATTTGAGCAACCTCCATTGGGCCCTTCGTTGAAGCAGGCCTTCGGTGGAGTTTACATCGCGAACGAGGGCTTTGGCGCCGACAGTGCCCGGGAAGCGATCCGCAACGGGTCAGCGGATGCCGTCGCCTTCGGCAAGGACGCCATTGCCAATCCGGATCTTGTCGAACGCTTCCGCTCCGGGGCGCCTCTCAATCCGGCGAATCCATCGACGTTTTACGGCGAGGGCCCGGCCGGTTACATTGACTATCCATTTCTAGAAACCACGAACGCCTGATCCAAAATGTTGAACATTCCCCGCATCCTTGCCTTCGGAGGAAGCCTCCGCAGCGGCTCCTACAATCACAAGATCGCGGCGATCGCGGCGGCCGGCGCCCGTGACGCAGGTGCCGAGGTCACCCTTATCAGGCTCAGTGACTATCGGATGCCGATCTTTGACGAGGACTTGGAGAGCAGCGAGGGAATGCCTGAAGCGGCCCGCCGGCTCAAGTCACTTTTCGCGGATCATCCGGGGCTCATCATCGCCTCGCCCGAGTATAACAGCACGATTACCGCGGCCCTGAAGAATGCGATCGATTGGGTTTCCCGCGCCACTTCGGAAGAGGAGAAGCCGCTTGCCGTGTTGCGGGGTAAAACCGC
Organism: Verrucomicrobiales bacterium; assembly: GCA_038256845.1. GTDB lineage: Bacteria > Verrucomicrobiota > Verrucomicrobiia > Verrucomicrobiales > Akkermansiaceae > Luteolibacter. The sequence continues at coordinate 1,113 of JBBSJY010000072.1, read as the reverse complement.
CGCGATCCTCTCGGCGTCGCCTGGAGGGTACGGAGGGTCCCGCAGCCTTGCGCAACTCAGGCCCTTTTTGGAGAACATTGGAATCACCGTCCTTGAAAATGAGGTTTCGATCGCGAAAGCACACGAGGTCTTCGACGAAAAGGGCGGGTTGACCGATCCGGAGCTCGAGACCGCCGTCCGCAGGCTCGGAGCGGAACTTGCGAAGCGGCTGGGTTGAGGCGGAGCCGGAATCCACGATCCTTCCTCCGGGCGGGCCGTCGCCTTCCGCGCCGCGTCGCCTTCCGCGCCGCATCGCCTGAAGGATTGCCGCTGGGGCGGACTTCCTGTTTTGATAGGAGGGTCCGGCCCTGAGTGCTCCCAGCGCTACCGCACTGGGGATCATCGCGCCCGCTTCGCAGATCAGACAGACAAGCTCTTTTCCCCGAACGACTCCCTCATAAACCCGAGGAAGGAATCATGAATCTGAAACGAATGGAAGGGACCGGAAACGCAAGCGGTTTTCCGATCAATGGCCGACCTATGGTCATGACCTTTACCTTTTCAAATGCATGAAGTCTCGATTCGACCATATGGTGTTTATATGCCTTCATGGGGATTCCGTGGCGGAGGTTCGCAGCCGTCATGCGCGATGGATGGAAAAGTCGATCGCCGGTAGGATTGTGAGGGGAAAAAACGTGACGGTTGCAAACTGCCGCCACCTCCTGCCCGCGGCGGGAGGGATTGATTGTACATGTGCTGCAGATATTGCTCCGCTGCTTCCCCGCTGAGGATTTCCTGAAGATATTCTTCATAAATTTCCTTTCTAGGGAAATCGGGCAGCGTGCCGGCCGCCCTCTCCAAAGCCCCGCGAAGCCGCGGATTGGAGAAGTTCATCGCGAGGAAACCCTGCTTCTCGTGATTTGGCATCAGGAAAACAGTGGTTGCATTGTTCGTTGGCCCATCACGAAATCTTATCACGCCTCCCCTGGAGCATTGTCGGGAAGCCTGGTCCACATCGGGATCCCCCAGCTTTCGATCGTTCTTCCCTGGGTGTCGGTCCGTCCGGAATTGTCGTTCCACCAGTTGATCGCCAGCGGCGGACCCGTGCGGGTGCCGGGGACGCCGCCGCGGGTG
>JBBSJY010000071.1:0-19495 GCA_038256845.1 Verrucomicrobiales bacterium | reverse complement strand
GGAACCGGCGCGTCCGTATGTGAATGACAAAAAAGCCCCGGAAAGCCGCAAGGATCTGGAGGTGATCCAGTCATCGCTGGCGGCCGCGCTGCCCAAGGCACGTGCGGCAACGGTCTGCGTCGATCTCGGAGAGGGATCGGGTAGCGGCGTGATCGTTTCCGCGGATGGCTTGGTGCTGACCGCCGCCCACGTGAGCACCGGGGTGAAAAAGAAGGTGACCGTCATTTTGGAAGACGGGACGAAGCTCAAGGCCCGTTCGCTGGGTCTGGTGGCCTCGACGGATGCGGCGATGATCCAAATTATCGACGAAGGCCCGTTTCCATTCGTCGAGATCGACCAATCCGCTTCCACAAGGCTAGGGGACTGGGTTTTTTCCCTCGGCCACTCGGGCGGTTTTGACAAGGAGCGGGGATCGGTGGTGAGGTTGGGCCGCTTGGTCCGCACGGCGAACTCGACCCTGCAATCCGACTGCATGCTCATAGGCGGCGATTCGGGCGGGCCGCTGTTCGATCTGGCAGGGCGTTTGATCGGAATTCATTCGCGGGTGGGCCAGCAATTGCAGGTCAACATGCATGTGCCGGCGCGCGAATTCCTGAGCAACTGGGATCTTATGCTGGCATCCGAATTCATCGGCGAGGGTCCCTTTGCCACGAAGCCGGAATTGGGCAAGGGCTACCTCGGACTTGCGACGGAGGCGGCGCCGGACGGAGGACTGCGCGTCACCAAGGTGGGCAGTGGCAGTCCCGCGGAGGATGCGGGCATCGAAGTGGGCGACGTCCTGCTCCGCCTCAATGGCACCGAACTTGATTCGCGGGAGCAATTGCAGGCAATGCTGCGGGAAATGGCGGCGGGTGATGAATTGGAAATCGATGTCAAACGTGATGGAGAACCTGAAACCTTTACCTTCAATCTCGGTGCGCGCTAACCTTGCTTCAACCCTGGTTCTTTCCGCCCTGCTTGCCACCTCGCCGGCGCAGCAGAATCTGGAATCGGCCTATCGGACGACCGGGACCGAGGTGGTTGCTGCTTTCGAGCCCCAAAGACAGGTGCTGCAAACGTCCAGCGGCGTGATCCTCAACGGCCGCCGGGAAATCGGATACGGAGTCGTGATTTCCGAACACGGACACTTGCTCACCAAAGCGAGCGAGCTGGCGGGGATACCGAACATTTCGGTCACGATCGACCGGACGCAGTATAGGGACGCGAAGATTCTCGCGACCGATGCGACCTGGGATGTCGCGCTGCTCAAGGTCGAGGCGAGCGGGTTGGTGCCGGTGATTTATGCGCCCACGAGCGATGTTCCCCAAGGCACCTGGGTCGTCGCCAACGGAGCGACCAGCCGGCGGGCACGACGTGCGCTACCGGGAATCATCAGCGCCAGGACCCGTGAAATTCCGGCAGCCGGCGGGGCGGCGTTGGGGGTGGTGCTGAACAGCAGTTCCGACGCCCTGGAGATCGATGAGGTGAACGAGAAGAGCGGGGCGATGGAGGCTGGATTGAAGAAGGGCGATTTGATCCTGGAAGTCGATGGTAGCAAGGTGGAGAAGATCGAGGATCTGGTGGATTTGTTGAAGGATCGCAAGGCGGGAAGTATGGTGGAATTGGTTTACGAGCGGGATTCCAAGACTCATACCACCAAGGTGCGCCTGTCCGCCCGGGAGGAGATGTTCAGCGATCAGATGAGCCGGAACGATATGATGAGCGGGGAGTTTTCCGCTCGCCGCAGCGGCTTTCCCCGTGTTCTCCAGCACGACATCCTGGGCAGCAGAACGATTGTCGGCGGTCCGCTGCTGGACCTTGACGGACGTTGCATCGGAATGAATATCGCCCGCGCCAATCGCGCGGAGAGCTTCGCCATCCCCGTGGAGGACTTGAAAGAGTTGGCCGCCAGGCTGATGGAGGAGGCGGGGAAATGATCATGCCTTGCCCGCGCGGTGTCGCTTGAAGATCGCGAGTGTCCGCTCACGTTCCGCCTTGTGGTCGAGGCAGGGCAGGGGGTAGTCGTCGGCCAACGGTTTGCTCCCTTTGGGTGGCGCTTGGAACAGCGAGGGATCCACTCCGGCGAGTTCCGGCACCCAGCGCTTGATGTAGATTCCCTGATCGTCATAGCGCGCGGTTTGTGCCCACGGATTTTGGATGCGGAAATAGGGAGCCGCGTCGGCCCCGGTTCCGGCGGACCATTGCCAGCCGCCGTTGTTTGAGGCGATTTCGCCATCCACGAGCTGGCGCATGAACCAGGACTCGCCCAGTTTCCAATCGAGGTGCAGGTCCTTGGTGAGGAACATCGCGGTGATCATCCGGACTCGGTTGTGCATGAATCCGGTGAGTTTCAATTGGCGCATTCCGGCGTCGATGATGGGAAAACCGGTCCGGCCCTCTTTCCAGGCATCGAAGGATTCGGCGGGTGGGTCCCATGGAAGACCTCGCCAGTCAGGATTGAACTCCTCGTGGAGAACGTTGGGAAAGTAATGGAGGATCGCGAAGTAAAACTCCCGCCACGCCAGTTCCTTCACGAAAGTGTCGATGGATTTCCTCTGGGCCGGGAGGGCGTCGCGGCGCGTTTTCATCGTGGCGGAATAGATCTTGCGAATCGAGACCAAGCCGAAGCGCAGATCCTGCGAGAGCCGTGAAGTGCCTTCGAGTGCGGGAAAATCGCGGTCGCGGGCATAGTGTTCCACCAGGTGATTCTGGGCGTCCCGCAGGCGCCCCTGGGCGGCCCGTTCACCGGGAGCGACGATATCAGCCATGGGGGCGCCGAGTCCCCAACTCTCCACGCTGGGGAGGGGCAGGGATTTCAGGTTGGCCGGGGTCCCCAGATTCTTCGGCTTGCCGAGCGGGGGTGGCTTTTCCAGGTTTAACCAGTTGTTGCTGAATGGAGTATAAACTCTGTAGGGCTTGCCGGACTGATTCAATACCTCGGACGGCGGGTGAAGCGACACATCGTCGTGGGGGTGGCAGGAAATGCCAAGCTCGGTGCAGAGATCTCTGATCCGTGCCTCGGTGGCTTTTCCGAACGGATCGGGATCTGAGTTGAAATGCACCGCGATCGCATTCGCCTCCCGGATCAGGCGGCGGAGTTCATCGACCGCAGTGCCCCGCCTGACGATCAACCTGCCGCCGATCGTCGCGAGATTTCCGGCCAGCGACTTCAGACACCCGCAGAGGAAATGCTGGCGATTCGGACCCGTCCAAGGGTGGGCACCCGTCCACTCGCTAACGACATAGACGGGCGCGACGGGCAACCCGTGCCCGGCGGCTGCCAGCAAAGCGGTATTGTCCGCGATCCGGAGATCGCGGCGAAACCAATGGATTACGGAAGGCGGAGGCTTCGGCACGAACCCAGGAAAATGATTCGTCGCGACAGCGCAACGTCGGATCACCCGAAGGGTGGGTTCAGACCTCGGCGAGGAGCTTCTCGGCTTTTCGGACGGTGGTCGCACTGAGCTTGCCATTCACCCGCCGCGAGCTTTCGATGAGGGTCTTCAATTCTTCAAGGGCTTGCTCCGCAGCGGCCAACGACTTTTTTCCACCTCCGAACTTTTTGTCCGGGAAGTAGCGGGTGAAGGTGGTGCCGGCGCGACTGATACAGAGGCGCCAGCCTTCAAAGGCCGCGGTCTCGTAGGTAAATCTAGTGAGGTTGCGTTTGGATTTCATAATGCTTTCAGTTCCTAACATCTCAACTTGGACGATTTTTGATAGAGATTCCAAGAATTTTCAGTGGTCGGACCTAAAAAGTGAGTGATGCGGAACGGATGACTTGAAAAAATGCTTTGCATGCGCCGCAAGGCCGTCATTTAGTCGCGCCCCCGCGGGATTTCACACCATGCCGTCGGTCCTCTGGTCATCCCTTCGCGGGGAAGACTTCCCGCAAGAGGGTAACCCGGCAACCCCACCACCCCATGTCAGCAGTAAGACTCGCTCGTTTCGAGCTCCCCAACCGTCTCGTCCGCAACGAGGAAACCGCCACCGAAACCTACGCCCAATTCACCGCCGAGCCCTTCGAGCGCGGATACGGGCACACGGTCGGAAACTCCCTCCGCCGGGTTCTCCTCTCCTCGCTGGAAGGTGCTTCGATCACCTCCGTCCGCATCGCGGGCGTGCAGCACGAATTTTCAAGCCTCCCCGGCGTCGTGGAGGATGTCACCGACATCGTGCTCAACCTCAAGAAGGTGAAATTCCTCCACAACGACAAGGAGCCGCGCATCCTCACCATCAAGATCGAGAAAGAAGGCCCCGTGACCGCCGGCGACATCGTTGGCGACCACATTTACGACGTGGTCAACAAGGATCAGCTCATCTGCACCCTCGACAAGAAGGTGAAGTTCGACTGCGAGTTCGAAGTCCGTGTCGGCCGCGGCTTCTCCACCGGTGATGAGAACAAGCGCAAGGACCAGCCGATCGGCGTGATCGCCATCGACTCGATCTTCTCGCCTGTCACCCGCGTGAAATACTCGGTGGACACCACCCGGGTGGGGCAGATGACCGATTACGACAAGCTGACCATCGACATTTGGACCGACGGCCGGATCACCCCGCAGGACGCGCTGCTCCAAGCGTCGGCAATCCTCCGCCACCATCTTGACGTGTTCGTCAACTACGACGAGAACGCCGTGGACTTTGAGGAAGCTCCCGCCGAATCCAGCGAGGAAAACGCCGCGCTCAAGAAGCTTCTCAACATGTCGGTCAACGAGATCGAACTGTCGGTCCGCGCCGCCAACTGCCTCAATAACGCGAACATCACTTCGGTGGGCCAGCTCGCGATGAAGTCGGAGGCCGAAATGCTCAAATATCGCAACTTCGGCAAGAAGTCGCTCAACGAGATCAAGGACAAGCTGGTCGAACTCGGCCTCGGCCTCGGCATGTCCTTCGAGCCCTCGTTGCTTTCCGGACCGGTGGCCGCCTCGCGCGGACCTCGCCTCGGTGCTGAAGACGAAGCCCCCGTGGGTCTCGCCGATCTCATCGCTCAGAACCTCGACGACTAACATTCAAAATCTAGAAACGGAAAGCATCCGATGAGACATCGAAGCAAAACAGCAAAACTCAAACGCAACGCCTCGCATCGCCGGGCCCTGCTCGCCAATTTGGCCTGCAGCCTGATCGATCACGGCCGTATCAAGACCACCCTCGGAAAGGCGAAAGCCCTCCGTCCGGTGGCTGAAAAACTGGTAACGCTCGCCAAGCGCGACGATCTCCACTCCCGCCGCCTCGCCATCGCTTTCCTTCGCCAGAAGGAAAGCGTGAAGAAGCTGTTCTCCGAAGTCGCCCCTGCCTCGAAGGATCGCCAGGGCGGCTACTGCCGGATCACCAAGCTGGGTGCCCGGATGAGCGATTCCGCGCCGATGGCCATCATCGAGTGGGTTGATCGTTCGACCGAAGCGGACGACGAGGTTGTGGCCGAAGCCGCCGAGAACGAAACCCCCGAAGCCAAGACTCCCGCCGAAAAGGCGGCGAAGAAGGCCGCCAACACCAAGGAAGCGAAGCCCGCTGAAGAAGAGGCTGCGGCCGGATAGAATAGGCCGGGTCTCCCTTGAGAATCATCCAAGCCGCCCGCGTTCGAAGACGCGGGTGGTTTTTTTGTGCCCGGGGTTCTCAACGCCAACTGTTTTCGCGCAGTGCCTGATAGGATTGCCACGCGAACATACCGAGAAATATGGGGAACAGAAACGATCCCGTTTTCTGGAAGAAGAGAATCGCGAAGACCACCGCGACAATCACGCTGGTCCAGAGCGTCACCTTGATCCGCTTGGGACCCAGGATGGCATTGAGGAGCTGTCCGCCGTCCAGCGGCAGCACCGGCAAGAGGTTCAGCAGCGCCCAGAAAAAACTGATCACCATCAGGACCCACAGAAAGTATTTGGAATTGTCGTTGAGGCCACCCGCATTCGCGGCAGCTCCCATGACCAACAGGCCTAGGATGAGTTGGACCGCAGGACCGGCCAAGGTCACCAGGAAGCTTTGGGTCCTCGTGAAGCGCATGCCGGTGAACGCGGCAAAACCTCCGAATGCCTGAAGCGTGATCGCCGATTGTGCTCCGAAGGCGCGTCCGGTCAGCGCATGGCCCAACTCGTGGATCAGGATGGACACGAACCCGGCGATCACAAAGAGACCGATCCGCATCATCGCCTCGGACGAATCCGCCCCGAGGGCGCCTCCAATGATGGCGAGAGTGACCCAGAAAAACGGCTGGATCTGAATCGGAATGCCAAGGACGGAGAAGCGAATCATGCGGCGGAGCCTTAGTCCACGCGCTCCGACTGTGCAAGGCCCGGTCGCCCTGCCCGGCACCCCGATGCTGCCGGTCGCAGCGCGAATTTTTACCTTGGACCGGTCCGGGGGACTTCCTACATTCCGCCCGGCGAAAGCCGCTTTTCCATGGCAAAAAAAGATTTCACCATTCTCAACAAGCTCGGGATCCACGCCCGGCCCGCGGCGCAGTTCGTCAAGACCGCCAACCGCTTCCAAGCGGATATTTTTGTGGAGAAGGACGGAGAGGAAGTCGATGGGAAGAGCATCATGGGGCTCATGATGCTCGCGGCCGGCCATGGATCGGTAATCTCGGTCAACGCCGAGGGGGTGGATGCCGATGCGGCTCTGGATGCGATCGGCGATCTGATCACCCGGAAATTTGAGGAGGAGTGATCCCGACGAAGATCGGGAGAAGCGCGGGGGGCGTTGGAAATTGCGCCTTGATCGATTGACCACGCTGCCAGCACTCTGTTGCGAGAGCATGCCGAAAAGTGGAAATGAGACGCAAATTGTCTACGAGGGGATTCCCGCGTCGCCCGGCATCGCCATCGGTCCGATCCATGTGATCGCCCGTGGTTTTTCCGCGCCGGAGGTTTATGGGATTCCGGAAGGCGAGGTGATCCGGGAGCGTCAGCGTTTTACGGAGGCGGTGGAGGTGACCAAGAAGCAGCTCGTCGAGATTCAGAAGCGGCTGGAAAGCCTTTCGGGCGATGGCGAGAGCGGGATTTTTGAGGCGCACGTGATGATTCTCGAAGACCGCGCGCTGGTCGATCGGGTTTTGGAAGCGATCGACGATCGGCTGCAGAATGCGGAATACGCGTTCTATGCGGTCATGCAGAATTTTCTGGAGGCCATGCGGCGGATTCCGGATCCGTATTTGCGCGAACGCACGGCCGATATCGAGGACGTCTCCCAGCGGGTGTTGAGAAACTTCCGGATGGATGCGGAGGTCCGCGCTCCCGCGCCCGACGATCATCACATCCTCGTCGCCTTCGATCTTTCCCCGTCGGATACCGCTACGATCAACCGCCGGCACGTGCTGGGATTTGCGACCGAGCAGGGCAGCGTCAACTCCCACACGGCCATTATCGCCCGATCGTTCGGCATCCCCGCGGTGGTGGGACTGGAAGGCGCGGTGATCGAGGTCATGGCGCTCGCCCCCTCCATCCTCGATGGCTACACGGGGAAGCTGATCCTCTATCCCAACTCGGACACTCTCGAACACTACCGGAAGCTGATCGAGGAGAAGGCGAGGGTTCGCAGCGCGCTCGACGCGATGCGGGGGGCAGCCACGCAGACGGTTGATGGCCGGCCGCTCACGCTCTCCGCTAACATCGAGCTGGTGGACGAGCTTTCACTCGTCAAACGCAGCGGTGCCAAAGGAGTGGGGCTATACCGTACTGAGTTCCTGCTTCTGAACGACGAGGAAATGCCCGGCGAGGGGGTCCAAGCCGCGGCCTACACCCGCGTCGCACGCGAGATGTTGCCGCATTCGGTCATCATCCGCACGCTGGACGCGGGCGGCGACAAACTCCCCGTGGAACCGCTCACGGATCCCGAGCCGAACCCGTTTCTCGGCTGGCGCGGCATCCGCGTTTCGCTGGCGCGCCCGGCGATGTTCCGCGAGCAACTGCGTGCGATCCTCCGCGCCAGCGCCTTCGGCAAAGTCTCCGTGATGTTTCCACTCATCTCCGGCCTCTCGGAAGTCCGCCGCAGTCGCGAGATCCTCCTCCGCTGTATGGATGAACTGGAGAAGGAAGGCGTGGCGTTCGATCGCGAACTGCCGGTGGGAATCATGATCGAGGTCCCCTCCGCGGCGGTTTGCGCGGACCTTCTCGCTCCGGAAGTGGACTTTTTCTCAATTGGAACCAACGATCTCATCCAATACACCGTCGCGGTGGACCGGGTCAATCCGCACGTCGCCGACCTCTATCGTCCGACTCATCCGGCGGTGATCCGCCTGATCAAACGGGCGATCGACGCCGCCACCGACAATGGGATCTGGACGGGAATCTGCGGTGAGATGGCGGGCGACATCCGTTTGACGCCGCTCCTGATCGGCTTGGGTGTGGAGGAGCTTTCCGTCGGGCCGCAGCAGGTGCCCCGGGTGGGACAGGCGATCCGTTCCCTCAGCCACGCCGAATGTGCGGCCATGGCTGACGAGGCGCTCAAGCAGTCACGCAGCAAGGGGATCCTCGATCTTTCGCTGCATCTGGCGAGAAAGCACTACGGCAACCTGTTGGACTGATAATTTGTTGGAAAGGCCGGGCACGGCCGCTTCACCGGCGGCTCAGCGGCCGCAGGCGATACCCAGCAGGCAGACATCGTCGTCGAAATGCTGCCCTTCGGAAAAGGCCAGAACGCTGGAAAGGATGCCATCCAGCAGGTCATCCAGAGGTTCGTTCACCTTGGCCGCGATGATTTCTATCAGGCGTTGCTCGAAGAACGGCTCGCCGCTGCGGTTCTCCGCCTCGAGGACTCCGTCGGTGAAGAGAATCAGTTTGTCCACGCCACGGATGTCATGCTCGTTGACCGGATACACCGCCGCTTTGATAAGGCCCAGGCCGGGACCTTTTTGCGAGCGCTCTCCGGCGAGCTGATAGATCCCTTTGTCACCCGCCACGATCGGCCCCGGATGGCCTGCACAGGAATACCGGAGCTTATGTTCGGCAAGGTCGAGCACGCCGTAGAATGCCGTGGCGAACATGGTGGTGCCGGCGCGTTCGAGGATTGAGGAAAGTCCGTCGTTGAGGCCCGAGAGGAATGTGCCAGGTTCGCAGGCTTGGGCGCGCTGTTTTTCCAGCAGGCCGCGCAGCATTGCCACCACCAGCGCCGAGCGGACGCCGTGCCCCATCACGTCGCAAATCATGATGCCGACGCTGGTTTCGGATATCTGGATGACTTCAAAAAAGTCTCCGGCCAAACCCGAAATCGGAATGTATCGCGACCCGAACTTGAGGTTCGAACCATTGGCGGCGATCACCGCGGGGAATTCATGCGTGGCCAACGCCTGCTGGATCTCCCGTGCAAGGAGCAGTTCCTCCTCATACGCTTCGTTCCGCTGCTGCAATTGGGCAGCCAAGGCGATCGCTTCGCGCTGCGCGGTGACCAGGCCGGTGACATCGCTGGATACCCCGAAGGTACCCTTCACATTTCCCAGGCGGTCTTTCCACGGGAACTTCGAGGTCACGACCCAGGTTTCACCACCTTCACGCCAGGTTTCATGCTCCAGTTTGGCGGAAATCGCCTTTCCGGTCTCGATGATTTTCCTTTCGTCGTTTTCGGCTTCCACCCAGTGCTCGCGGTCAAACATGTCGCGGTCATGCTTGCCCACGAGATCGGATGTCTTCGTGAAGCCCCACCACTCGGCGGTTCCTTGATTGACCATGACGACCCGCGATTCCAAGTCCTTGAAGTAAATTTGGAGGGGCACGTGGTCGATGAGTTGTCGCAGAAGGAAACGCTCCTCCTCCACCTGAGCCTCCGCTTCCTTGCGGTGGCTGATGTCAATCATCGAGCCTGCGATTCTCAGCGCGTGGCCGGCGCGGTCGCGGACGACCGTGCCACGCACCCTCAGCCAGCGCCAGTCGCCGCTGCCGGTACGGACGCGGGCGTCCACCGCCAGGGTTTCCGGGCCGGAAACTTCCAGGGCTTGGGATAGCGCTCGCTGGAATGCCGGCAGGTCCTCGGGGAAAATGCTTTTGTGCGGGGGTTGGAAAAGATTCGGCGCGTTTGAATTGCTGCATTCCAAAAATTCCAGCACGCGCCTCGAGTAGGAGATCTCCTTGCGGTCGGTCCACCAATCCCAGATTCCCTCGTTGGATGCCCGCAGGGCAAGTTCGAGCCTTTCGAATTCCAAGTCCTTGCTGTCAGGGGTGGTTTCTCTATCCGTCTCCATTTGTGGAAAGGCTGACTGCCGCCGCCTCCCGCTGCAAGCTGCCTTTGAGGGTGTCGTCGCGCCTCAGGAAGTCGGGCAGGCAGACGCGCGGCAAGGTTGCATCAGAACCATCCGCCGCGTGATCCCGGGATCGGTGGGCGGCGCCGCGGGACCGGGTGCCCCGATCAGGAGGGACGTCCGGTGCACATCCGGCGTCTCCGGCACGCTACGTCGCGAGAATCCAGAATCCAAAATCCAGAAAGAGGGGGGAAGATGTTGGCGAGATGCGGCACTACTTGAGAAGAGGGCCGCGAAGCTGGGGTTGGTGTTTCTGACGCGGGGAGATGTGAACCATCCGGAGATCTGGCGGGAGTTTGTGGTGGATGCTCCGGGGCGGGTGTTTTCTCATAGGAAGGATCGGGGCTTTGGAGTGCGCCGGTTGAGCGAAGCGGCGACGGCGCTTCGGATTCGGGAGGGTGATGGCAGGTTGGACGAAGCTCGATCCAAAGCGGCGTGGCGCTGCGCTTCCCGCCGCAGTCCAGAAGTGGAGGCTGCCCTCCTCGTAGGCACGGAGATCCGGGAGCATTTCGAGACGGAGTGGCGCGGGTGAGTAAGCGCTCTGCTTTCCATGAACAGGCCTCGCAAGGACGACTCATTCGCTTCCACGACATGGGTGTGTGGCTCCTTACAATCCAGCCGACGGGTCCGCCCCACCGCCTGCGGATCGCGGAGGATTTGCGCTGGAAGGGTCCGTAATTTGCTGAATGATCGGCACATGGGGAGACTCACGACACATGTCCTCGACACCGTTTCAGGAAAACCTGCGGCGGGCGTGGGCATTTCCCTCAGCCGCGGTGGCGAGTTCCTCGCCCGGCTGATCACCAACGGGGACGGCCGCTGCGACCGACCGATGCTCGAAGGCGATCTGCTTGTGACCGGCACCTATGAACTGGTCTTTGAGATGGGTAGCTACTTTGCAGCCACGGGAATCCCCAGCCCGTTTCTTGACAAGGTTCCGGTGGTGTTCCGAATGGAGAGCGGCGGAATCTATCATGTGCCGCTCGTCTGTTCGCCATGGTCCTACAGCACCTACCGGGGAAGCTGAATCATGGACGCCGCCATCTTGCAAAAGGCTCTGGCCCGCGTCGAGATGCTCGGCGGGATCTCCGATCGCGCGGATGGCCTGCAGCGCGGTTTTCTCTCTCCCGCCAACCGTGCGGCCGCCGCTTGCGTGATGGATTGGATGGAGGAATTGGGAATGGATATCTGCCATGACCGGGGCGGGACCGTGCGAGGAGTTATATCGGGTTCTGATCCCGAGGCACGCCCCATCCTGGTAGGTTCCCACCTTGATACGGTGATCGACGCCGGCAAATACGATGGCGCTCTCGGTATCATCGCCGCTCTGGCAGCGATCGAAGTTCTCCAATCCGCCGGCGAGATCCCCGCGCGTCCGGTTCACGTGCTGGGATTCGCCGATGAAGAAGGAGCGCGGTTCCAATCGACCTATCTGGGCAGTCGCGGTGTGCTCGGGCCGCTGCCGCCCTGGCTGCTCGCCAGCAGGGACGAAAACGGCATGACGCTGGACGAGGTGCTGGCGAGTGAAGGGTGGGACGACGGTGCAGCCCCGATTCTCTATGGGCCGGAGAGTTCTTCGGGTTATATCGAACTGCATATCGAGCAGGGCCGGGTATTGGAAGATCGGGGAGTGCCAGCGGCGGTGGTCCGCGGGATCTGCGGCCAGGCACGGCTACGGATTTCTATCAGAGGGCAGGCGGATCACGCCGGAACAACTCCCATGAACCTACGCCGCGACGCCATGGCTGGCGCTGCCGCATGCATTCTCGCGGCGGAAGATGCCGCCATCTCCCATCCACCGTTGGTCGCCACCGTCGGAATGATCCGGGTCAACCCGGGTGCCAGCAATGCGATTCCCGGCGAAGCCGTTTTCACTCTGGATGTGCGTCATCCGGACAATTCGGCATTGTTGGAAGGATTGGCCATGATTCGAAGAAAATTCGAAGCCATCAACGCAACGAGAGATCTTGAAATGACATGGGAATTGGCCCAGATCGACGCCGCGGTGAGTTGCGACCCGGAACTGACGGAATGCCTCACGGATTGCTTGGAAAAGGTCGCCTCATACCGTGGTGATGTGGCAAGCGGTGCGGGTCACGACGCGGTGGCTCTCGCGGCGGGAATGCCGGTCGGAATGATTTTCATTCGTTGTCGCGCCGGGCTTAGTCATCATCCCGACGAGTATGCGGAACCGGAAGACATCGCCGTCGGCATTGGCGTGCTGGCGGAGTTCTTGAAACTATGGAGTAAACCATGAGTGCGGATTTCGAAATGATCGTCCGAAACGTGCGGCTGGCCGGCGGCTCGCCGGTTGACGTCGCGATGGCGGAGGGACGCTTTGTCAAAATTGGGGAAGGGATCGCCGGTTCGTCGCGGCAGGAAATTGACGGCACGGAAAAAATCATGATGCCTGGTGTGATCGACGCTCACGTGCATTTCAACGAGCCCGGGAGAGAGGCTTGGGAAGGTTTCGAAACCGGATCGCGTGCACTGGCCGCCGGCGGCGGCGCGGCATTTTTTGACATGCCGCTCAACTCGACTCCGCCGGTCCTGACAGCCGCCGCCGTGGAGGCGAAGCGGGATTTGGCTGGCGAAAAATCCCGTTTGGATTTCGGGATCTGGGGTGGGATGACACCGGATTCGCTTGAGGAGATGCCCGCGATGGCGGACGCGGGTGTGATCGGATTCAAGGCGTTTCTCTGCGACAGCGGGCTGGCGGAATTTGGGAAAGCCGATTCGGCGACACTCCGCAGGGGAATGAAAATTGCAGCCGGGCTGGGCAGACCCGTCGCGGTGCATGCGGAGGACGACGAGGTGATCGCTTCCTATCGGAAAGCCCACCGCCAGCGCTGTCCGGGAAATATGGCGGACTGGCTGGCTTCCCGGCCGGTAGAGGCCGAATTGTCGTCGATCCGGATGGCGCTTGATCTGGCAGGAGAGACGGGCGCGGATCTGCATGTGGTGCATGTCAGCCACGCAACCGGATTGCGCATGATCGCGGAAGCCCGGGCGGGAGGGGTGAAAGTCACGGCGGAAACCTGTCCGCACTATCTTCTGCTAGATGCCGGGGAAGCTTGTGAAATCGGACCGCTGGCGAAGTGCGCACCACCGCTGCGAGAGTTCCGGGCCGTGGAGGACCTGTGGCGATCCGTGAAGTCGGGCCTGGTGACCACCATCGGATCGGACCATTCTCCATCTCCGCCCGAGATGAAGTCCGGGGAAGATATTTTCTCCATCTGGGGAGGTATCGCGGGCTGTCAACATGGCTTCGAACTCTTGTGCAACGAAGCGATCGCGGGTCGGATCCCGTTGATGGACCTGGCCAAGATGACATCGGAGGCCGTGGCGCGGCGTTTCCGGCTGCCGCCGGAAATCGGTGCAGTTCGCGAAGGGTCGGAAGCGAGCTTCTTCCTCATGGCGGCGTTGCCGGAAGAGATCCGGGAACAGGAGCTGCTTTATCGTCATCCGATCAGCGCCTACACCGGGCGCGCGCGCTCCTGGCGGATCATCGGAACTTACTTGCGCGGGCAAGCGGTGGACGACGAGACGCGCGGTCGTTTTCTCCAGCCCCAATCATCGCAATGAAAGCCACGGATTTGTTCGGAACGACGCGGACCTCGGTTTGTCCGAGGCACGCGTTGATCGCTCCCGACGGACATGTCCCGAGCGCATTTCCCGGTTGGGACAATGCGACCGGTTTCGTGATGGTTTCCCCGGAAATGGGCGCGGGATTCTCCCAGATTCTTATCACTTTTCAGGCGGGCGGAGGCAAAGCGCTGTTCCCCGCAGACGATCACCAACATGCGTTGTATGTGGAATCCGGCCCGCTGGAAGTCCGCTGGGATACGGGCAGTGCGGAACTTTCCGCAGGCGATTGCCTCTACGTCCCCGCAGCGGTGACGGTCGAACTATCCGGAGTGGCGGCGACGCGTGTGACGTTGTTTCGAAAGCGATATGAGACTACCGCTGGCGTTGACCCGCCACCCGTCTTCCATCGCAGCGCGGGGGAAGTGGAAGCCGTGGCTTTTCTCGGCAATGAGAAGGCAAGATTGCAGGTTCTCCTGCCAGACGACGGTCGCTTCGATATGGCGATGAACCTGTTCACCTATCAACCTGGCGCGATGCTGCCATTCGTGGAAACCCATATCATGGAGCACGGACTGCTGATGCTTGCCGGCCAGGGAATTTATCGATTGGAAGACCGCTACTATCCTGTTGGCGCGGGTGATGCGATATGGATGGCTCCCTATTGTCCGCAATGGTTCGTGGCGGTGGGTGATGAGCCGGCGGTTTATCTCTATTATAAGAACATCAACCGGCTTCCATGAGGATCATTTGGATCAATGGCAATGCGGTCGATGTTTCCGCCATCGGAGTCAATGAGAACCTCCTTTCGTTGCTCCGTAGCAATGGTTGGACAGGCGCGAAGAGCGGCTGTGCGGAGGGAGATTGTGGCGCTTGTTCGGTGATCATCATCGATGTGCAGGGTAAGCCGCGTTCCATCAACAGCTGTCTGGGGCTCGTGCCATCCATGGCCGGCGCGGAGATCTGGACTGCGGAGGGCTTAGAAAGGGATGGCACGCTTCATCCTGTACAGGAGAAGATGATCGAGTGTTATGGATCCCAATGTGGATATTGCACTCCCGGGTTCATCTCTTCCATGGTGGAGGCCTATCACCGGGACCAGGCACCCGCTGCGGCGGAGATCGCGGACCAGCTTTGTGGAAACCTTTGCCGATGCACCGGCTACAGGCCGATCCGTGATGCAATGGTGTCGGCGCTCGATGAAAAAGGAGAACGGTCCGCTCCATTCATGTCGCCGAAGATCAACGGCCTTCCGATTCCGGCTTCTTCAATCGGAAATGATGACATGGGACTCTACATCGCCCCAAATTCGCTTGAAGATTTGTTGGAGACGAAGGCGGCTTATCCGGAAGCCACGCTGGTGGCGGGCGCAACGGAGATCGCCGTGCTGATCAACAAACGCCGGCAGCGTTTTGGGACGCTCATCGGTTTGGAGGAAGTTCGGGAACTGAAGCGAATCGAGATCAGCGATTCCGAGTGGATTCTGGGAGCGGCGGCGGCCCTCACGGACATCGCGGACGCAGTGCGGGGTGAATACCCGGCATTCGACAAGATGCTGGAACTTTTCGCCTCCCGGCAAATCCGGCACCGCGCGACCTTGGGCGGCAATCTGGCGACGGCATCGCCGATCGGCGATGCCGCGCCGATTCTGTTAGCCCTGGATGCGGAAGTCATCCTGCAATCCCAGTCAGGCAGACGGACGGTTAAGCTGGAGGATTTCTTCAGCGGCTACCGCCGGACGGCAATGCATGCGGATGAGGTCATGGAGGCGGTCCGGGTGCCGCGCGGTTTGCCCGGACGCTGTGAATTCTTCAAGGTATCGAAACGGCGGGAGATGGATATCAGCATCGTCTCCGCCGCTTTCAGGATCGTCACGGGTGAGGATGGGCGTATTTCGGATGCGCGCCTGGCGTTCGGGGGTGTGGCGGCTACTCCGTTGCGGGCGAAGAATGTGGAAGAGGCACTGCTGGGTGAGCGGCTCGTACCAAATCGCGCGATCTCCGACCTGCTAACAAGCGGCTTCAGGCCCATTTCGGATGTGCGTGGGACAGCGGAATACCGTTCTTCGTTGATCCATGGCCTGTGGATGAAGTTCCTGTCGGGCGAGCGTGGAGCGATGGATGAGGCGGTGGGATTCCCGCAAGCGACGTCCACACCGACGCCCGATTCGTGCCTCCGTCACGAAAGCGCCCGCGGACATGTGACCGGAACTGCCGAATACACCTTCGACCAAGCGTTGCGAAGGCCGATGTTGGAGATGTGGCCGATCATCTCCCGGGTCGCGCGGGCGAAGCTTCATCGCGTGGATATTTTGTCGGCCGGAGCGATGCCTGGTGTAAGGAAAATACTGCTTGCGGGTGACGTTCCTGGGGTGAACAACATCGGTCCCAACCGCCACGACGAACCTTTGTTTGCCGAAGATGAGATATGTTTCCACGGACAGGTGATCGGGGTGGTGATCGGAGATTCAGAAAACCAATGCCGTATCGCTGCGGAAATGGTGACTCAGGAGTTCACTCCGGAAGAGCCGATATTGGGAATCGAGGAAGCCATCAGGCAGAATTCATATCACACCGATCCGCACATTCTGAAAAGGGGACAGGCCGACCGGGTTCTGGCGGAATCGGAGCGAGTGCTCGAAGGTGAATTCCATATTGGCGGTCAGGAGCACTTTTATCTGGAAACGCATGCGGCTTGGGCGGAACCGGACGGAGAGGGCGGCGTGTATGTGGTCAGCTCGACACAGCATCCTTCCGAGGTCCAGGCGATCGTGGCGGAGGTCTTGGGAACTCCGAGGCACAAGGTGGTGGTGGAATCGACCCGGATGGGTGGGGGATTCGGGGGAAAAGAGACCCAAGGGAATGGTTGGGCTGCGATCTGCGCGTTGGCTGCGACCCTAACAGGAAGGGCGGTGAGAGTGCAACTTGATCGTGACATTGACATGAAACTCACCGGCAAGCGCCACCCGTTCTTCGCTCGCTACCGGGCTGCCTTTAATGAGGACGGGCGTCTGGAAGCCGTGGAAGTGGATATGTTTTCCGACGGCGGATGGTCGCTCGATCTGTCACAGCCCGTGAATGATCGCGCCCTCTTCCATCTGGACAATTGCTATTACGTTCCGCACGTCCGCTACAGCGGGCAGGTGGTGAGGACGAATACGACCTCCCACACCGCGTTCAGGGGTTTCGGTGGACCGCAGGGGATGCTGATGATGGAGGAGATCCTCGGCAGGATCGCGCTGACCTTGCGGCTCCCGGCAGAGGTAGTCAGAAGGAGGAATTTCTATCACAATCATGGCGAGGGAAACACGACACACTACGGAGCGTCTGTCGGTGAGGTGCGGATCCACCGGATCTGGGAACGCCTGATGGGTTCTTCGGATTTTGTAAGACGCAAGGCGGAGATCGCGCTCTGGAACGGGCGAATGAAATCGCTGAAGCGCGGAGTTGCGATCACCCCTGTGAAATTCGGCATCAGCTTCACTTTGAAAAGCTACAATCAGGCCGGGGCGCTGGTCTTGATCTATCAGGACGGGTCCGTGCAGGTGAACCACGGCGGAACCGAGATGGGACAGGGTTTGCATACAAAGATTTTGGGCGTTGCGATGGAGGAACTCGGCCTTCCGGAGTCTTTCATCCGAGTCATGCACACCCGCACGGACAAGGTTCCTAACACCTCGGCCACCGCCGCGAGTTCAGGGGCGGACCTCAATGGGATGGCTGTGGCGGATGCCTGCAGGAAATTGCGGGAAAGATTGTCGGAGGTCGCCGCGGTGATCCTGGGTGGGCAGGCGGAAGATGCGGTTTTTTCCGCAGGCCAGGTCGCTTGCGGCGGGCATGCGATCTCTTTCGCGGACCTGGCCAAAACAGCTTATCTCAGGCGAGTGCCGTTATCCGCCACCGGATACTACCGGACCCCGGACTTGGATTGGGATTGGAACGTGGGGAAAGGGCGGCCGTTCTACTATTATGCCTGGGGGGCGGCGGTTTCCGAAGTGGAAATCGACGGAACCACAGGCACGAGCGTCGTGAGGCGGGTGGACATCCTTCATGACACGGGCAATTCCCTCAATCCGGCGGTGGACAAGGGCCAGATTGAAGGAGGCTTTGTGCAGGGTATGGGATGGTTGACACGGGAGGAGCTCAGGTGGGATTCCAGGGGCGAGCTGTTGAGTCACAGCGCAAGCACCTACGCCATCCCCGGATTCAGTGACGCGCCCTGCGATTTCCGGGTGGAATTGCTTTCGGAGGCCGCGCAGGAGGGGACGATCCACGGGAGCAAGGCGGTCGGGGAGCCGCCGCTGATGCTCGCGATCTCGGTGCGGGAGGCGATCCGAGATGCGGTCGCTGCCTTTCGGCCCGTGGGAGATTTCGATTTGCCGAGCCCCTGTACGGGAGAAGCCGTGCGAATGGCAATCGGTGATATTTGGAAGTTCGGAGCGGGCGGGGCACCCTGTTAGGGTTGCCGTCAGATGCCCCGGTGTGAGCAGGTTGCGCACCATTAAAAATGCCGCCGCCGGAATTGCTCCGACGGCGGCAATGAATCCAGGAGTCCGGGATCAGTTGATCACGACGCGGAAGAACACTTTCGGTTCGCCGTCGATCGCAGGAATTCCGGTCGGGTCAACAACGTAGTTGGTGGTGGCACCTCCGGAGGCCGGCACAGCCGCGGCCACCTCGATCCAGTCCACCAGGTTGGTGGAGGCGAGGATCTTGTAGGTCCTTCCCGCTTCGGATCCGAAGGTGAGCGAGATCGACGTGACGGGAGCTCCTCCGGTCACAGCGAAGTCGTTG
This sequence comes from Verrucomicrobiales bacterium, assembly GCA_038256845.1. GTDB lineage: Bacteria > Verrucomicrobiota > Verrucomicrobiia > Verrucomicrobiales > Akkermansiaceae > Luteolibacter. Next base: position 916 of record JBBSJY010000071.1, on the reverse strand, counting down.
ACCGCGATGAATGTTCCGGGTGGGGTGCCAACCACCGCCTCTTGCGCGACAAGCTGGATCCCTCTCGGCGGCGTGAAGACGCCCGGCGCACCCTTTCTCAACAGAGGATAAACGATACCGGTCGGCGAAGACCCTTCGGGTGCCTTTGCCCCTAAGACTTCCCACCACGAACCGCCGCCGCCTTCGTAAACGAGCGTCTTGACGGTATAGGTGCCGGCGACCAGGTCGATGGCACCAACGGTCCGACTATTGCCTGTCCCGACTTCTGCCTGCAACCGATTGTTCAGTCCGGATGCGGAGTCCCCCACGACAATGGCCGACGAGGGAATCAGGGTCTCAACAATCGAGCTCCATTCCGCCGTGTTTGTTCCTTCAAGCGGTCCGTCGATCTGCATGTAACCGCCGTCGTCTCCCTGGAAGCCGAGGTGATACACCCCGGGCTCCGTGACGACGAGTGTTCCGGTGGCGCGCATCGCGTACTGGTTATCATCCACCGGGGTGTCGAGGGGCCAAGGATTGCTGCCGGCGAAACTTCCCTGATTGCCAGCTTCCGGGTCGATGAAATCCAGATGATCCCAGAGGGTCGTGCTACCCACGCCTTCGGTGAGCGCGTTGTCGATGGCCGCTTCCGCACCCGCGATGTTGAAGCCGTCTCCCGCAAGTTCGATGCGCCCCGCATTGGAGGATTGCACGGTCCAGCCGGGCTCGGAGATTCCGGGGAATATTAGCGTTGGAGGAGCGGAACCGACGAGTTGCCAGCCGCCCGGAGGCGTGTCGGCGCCGTGTGGCCAGGAGCCTGGCGCCGCGGTCAGCTCGTAGCCGGAGCCACCGCCGCCCTCCCAGTGGATGTAGTCGATGTCGTAAGTACCTGCCTGGAGGCTAATCATTCCGCGGGTATCCGCGTTGCCGGTCCCAG
>JBBSJY010000070.1:0-19517 GCA_038256845.1 Verrucomicrobiales bacterium | reverse complement strand
GCGCGGAGCGCTTCGGCGGCGGCGCGGGCTTCGGCTTCCTTTTTGCTTTTGCCCTTGCCGGTGGCGAGGGGGAGTTTTCTCCAGGAAACCTCCGCTTGGAAGACGCGGCGGTGGTCGGGTCCGCTTTCGCTTAGGATCCGGTAATCGGGGGCCTGCGGATGGATCGCCTGGAGGCATTCCTGGAGCTCGCCCTTGGGATTGCGTTCCTCTGGACTGGTGACCATGCCGCCGATTTCCGACTCGAAGAGGCGGAGCACGAGTTCCTTGGCCGGAACGGGGCCGGCATCGAGATAGACCGCGCCGATGAGGGCCTCGAAGGCATCGGCAAGGGTAGAGAGCCGGCGGCGCCCGCCGGTCGCTTCCTCACCTTTTCCGAGCAGGACGTAATCGCCGAGGTGGATGGCCATCGCGAAGCGGGCGAGCGCGCGGCGGGAAACGACGCGCGAGCGGAGCTTGGTGAGCCGCCCTTCCGTGAACTCCGGAAACATCCGGTAAAGTTCCTCCGTCACGATGAGCTGGAGGACGGCGTCGCCGAGGAATTCGAGCCGCTGATTGTCGAAATGCGGGCGCTGCGACTCGTAGGCGAGGCTGGGATGGGTGAGCGCCTCCGCTAGTAGCAGCGAATTTCGGAATTTGTAGTGGATCCGGCTTTCGAGCGGCTGCATCTGGCGTAATTCTAAGTTTCCTTCCTCCGAGTCCGGACCAACCGAGTGGTCCCGAGACGAAAGATGGGGTGATCGACGGGACTCGAACCCGCGACAACCGGAATCACAATCCGGGGCTCTACCAACTGAGCTACGACCACCATCTCAGGCGGGCGGGAGGGTTAAGCGATGGTTCCGGGTTTGGAAAGTGAAAAGTGGGATGGAGGCGAATCGGGTGCGGGGCTGGGGCGTTCGGGGCAATGCCTTCGGGGATCGGATTGTGGAATTTGGCCAATAGGAGGATTCGACTCCGCAAGCCGGTCGCAGTGGGTGCGGTCGGACATCCGATTGCACTCCGGCGTCGCTGGCACGCCTTTCAGGGTGCGAATCCAAGAGATCACCCAACCCGGGGTGGTCGTCGCGATGGCTCCTCGATCCCGGGCAACAAAGCTGTAATCCTCTCAGGATAACGATTTCCGGCGTTTCATTGGGTCAATCCCCAAAGGCATTGGCTTCAAGGGGGAGGGGAGATGGGAACCGGGATTTTCGCGAGTTCATCGCATTGCTCGAAAGTGAGCGGGTGGACTATCTGGTGGTGGGCGGATATGCCGTGGGTATCGACGGTTTTCCCCGCCGAAGGTTATCACGAAAACTTCGCTGCGGGCGCGACGAGCCTTGGGCTTGCGGCGGGCGCTTCGCTCCTTTACCTACCTCCTCCGTGTCGCCCGAAGAGCAATTGAGCCAACTCACCGCCGGGACCGTGAAGGTCCTTTCCGAAAAGGAACTGTCGGAGAAACTCCGCCTCGGCCGGCCGCTGCGGGTGAAGCTGGGGCTCGATCCCACCTCGCCGGACATTCACCTCGGGCACACCGTCGTCTTTGAAAAACTGCGGCAATTCCAAGCGCTCGGCCATCAGGCGGTGCTCATCATCGGGGATTTCACCGCGACGATCGGCGATCCCTCGGGCCGCTCCGCCACCCGCCCGCCGCTGACCCGCGACGAGGTTCTCGCCAACGCGGAAACCTACACCGCCCAAGCCTTCAAGATCCTCGACCGCGACCGCACGGAGATCCGCTTCAACGGCGATTGGTTCCGCAAGATGAATTTTGAGGACGTGCTGCGGCTCAATGCCCGCGTCACCATGCAGCAGATGTTACAGCGGGAGGACTTCAGGAACCGCATCGAAAAGGGCCAGGAGATCCGCCTCCACGAGATTCAATATCCGATCGTCCAGGGCTGGGACTCGGTGCAGGTCCGGGCGGATGTCGAACTTGGCGGCACCGACCAGCTTTTCAACCTGCTCGTCGGCCGCGATCTTCAGAAAGAAGAAGGCCAGCCGCAGCAGGTGGTGATCACGATGCCTCTGCTGGAAGGTCTGGATGGCGTCCGCAAGATGTCGAAATCCTACGACAACTACGTGGGGGTCGATGATCCGCCGCAGGAGATGTTCGGGAAACTGATGAGCATTTCCGACGAGCTGATGGCGCGCTATCACACGCTGCTGTTAGGTGGAGCGCTTGATCCCTCCGGGCACCCGATGGAGGCGAAGAAGTCGCTAGCGGAGAAGATCACCGCCCGTTTCCACGGCAACGATGCGGGAGCGGGCGCGCGAGCGGATTGGGACACGCGTTTCTCCAGGAAAAACCTCATTGACTCCAATCTGCCGGAGCTTTCCATCGCCGCATTGCCCGGCGAGAGGACGGTGCTCGCCATCAGCGCCTGCGCGTTCAAGGCGGCATTCGACTTGGAAAAGTCCAATGGCGAGCTCAAGAAGCAGTTCATCCAGTCCGGCTCCGTCCAGCTCAACGGCGAAAAACTGACCGATCCCGCCGCCTTGATTTCCCCCGAACCAGGCGACATCCTGAGGCTCTCGAAAAAACACGCCATCCGATTCACCTGAACCCACATATGTCCGATCTGCCCGTCCTATACATCAAACCCGGCTGTCCCTGGTGCGAGGAAGTCGTCCAGCACCTCGAGCGAAAGAAGATTCCGGTGCGCAAGGTAGTGGTCTCCGGCGATCGGGAAGCCATGCAGGAAATGATCGATCTCTCCGGACAATCCAAAGCGCCCACCATGGACTGGCATGGAGAATTGCTGATCGACTTCGGTGTCGATGAACTGGTTCCCTTCCTGAAAAAACGCGGACATTGATTTGTCCCACTCCCTCCAAACACCATCTATGAAAACAAAAACAGTCGCTCTTTCAGTCCTGCTCAGTGCATTCGCCCACGCGGAGGAAAAGCAGTTATTCAACGGCAAGGACCTCTCGGGTTGGTCCGGCAATGAGGACCTGTGGTCCGTCGAGGACGGCGCGATCACCGGCCGCACGACGGCGGAAAAGCCCGCCGCGCACAACACATTTCTCATCTGGAACGATGGCGAGCCGGCCAATTTCGAGCTCACGCTGAAGTTTAAAATGAAGCCGGGTGACGACCAGAACTACACCAACAGCGGCATTCAGTATCGCAGCGAGGTGGCGGACAAGGAGAAGTGGATCGTCGGCGGCTATCAGGCGGATTTCGAATACGGCGATACCTACAGCGGCATCCTCTATGAGGAGCGCGGCCGCGGCATTCTCGCCAAGCGGGGGCAGAAGGTGAAAATCACACAGGGCGCCGAGCCAGGGAAACCAAACATCGAAGTCACCGGCGAGACCGGCAATTCGGACGAAATCCAGGCAGCGATCAAAAAAGACGACTGGAACGAATACAAAATCGTCGCCGATGGGAACCACGTCCAACACTTCATCAATGGCAAGCTGGCCGTCGATGTGACCGACGAGACGGCGGAAGCTCCGAAAAAGGGAGTCATCGCACTCCAACTTCACGCCGGACCGACGATGCAGGTCCAGTTCAAGGACATTGTCCTCGAAGAGAAGAAGTGAGCGGGCCTGGGGAGCGGCGGCCAATTATCCCTCGTAACTCACCCGGTAGACCCTGCCCTTCATCTCATCGGTGAAAAGCAGGCTGCCGTCGGGTAGGAACAAGGTGCCCACCGGGCGACCCCAGGTCCGGGGCACATCTGGATCGATCAAAAATCCGCGGACGAAGTCCTCGTAGTGGCCTTCGGCACGGCCTTGTTTCCCGAACGGCACGAATACGATTTTGTAGCCGGTGCCGGTGCTGCGGTTCCAGCTTCCGCGGAAGGCGACGAAAGCGCCATTGCGATATTTCTCCGGAAACATGGTGCCCTTCGCGAAGGCCAGGCCGAGCGCCGCGGAGTGCGACTCGAACAAAACGTCCGGCGTCTGGGTGGTGAGAGCCAGCGCCGCATTCTCGCTTTCGCCATCCTTCATCCGCCGCGGATCGAGGTTCAACGGCGACAGGTAGGCGTAGGGCCAGCCGTAAAAGGCGCCCTCCACCACCCTGGCCAGATAATCCGGGACGAGATCATCACCCAGTTTGTCCCGCTCGTTCACCGTCGCGTATAGGTCGGCGGTTTCCGGGTGGAAATCCATCCCCACGGGATTCCTCAGTCCGGTGGCGAAGTTTTCACGCCCCGTCCCGTCGGGTTTGATGCGGAGAATCGAGGCACGCGGAGGTTCCTCCTCGTCCACATTGGATTCCGATCCCACCGAGACGTAGAGCCAGTCGGCGGTGGGGCTCGCGACGACGTTCCGCGTCCAGTGCTGGTTGTATCCTTGACCGGGCAGGGAGGTGATTTCCTCGCCCTCGCCTTCAAGTTTACGCTGACCTTTTTTCCACGGGTAGCGGCGGACGGCATTGGTATTTCCGACGAAGAAATGACCGTCGGTAAACGCCATGCCAAAGGGAAGGTTGAAAGCGTTCGATTTGTCGCCAAAGGTGCTGGCCTCATCCGCTTTGCCGTCCCCGCTGGTGTCGCGAAGCAGGACGATTTCATTGTCCCGGCTTCGGGCCAGCAGCACGTCGCCGTCCGGGGTGAGCGCGAGCCAGCGGGCGTTCTCCTGTTCGTCCGCGAAAACGTCGACCCGGAAGCCTGCCGGAACTTCGAGAGTTGGCTCAGAAGGAATTTCCGCTTCTTCGGGCTGCTTGTCGGCGCTCTCGTCCGAATTGGGCTTTGGCAGATCATCCAGTTCGATGCGGATCGGTGTGGGAGTGAACGTGCGGCTCTGGATTTCCGCGCCCAGGGAGGTGGAGATGGCAAGGAACAGGACCAAGCGGAGAGGGATTTTCATGGCACCTGGGAAGCCGCTCCCGTACCAGTGCCCATTGATCGGAACTCGAAATACAAATCGCTGTTAACGAGCAAGTTGAGATTAAATGGCTGCCGTGAAGAGATGATTTCGGCCCATGCTGCATCGCAGGATGCATGATCCCGGGTGCATGGATCGTGCGCCGCGAACGGTCAGTTTCGCTCCACCCGATAGAAAACCTTCCCGCCCGGGGGCGGCAAATCATCGGTGAACCGCACCGTGCCGCCCATGATCGTCAAAGCAGGGTTTTCAATCGGCGTCCAATCGACCAGATCGGTTGAACGCTCGATGGAGTCGGCCAGTGCCGCCGGCTCCGTGACACCCTCCGGCGCCGGCCATTCCAGATTGACGCTTCCGCCCTCCACCATGATCGACGTGAATTGGAAGCTCGTCGCGGGCGGCGGAACAAATTCGTTCACGGTGACGGTCACGGGACCCAGCGCCACCTCAGGCGTTTCATTGCCCGGCGGATTGTAGGTCAGCGTGTAGGCGGTTGTCCCCGGTGGTGGAGAAACCAGAATGGAGCCGACCCCCGATTCGAGATCGGTGAGCGAGGTCACATCGCCGATCTCCTGGTCGATTTCCACTGTCGATCCGGGTGGAACGGTCCACTGAAGGGTGGACGACTCGCCCTCGACGATGACCGGCGGTGTGGCGACGAAAGCGATCGGCACGATCTGCGGCGAGACCCCGGCGATGCCAGGAATGAGTGAGTTTTTATCGAACTGGAAAGACATTTCGCCTTTAATAGGGGCTGATTTGCGGAAACCGCGTGTCAACGCTGAAAACCCGCGGTTTCAGGCGGTTTTCACTGGGAAAGTGAAGATTCGTGAGGTAAGGGGCCGTAGCACAGCTCTCCACCATGACCCGGGTTTTTCAGTTATTCCTTTCCTCGCTCGCCGGCATTCCCTTTTCGGCGGGGGCGGCGGAGTTCAACCGCGACATCCGGCCGATCCTCACAAAGCACTGCACCGCCTGCCACGGTGGGGTGAAGGAAGCTGGCGGCATCTCCTTCATCTATCGAGAAAAGGCGCTGACCGAAGGGGAATCGGGAAAACGCCCGATTGTGCCGGGAAATCCCGCGGCGTCCGAAATGCTGCGGCGCGTCCGCAGCAGCGATCCGGACGAGGTGATGCCGCAGCCGAAGCACGGCCCGCCCCTCGCTTCGCATGAAATCGCGCTGCTCGAAGATTGGATCGCAGACGGCGCGGAGTGGCAGGAACACTGGGCCTTTGTTCCGCCAGCCGAAGTTCCCTTGCCGCGGGTATCCGAACCGAATTGGCCCTCGGTGCCACTGGACCACCATGTCCTCGCCCGGCTGGACCGCGAAACGCTCGCGCCCGCTCCCGAAGCGGCCCCGGGTGAATGGCTGCGGAGGGTGACGTTCGATCTCATCGGTCTGCCGCCCACGCCTGAGGAGCTGGGAGCCTACGAAACCGCGCTGGAGGCGGACCCGCCGGGTGCCCGCGAGGCGGTGGTGGACCGATTGCTCGGTTCGCAGCATTTTGGCGAGAAATGGGCGGTGATGTGGCTCGATCTGGCGCGCTATTCGGACACCTATGGCTTTGAAAAGGATCCGCACCGCGACATTTGGCCGTTTCGGGATTGGGTGGTCCGGGCCTTCAATGAGGATATGCCGTTCGATCAATTCACGATCGAACAGCTCGCCGGGGACCTTTTGCCGGAACCGACCGCCGATCAACGCATCGCCACCGCGTTTCACCGAAACACCCAGACCAACACCGAAGGAGGCACGGATGACGAGGAGTTCCGTGTGGCCGCGGTGATCGACCGGGTGAGCACCACCTGGACCACCTGGCAGGCCACCACTTTCGGTTGCGTCCAGTGCCACGCCCATCCGTACGATCCCATCGAGCACGACGAGTTCTATCAGTTCGTCTCTTTTTTCGATCACACCGAGGACAGCGACCTCGATAGCGATTTCCCGAAGATGCGGTTCGCCCACGATCCCGCCCGGCGCGATGAGGCATCGGACCTCGAACTCAAGGCGCTTCTCACCCGGGAAAAACTGAACGCCGCCGGAAAGCTGGCAGGGGAGGCAAGCGCCGGATGGGAAATCTTCACTCCGGACGTCTTCGAGCCCAGCCATGGCACCCTCACCGCGGATGCTTCCGGCGCGATCCGCAGCGAAGGGACTCTGGCCGTCGGGGCGGTCCACAAGGTGAGCGGCGAGGCGCCGGAGTTCACCGCCATCCGCTTGCGCATTTTGCCGGACCACAAGGATCCCAAGAAGTGGCCCGAGCGCGGCGCGCTTGCCTCGAAGGTGGTGCTCCATCTCATCGATTCAGCAGGTGGACGCAGCCAAGTGGCGCTGAAGGAGGTCTTCGCCGACCATTTGGAAGGTCCGCACGATCCGCTCTCGGCGATCGATGGCAGCGGCGGCGCTGGATCCTTTCCGAAACTGAACGGCCCGCGCTGGTTCGTCTTCGTGCCGGAGGATCCGGTCGCGCCCGAACCCGGCAGCCGCTTGGAAATGGTGATTGAGCAAAACGCCCAGACCACCGGCAACCAGGCGACACCGCTCCGCCATTTCTCCATCGAGTGGAGCGCCGCGCCGGAGTGGAGCGCCCTCGTGAATGATCCCGAACGGCTCGAAAGATGGGAGACCCATCGCCAGTTGACCAACGATCTCGAAGCCATCCCGGCGCTGGGAATTCCCATCATGAGAGAACGTGCGGCAGCCGCCGCCCGCGAACCCCGCGTCTTTGCCCGCGGGAACCGGCTCTCCAAGGAGCATGTGGTGAAGCCCGGCATTCCGGCGGTTTTCCCCACGCCATCGGAAGGCGTCCGCAGCCGGCTCGACATGGCCCGCTGGCTCGTCGGCGATCAAAATCCTCTTGCCGCCCGCGTCTTGGCAAACCGGCTGTGGGGTGAGATTTTCGGCATCGGAATCGTGGAAACCACCGAAGATTTCGGCACCTCCGGCACCCCACCGAGCCATCCCGAGCTGTTGGATCATCTTGCGCTGCGTCTGCGCGACGAGCACCGCTGGTCGGTGAAATCGATGTTGCGTGAGATCGTCCTCTCGTCGACCTACCGCCAAAGCCACCGCAGCACGCCTGAGCTGGCCGGGCGGGATCCGCGCAACCGCCTGCTGGCCCGCGGACCGCGCAACCGGCTGACCGCGGAAATGGTGCGCGACCAGGCACTCGCCGCCGCCGGATTGCTATCGCCGGAAATGTACGGACCGCCGGTTTACCCGCCCCAGCCGGAGGGCGTTTGGAACTCGGTTTACAGCGGTGCGGTCTGGAAGGAATCCGAAGGCGGGAACCGCTTCCGCCGCGGGATCTACACCTACTCGAAGCGTACCAGCGGCTTTCCCGGTTTCCTCACCTTTGATGCCCCCAGCCGCGATCTTTGTACGCCCCGCCGCATGACTACCAACACGCCGCTCCAGGCGCTCGTCACGATGAACGATCCCGCCCATATCGAGGCCGCCCAGGGATTGGCGAAACGTATCGCCGCCGACACGCTGGACCTGCGAGAGCGGCTTTCCCGTGCCATTCTGTTAGTCACCCAACAGCAGGCCTCCGCCGAAATGTTAGATGAACTGACAAACCTCCATGCCGATGCCGCCCGCGAGTATGAAGCGCAGCCGGAGGAATCCGCCAAGCTTGCCGAAACCCCCGCCGCGGCCGCCCTCGTCTTGACCGCCAATACGATACTCAATCTCGACTCGGCGCTGACCCGCTAACTTCCATCAGAACAGACATGTCTCCGGATTTCCTCGCCACGCTCCAGCATGAAAGGCTGCGGCATCTCACCCGTCGGCATTTCCTCTCGAAATGCACCACCGGCCTTGGCGCGATGTGGCTTGCCACCGGCCCCGGACGCGCCTGGGGTGCATCCGCCGCGCTGGCGAAGGATCCGGCCAACCCGCTCGCACCCGCCATGCCGCACTTCGCGCCGAAGGCGAAGCGCGTGATCTTCCTGCACATGGCCGGCGCCCCCTCGCAGCACGAACTTTTCGATTACAAGCCGGACCTTGAGAAGCTCAACGGCAAGGATTGCCCGCTGGAATTTCTGGAAGGAAAGCAGTTCGCGTTCATCCAGGGCGTTCCCAAAATGTTAGGACCGCAATACCCGTTCCAGCAGCATGGTGAGTCTGGCGCCTGGGTGTCCGACCGGCTGCCTCATTTTTCCTCCGTGGTCGACGACGTGTGTTTCGTGAAATCGATGCACACCGACCAGTTCAATCACGGACCTGCCCAGCTTCTCGTCCACACCGGCACGCAGAACCTCGGTGCGCCATCGATCGGTTCCTGGGCGACCTACGGGCTCGGATCGGAAAATCAGAACCTGCCAGGTTTCATCGTCCTCACATCCGGCGGGAAAAATCCCGACGCGGGCAAATCCGTTTGGGGTTCCGGCTACCTTCCATCGATCTATCAGGGAGTCCAATGCCGGTCGCAGGGCGAACCGGTTCTTTATCTCGATGATCCGCCTGGCATCTCGCGGTCGCTCCGCCGCCGTTCGCTCGATACATTGGATCGATTGAACCAAAAGATCGCGGAAGAAACCGGCGACGCGGAAACCGTCACACGCATCGCGCAATACGAGATGGCATACCGTATGCAGATGCACGCCACGACGGCCTTCGATCTGGAAGAAGAGCCGGAGTCGGTCCATCAACTCTACGGCACCCAACCGGGGAAGGAATCCTTCGCCAACAACTGTCTGCTCGCCCGCCGCCTGGCCGAGCGGGGCGTCCGCTACATCCAGCTCTTCCACTGGGGCTGGGACGCGCACGGAGCGAGCGCGGGGGAAGCGCTCAACAGCGGTTTCAAGGACCGCTGCATGGAGGTGGACCAGCCGATGACGGCGCTTCTGAAGGATCTCAAGCAGCGGGGCATGTTAGAAGATACGCTGGTGGTGTGGGGAGGGGAATTCGGCCGTACCCCGATGCTGGAGAACCGCGGCGGAAATGACAACCCCTTCGTCGGCCGCGATCACAATCCGGGTGCTTTCACCATCTGGATGGCGGGCGGCGGCGTGAAGCCCGGCCTTACCCACGGGGAGTCGGATCCCATCGGCTACGAGGCGGTTCGCGACCGGGTTTCCGTACATGATCTCCACGCCACGATCCTCAATCTGATGGGTTTCGATCACGAACAGCTCAGCTACCCGGCCCAAGGCGCGCTTCAACGCCTTTCCAACATCACCAAAACGGGAACCCGCGTCGTTCGCGAAATCATCGCTTGAGCGGGAAGGTCACCGCCCGCTGCGGAGCTCCCTCCACATCGCGGAGCGCGAGCGTGATGATGGGTTCTGCATCCGTCCATTCGATGCTCAGCGTGCCGGAGTTCGCCGCGCGGAAGTTGTTGCCGATCCGCAGGGGATTGATCTCCTGGGGCGATCCGCCTCCGGACGCGTTGAGGCTGCTGGAGGTGATTTCATACAGCGGGTAGCCGGCACTTTTGACATCCAGCGAGATCTCGCCGAGGTGCCTGTCGCCACTCAGGATGACCACCGGCGGCATTTCCGGATCCGCCAGCAGGGCGAGCAGGCGGGTGCGGGCCTCTGGGAAGTTGCCCCATTTTTCAAAGCGTGCGCCATTCGGAAGAAACTGGATGCTTGATACCAGCAGGTTCACTTGGGCGGTGCTTTCCCGGAGTTGTTCCTCCAGCCATTTCCATTGTTCCCGGCCGAGCACGTCGGTATCAGCACCCGGTGCCTCGCGGTGGTAGCGCGTATCTAACAAAATTACCCGCACCTGACGTTCTTCCGGGCCGAAGTCCTCGCAGGAGTAAACACCCTTTCGCTGCCGTCTCGGGCTGTCTTCCGGCACTTCGAAGAAATCCAGGAAAGCCTCCTGCGAAGCCACTTTGGACTCAAATTCGCTGCCGGCGTCGTTCTTGCCATAGTCATGGTCGTCCCAAGTGCCGATGATCGGGAACTGTCCGTTCAGCGGCGCATAGTCAGCGTGCTCCCTCAGTTGTCGATATTTCGCGCGCAGAACCTCCGGATCGGGCGAGTCACCATAGATATTGTCGCCCATCCAGATGAAGAGTTCCGGCCTTGAGTCCGCAATCGCGGAAAATATGGGTGCCGGCCTGTCCTGCCGGCAACATGAGCCGAAAGCAATCCGGCTCAGCGGTTCCGCGCCGGCTGCGATCGAGGTGATGGCCATCAGAAGACCTGCGACGCGCTTGGTTCTCATCAATGTGGAAGTGATTAAAAATTGCCCGGACATCGGTCCGGGCAAGAAATGTTTCCCAAGAGATGAACCGCTCAGCGCCGGGTGCCGCCGGTCTCCACCGCACTCCGTTCTAGGTCGTTACCGACTTTCTGCAAGTCCTGGCCGAACCCGCGGGTCGTGGCACAGGATGTGAATGAAAGAATGCCGACGGCGGCCAACAGGAGGGATAGCAGTTTGAACGTTTTCATGGTGCGAAACGGATAGAACAAGATTTCAGAAACCGCAAGCGTCGCCTTCAAGGAGTAATCAGGCTTTGCAGCCTCAGGAAACCACGGTCTCCCGTCAATGGCAGGACCACTCGCGAACGTCCGTCGGAGCCGACAGTCGGGGTCTGTGCCAGCGGTGTGAACGGGGAGACCAGATCGCCGGAAAACATGGGCGACAGCGTGAAGCGGGAGGATGAGGGCAGCCGCCGCGGATAACTCAGCTCAAGGGCCGTAGTTCCGCCTTCCGCCGTAAGAGTGGAACCGACCTTGCCGGAATCGCTCAGGCGGGGGTCCAGGCCTAGCGCGAATTCCACGCCCGCGGGTATCCCATCGGCGTCCGTATCATCGGACTCCGGGAGTCCGCCCAATCCGTAAGCCGTCATCCACGCGGCGAAAGACATATCGATCTGCGAAGGCGTCCGGCCGTGAAGCCCGCCGAGTATCTCGGTGGCCGTGAGGGGCGCGATGCCGGTATCATATCTCCGGTTGAAGGCATCAATGATGACATTCGCCACCATGGCCTGGATATTGGTGTTGGGGTGGAAATTCGCGCTGATCGGGCCGTTGAGCCAGACATGGTCCAAATTTCCGGTTTCCGACCCGGAGTTGAGGAAAGGAATCCCATGGATGGCGAAGGGCGCGGGATCCAGAAGCAACAGCGTGGGGGTGAAGATATCCGCCAGGCCCACGTTGCGCGAGGTTGCCAGATCCGCGAGCCGCTTGTTGAGATTCCGCATCACCGCCGTGACACGGCCGGTTTTCTCGGAATCGGTGGGCCAGCGGCTTTGCACGTCGGGCGTGATCCCCACGTGCGGCACGTTCACCAGCACGATCTCGATCTCCGGATTGAGGGTGAGGACGCGGTCGAGGATGTATGCCGCGTCTTCCATGAAGTCATCCACGAATGTCCCGGGCGCGTTATCTTCGTAAATGTCGCCATAGACCCCGCGCGCGTCGTTGCCGCCGATGAACAATGTCAGCCGTTCCGCCGAGGAAGTGATCTGCGTTTCCATATCCTCCACATTGAAATCCTCCTCCGGATTGAAATCCGAGAGAGCGATTACCGCTAGAAACGACTCGAACTCGGAACTCTCGCTCAAAAGGTCGGTCAGCGTCGCCTCGCCGCTTACGAAGCGTCGCAGTTCGTCGACCCGCAGGCCGGGGATGGCCCAGTTGTAGTCATGACGGAAAAACAACTTTCTCTTCGAGAAGAAGAAATCCAGTTCGATGTCATTCCTTGCTCCGATATCGAAACGGTCGTTCCTGAATTGCGGCGAGTTGAGGATTTCAATCCAGTTCCTCACCTCCGGTCCGAAGCCATCTCCATAAGTATCTCCAAAAGGTACCATAAACCTGAAACCGAACTCCGCCTCATAGGCGAAAGTGAGCGAATCTCCGAGCGTGACGATCTTCTCTCCCGCGGGCAGTGGCGGGGAAAGCGCCAGCGCGGCGAGCAGGGAAAGGCGGACCGCGTTCATTGTTTCGCCACGTAGTCCACCACAAGCACCTTGTCGAGTTGCGGTTTGAGCAGCGTGACAAATGCCTGGTGGTCCGGATGGGGGAGATACTTTTCCAAGTCGGCTTTGTTCTTGAAGGTGACGAAGTAGACATGGGTAAAGCCTTGGTCCAGGCCCTCGGGGCTTTCATTCGTTCCCCATTCGAAGTCGGTGATCAGATCGATTTTGCCTTTCAGGGCGACGAACGCGTCCTCGATCTTCTTCACTTCCGCCGCGGGCGCCTCGTCCTTGAATTTGAAGAGGACGACATGGCGGTAGGGTGCCTCCTCGGCACCGCTGGTGGCGGTCAGGGCGATCCATCCGATCGCGAGCAGCAGTAGGTGTTTCATCGCCCGCATTCCATGCCGGATCGGACGGGCTTGAAATGAAAAAGTGAGTATGGCCCTCAACTTTTCGCGGGGACCGGTGGCTATTTCAGGTCTCCTGATGTTCCGTTGGAGGGAGTTGTAAATCGGCGCTGCTACCAGCCAGACATTGGCACGAGAAACGCTGCGAAGAGCTTCATGGAGAATCGTTCCAATCCCTTCTGTGGCGGGCGTTGTTTGCAGCCAATGGCTGCCAGTCCGCCGCTTGCTTCCCGTGGTTAGCGGATGGTCCGCGGCGGGCCACGGCACTCCCTCGCGGGGTGTCTGGGTCCGCCGCGGCAATCGCCGTCAGAGGTCGAGGAACTTGCCGGGATTGAGGATGCCTGCCGGGTCCAAGGACTCCTTCAGGGCACGGTGAACCTCAAACGAAGTGTCTCCGAGCGCCTTGCGGATCCACGGTTTCTTGGCCAGGCCCACCCCGTGCTCGCCGGTGATTGCTCCTCCGTTTTCAAGCACCCAGCGGAATAGCCGATCGAGGGCGACATCGGCATGGGCCCGCACGGCAGGGTCGTCGTAATCGCGCACCATCAGATTGGTATGGATATTGCCGTCGCCGGCGTGTCCGAAACAGGCGACCGGAATCCCCGTCTCCGCCTGTAGGTCGCGTGCGAAAGCGACCAGTTCGACCAGCTTCGATCGCGGCACCACGATGTCTTCGTTGAGCTTGGTCAGGCCGGTATCGCGCAGGGAGTAGGAAAACTCCCGCCGCAGTTTCCAAATCCGCTCGCACGAGGCCTCGTCCGGAGCGCGCTCGATGAAGCTGGCGCCCAGCCGGCCCAACAGCTCGTGCAGCTCCGCGATCTCGGCGGCGACGGCTGCGGCCCGCCCATCGATCTCCACGATGAGGTGCGCGTCTCCTGGCGGAAAAACGTCTGCGCCCAAGCGTTTCCGCGCCGCGGCGAGCGTGAAGGCATCGGTGATTTCCAGCGCGGACGGCAGATGGCCCGAATTCAAGATCGCCTGCACTGCGGCGGCCGCGGAGGCGAATTCCGGGAAAACCGCGGCCAGCATCGCCCGCGCGGGCGGCCGCGGGATGAGCCGCAGCGTCGCCTCCGTCACCACGCCGAGCATTCCCTCCGAGCCGGTGAACACGCCAATGAGATCGAAGCCGGTCTTGTTCTTGTGGAGTCGCCCGCCGGTGCGCAGGACGCGGCCATCCGCCAGCACCACCTCCAGCCCGAGCACGTAGCTACGGGTCACGCCGTACTTCAGGCAGCGGGGTCCGCCGGCGTTGGTGGCGATGTTGCCGCCAATCGAGCAGTCCTTGAGCGATGCCGGGTCCGGCGGATATTCCCAGCCGAGGGCGCTGGCGGCGTCTTGGAGATCTCCGGTGATCACTCCGGGTTGCACGATTGCCACGCCGTCTTCCGGATGAAGCCCCAGAATGCGGTTCATCCGCGCGGTGGAAAGCACGATTCCGCCATGCACCGGCACGCAGCCGCCGACATAGCCGTAGCCCGCGCCGCGCGTCGTGACGGAGATCAGGTGTTCCCGCGCAAACTCCATCACCGCGGAAACATCGGCCGTGGATTCCGCGAAAACGACGAGGTCGGGCGGATGACTCGCGTGCCACTTGTCGATCGAGTGGGTCGCGATTGCCTCGGCGGAGGTGGTCACTTTCCGCCCCCCGAGCAATTCGGTGAGGCGCGAGCTGAGTATGTCGGCTGTCATGAACCGCCAGTCCATGAACCAGACGCGGCGGGAGGTCAAACGCTAGGAACGCACCGGGGCTTCTGCCGGCTTCAACAAAAAGCCCCCATCACTCGAAGCACTTATGAAGACATTCAACCACCTGGATCAGGTAATTATTTAACTCAGGGGCCGAGCGGGTGGATGTGGAGTTGGAAAAACCGCAGTGCGGCAGCTTCTTCGGGATCGTCGATGGTGAGGAAGTCGCCGTCGTTGTTCCCTCGGGGGTCACTGCGGGAGTCGAAGATGGTTTCGGACCAATTGGCGAGGTCGGGCGACGCGGCCAGAAGATAGGCGATGTCCACTTTCCAAGGATCCCGGGGGAAGCGGAGGGATGTTCCCGCCGGTGTTCGGGTGATGCTCAGCCGGCGTGCATGATTTTCCGGATCGCCGGGATCGAGGCCGAGGGCGTAGGCGAGCAGGTTGGAGACGCCGAGGCCGAGGCCGTCGGCCATCGGTCCGGAAATGGAGGGGTCCTCCAGATCGACCGGGTCCGGGAAGCGGGCGCGTTGCCAGAACGAATAACGCCCGACCGCATCAATGGTGATCGGATTGGAACCGCCTGACGCGTTGACGGTGCCGGGCCATGGGCCGTCGAATTGTAGATCGGCGACCCTCTCGCCGCTGCTGCGGGAGAACTCGCTGATGCCGGTGATCCCATTTGGCAGCGAATTCGGAATCAAGGTTCCCCAGGCGTGGGCATGTGGCCACACCTGCGTCTGATAGAAGGTGGCATATCTGCTGTCAGCGGCGGAGATTGCGCTTTCAACGGTGGTGGCGGCGACCGGGCGCTCCGACGGGTCGCCATCGTGAAGCAGGATGAAATCGCCGGGTTGCGAGGCGGCGGTTCCCTGGACAGCGGTGCCGGCGCTCGGCGAGGTGCCGAAGGCGACGATCTGGACCGGGCTCGGGGAGTCGAGGAAATGGGCGATGTCTTCGCCATCCTGGCCGTCGTTGAGGAGGATGCGGATGAAGACGGTGTTGCCGGGTGTGAAGCGGGCATTGCCGCTCGGCTCGGTGATGAACCAGCCTTCGTAGGAACCGGTGGCGTCGGTGGTGATGCGGTTGTGGCCGGTGAGGAAATCCTCCGGCAGGAAGCCCGGACCGTCCGTGGTGCGTGGGTAGGGGAGGGCCGGCGTTACGAAAACCTGGTTGCCGGCACCATTCTGGGTGGGTGGGTCGCCGGGCACGACCACCCGGTTGGCGACGCGGTAGTCCGCCGCGGGAAGCAGGCCGCTGAGGCGGACACGGAAGGCGAAGGGGACGCGGTCGTTGTTCGGGACGGAACCCTGCATGAATCGCGGCATGACGATTTCCGCCAGTTGCGGGCTTGGGTTGGCATTGGGTGAGCCGGGCGTGGGAACTGGGAACAGGAAGGCTTCCGCGCCGCCGTCCGGCCAGGGGCCGTAAGAGATATCATCCGGCATTTCGGGGAAGTCGAGGTGACTCACCACCACTGGAATGCCATCGACCATCCGGCTGAGAGTGAGCATGCGGGACGGGCCGTCGAGGGTGAAGCCGGTGTGCCATTCGGCGGCGGTGGCGAGGTGTCCGCGGCCGTCGAGCCAGACCATGCGGAAGCCGCCGGCCGGCATGACGGAGGCAGCCGGGAACTGCCATTTCGCGAAATCGGCGGGATTGTCTGTTAGATAAAATTCGTCGAGAGGAAGTTCCTCGTCGTCGCCGTGGAAAAGTTCGAGCCACGGGCCGCGGGTGCCGGTGGAATCGGTCGGCCCGTTGAGATTGACCGCCTGCACTTCATTGATATGGAGATCAGGAAATGGCGGCAGCGTGCGGGCCACGGAATTCGGCTGTCCGGGGGTGGAGCCGCTGGCGAAGCCGACGCCGGTGTTGAAGTTATGGCTGATCGATTCCGGGCGGGATTCGGCGAGGCGGAAGCGGAAGGTCACATTGGCTCCGTTCTGCTGCGGGAGATACCAGAAACTGAGGGTGTAGGTGCCGCCATCCGCCCATACCGAAGAAGGCTGATAGATCGAGTGATCAACGATCGGATCGACGCCCGGACTGGTGGCGACCATGTGCAGGCTGCTGTTTCCGCTGCGGGCGACGGTGGTGTTGATCGAGCTGGAGCCATGGTTCGGCGCGACCAGCCAGCCGGAGCTGAGGGCCGATTCGAAATTGCCATTGACCAGTAGATTGGGACCGCTTTCCGGCGTGGTGCCGGCGTTGAGGTGCATGTCATCGATGAAGGCCTCGCCGGCCTGGTTAAGGTATAGGTAAAGGCGGTCGCCGAGGTTCGACCCGGTAAGAACGACGTGTTGCCAGGCGGGTGGATCATCGCTGCTGCTGGAGGCCCAGTTGCCGATGTGATGGACCCCTTGGGAGGAATCGATCAACTGGAGCGAGGCGCCGCCGCCGGCAGCTTGCTGCGGCCAGGGCGGGGCGCTGGAATAGTTGATCTCGCTGATCAGGCGCTCGGGTTGGCCGCCGGTGGCGAGTTTCACCAGACGGAGCCGCTCGCCCTCCGGCTGGAGCACGCCGGTATAAGTTCCGGCGATCGGCAGATTCCCGCCGTAGGTGGCTGTGAACACCGCCGCGTCGCGCACGACCAGCAGGAAAGCGCCCGGCGCAATCACCGTGCCGGGGGCGAAATCAAAATCGACGCCGCGCAGACGGTAGCCGGTGAGATCGAACGCGGTGGTCTGCGAGCGGTTGTATAGTTCCACAAACTCCGCTCCCGGCACGTCCGGCTGCATCATGATTTCGTTGATGGCCAGATTTCCCTCGGGTTCGTCGATGATGCCGTCGTAGGTGACGGTAACCGTGGTCGCCAGGCCGGGGATAGGCGTGCCATCGATATTGGCGCCGCTGATGACAAACGGATTGGCGCCGCTACCCAGCGGGATATGGATTCGCCAGGTATTGATCGAGGTCCACTCGACCGGCCACGGAACGCCGTTGACAAGAATCTGGGCGGCCTCGACCGGTGCGCTGCCTTCCAGCGTGACCTGGGCCGACGGACTGGTGAAATCCTGGCCGTTGTCGGTGGACAGCGCGAGAGGCGCGTCCACGGCGGCGAGCTGGGTGAGAATATAATTTCTGCGGTCCTGGACCCAATTGCTAATGGACCCGGGGGAGCTGATGGAAAGCCCGTTGGCGAGAAAGGCGCTGTAATAGGCATTCATCACCGGATTCATCGACGATGTTTGGAACGGACCATGGACGGCATCATGAAACGCGCGCAGATAGATGCGCCGGAACTTCGGTTGGGAGAGCATGGTGGCGATCACCGGATCGTGGCTGTTGAACAATCCCGTTTGCGGGCCGTGGCCGCCCGCGCCCAGCGTGAAGTCGATGTCCCATGACATCAAATGCCAGCCGTCGTTGACCGTTTTGTAGGCGGACATGTTTTTGCCACGGTTATATCCATAACTGTCCCAATCTCCGACCAGCCGCCGGAGGGCCAGGGTGCGCAGCCATGTTTCCAGATTGACCCGTTGCTCGATGCCGGCGATGTAGCCGGAGCTGCCGGCGGGGGCGTTGAGCGCATCGACCAGCGCGAACAACTCGCTGAAGTCGTCATCGCGGAAGACACTGCTGCGTTTTTCCCAGCTCCAGCGGTAGCGCGCCTTTTTCTTTTCGCCGCCGGTGGTTGTGAAATTCTGCAATGTTCCGTCGCGCTGGCTGGTGAAGCCGCCGGAGCCGGTGTTGAATTCGAACCAGTCGTCGATCTTGTGAAAGGCGCCTTCTCGATCGTCGGGAAACCATGATTTGATATAATCGGAATCGAGGTGCTGCGAGTCGGTGAACACCTGGTTGCGCCGGACGCCGTTGATATGGAGGACGACGTAGCGCTGGTGGATGAAGGGCGCGCCGATCTGCTCGGCGAGCCAGAATGACATCTTTTCGGTTTGGCGTGTCGGGTCGCGGCCGGGCTCTAGGTTGTCGAGATTGATCTGACCGGCGCCGAGGAATGGCTCATCTCCCGGGAATCCAAAGACATAACTGGAGAGGTTGCCTGTCGGAGTATTGTATGATGGTCTGACGAACGGGCTGCCACGGAAACGGCCGCCGGCATTGTAGATGATCCGGCCGCCCTGATAGACAAAGGTGGAATCGAGCCGGTGGTTGCTGAGTTTTTCCCGGTTGGACCACTCGTTGAAGACCGCCTGGGTCAGCCAGAACCGATAGTGGCCGAAGTCGCCGCCGGTCGCCGGCTCGCCCCAGCGGACGAGGCACTCGGATTCGGGGGCCGCCGCAGGGTAGGCGGCCTGTTGAGGCAGCGGTGCGGTGTCGGCCGCGGTGATATGGAAAGCGGCGAGCTGTCCGGTTGACCGGCCTGGGATCACGGCGATCCATTGCCCCCGCGGGCCGTTCCGCTGCATCGGCACGGAAACCAGCGTGGCGGAGGGGTCGATCCGGTAGCGGAGGAAAACGCCATCGAGGCCATCGGGGTCCTCGACATTGGCGAGCACGGTGACCGGCTGGTTGGCGGACGGCATCGGCGGGTAGTGGCGGACGGCGGTGATTGCCGGTCCGGCATTGGCAACGGTGCGGCTGTTCGCCTGTCCGGGGGTGCCGCCGCCGGCTGGCACGTCGAGTTCGCCGAGCGCTTCGAGATAATTTCCACGCAGCCTGACCAACATCGCCGGATGGCCGCGGAGCCAGCGGACCTTGGCGCGGATCGTCACGGTTTGGCCGGAACTGAGCGATGGACTCAAGTTGGCGCGGATGACGT
>JBBSJY010000069.1:0-19887 GCA_038256845.1 Verrucomicrobiales bacterium | reverse complement strand
GATCGAGCGCACGTTGTATTTCACGGCCAGCTCACGGGCTTCGTCCACGTTGACCTTGCCGACTTTGGCCGTGCCTTCGAGGTCGGCGGCGACTTGATCGATGATGGGGCCGATCATTTTGCAGGGGCCGCACCACTCGGCCCAGAAGTCCACGAGGACGGGCTGGTCGGAGTCGATCACTTCGGATTGGAAATTCGCGTCGGTAAGTTTCAAAGCCATGAGCGGAGCTTGGAACCCGAATCCAAAAACGTCAAGAGCCGCCCCGCGGATGGCGTGGGCGGCTCTGGATGCGAACGGTATTTTGCTCGACGTTGGTCAGCCGACGGGAAGGCCGGCGGCGCTCATCGCGAGGAAGAGCACGGCACCGGCAAGAAGTGTATTGATGATGGGAAGGGCCATGTTGGAGTTTAAGGTTGGATTTTTCAGTCGAGGAGCTGCATCCAGTCGCCCGTCTTCGCATTGTCCTCAGCGCCGATCCAGGTGCTGGCGGTCATGAGTTGGAAGGCGAGCACAACGAGCGCCGCGGCGAAGCCGACGCCCGAGAGGATGTTCGCCAGGCCTTCGCTTGCCTCGCCCGCATCGTCATCGTCGTCCGCTTGAAGAGTGGCCATCTGAGACGGCGAGGAAAACGAAGTGCCGAGCGGAGCGGTCGGCGGCTGGAGTGCCACGGTGGCCTTGGGCAGGGCCATGGTCGGCGGAGAGCCCGCACCGCCGGGGCGGACGGCACCGGTCGGCGCGGAAGTCGCCAAGCGGATGGTCGGAGCCGGCGACATGGTCGGAGCGCCGGCCGCGCGGAGCGGGATGGTCGGCGCAGGAGCGGGCGGACGCGGGGCGCCACCGGCGGTCGCAGTGGGCGGGCCACCGGGCACCGGCGGGCGGACCGGCGGGGCCATCGGCACGGTGGCGGAAGGCACCGCGGGCGGGGCATCGGCCGCCTTCAAAGTGACGCGGACGGTTTCCTTTTTCAGGGGCACGCTCGACGTCTGCTTGGACGGAGCCGGGGGTTGGTTTTCGTTTTCGCTCATGCGCTTGCAGGGTTTTGACTCCTTTGAGATTTCAGTAAGGCAACTCGCCCCCCCCCTGTCAAACCCCCAGCTCGGGATTTCTGCGATAAAAACGGAGGTCACCTCCCGCGCCATCCTGCGGGCGAGGCGGGAGATTTTTGATGCTCTTTTCGCCCCGCCGTGATTCCTATCCGTGCAGCCATCATGTCCGCAGAAAAGACCGCCATCAGCCCCACCCGCACCCAGGATTTCCCCGAGTGGTATCAACAAGTGATCAAGGCCGCCGACATGGCGGAAAACTCGGAAACGCGCGGCTGCATGGTCATCAAGCCTTGGGGCTACGGCATTTGGGAGCTCATCCAGCAGCAGCTCGACCGCCGCTTCAAGGCGACCGGTCACCAGAACGCTTATTTCCCGCTGCTCATCCCGCTTTCCTATCTGGAGAAAGAGGCGGAACACGCGGAGGGCTTCGCCACCGAATGCGCGGTCGTCACGCATCACCGGCTGGAGGCGGTGAAAGATCCCGTGACCGGGAAAACGAAAATGATCCCCGCCGGTGAGCTCGCCGAGCCCTATGTGATCCGGCCGACCTCGGAGACAATCATTGGAGCTGCATTCGCGCGCTGGATCGAGTCCTACCGCGACCTGCCGCTGTTGATCAACCAGTGGGCCAACGTAATGCGCTGGGAAATGCGGCCGCGGCTGTTTCTGCGCACCGCCGAGTTCCTCTGGCAGGAGGGCCACACCGCCCACGAGACGCGGGAGGAGGCCATCGTGGAGACGAAAATGATCCATGACCAATATGAGGAATTTCTCCGCGAGCACCTCGCGATCCCCGTCGTGCCCGGCGAAAAAACCGAAAACGAGCGCTTCCCCGGTGCGGACATGACTTTCACCGTCGAGGCGATGGTGCAGGACAAGAAGGCGATTCAGGCCGGCACTTCGCATTTCCTCGGCCAAAATTTCTCGAAGGCGCAGAACATCTCCTTCACCGGCCGCGACGGCAGCGTCCAGCACGCGCACACCACCTCGTGGGGCGTCTCCACCCGCTTGATCGGCACACTCATCATGGCCCACTCGGACGATGACGGCCTCGTGCTGCCGCCGCGCGTCGCCACCCAGCAGATCGTGATTCTGCCCATCACGCCCAAGGAAGACAGCCGCCAGGCCGTGCTCGATGCCTGCCAAGCGCTCGCAGAAACCCTCCGCCACCAGCATTTCCAGGGCGACCCGATCCGCGTCCACGTCGATACCCGCGACCTGAACGGCGGCGTGAAGAAATGGGAGTGGGTGAAAAAGGGCGTGCCCATCCGCATCGAGGTCGGCCCGCGCGATATCGAGACCCGCAAGGTCTGCGTCCAGCGCCGCGACCACGCCGTTTCCGACAAGCAGTTCTCCGACAAGGAGGAATTCATCCAGCGCGCCAAGGACATCCTCGCGGAAATCCACGACACCCTGCTCGCCCGCGCCACCGCTTTCCGGGATGCGAACATCACCCCTTGCTCCGAGCTTGCCGCCTTCCACGCCCACTGGGCCACGGAAAATCCCGGCTGGCTCTGCACTCCTTGGGCCGGCACGCCCGAGCAGGAGGAGGAACTCTCCAAGCAGCACAAGATCACCATCCGCTGCCTGCCGCTGGAAAGCGTGCCGCTGCCCGCGACCGGCGCGACCTGCTTTCTAACCGGGACTCAGACGGTCACCCGCGCCCTGTGGGGGCGGAGTTACTGAGCAGATTATCCTTTTCATAACGAAATTCCCCGTCACGACTATTCCCGTGACGAATGACCTCGTTTCGTTTTCCCGTGCCCTCGCCGACGCCACCCGCTGGCGGATCGTGCGGCTGGTGATGGATGAAGCCCTGTGTGTCTGCGAACTCGCGGACATCCTTGAAATGCCGCAATCCTCCGTTTCCAGCCACGTCCAGATCATCCGCAAGGCGGGCTTTCTGGAGGGCGAGACGTGCGGGAAGTGGACCTATTTCCGGATCGAGCGCGGCCACCGCAAGCTCATCGCAGGGATGGTGAAATTCTTCGGCTCGGACGACGCCATCCTGCAAGCGGACGCCGCACGCGCCCTCACCCGCCTTGCCCAGCGCGAGGAAAGCTGCTGCCCCGGACCCCGAACCCTCAAAGCCACCCGCCGATGAACCTATCCGAACTCAAGTCTTTATTGGCGGATCACCCGGATCGCCATTTCCGCATCCGCCTTCCCGATGGCGGCGCGGTCCCGGTTTCCTTCCACGTCACCGAAGTCGGCCGCGTCCAAAAAACCTTCCTCGACTGCGGCGGAAAACTCCGCGAATCGGCCACCTGCCAACTCCAGGTCTGGGTCGGCCCGGACTATGACCACCGCATCGAGACCGGAAAAATGGCGGCCATCCTTAACAAGGCAAAAGACTATCTCACGGACGGGACCATCCCCGTGGAGGTCGAATACGAGGACCAGGTCATTTCCCAATACACCATCGAAGGCCACGAGATCACCGCCGATGCGGTCATCCTCAAGCTCGCCCACAAGCACACCGAGTGCCTCGCGCCGGAGCTGTGCGGGCTGCCCGCCATCGAGCGGCTCCCGGCCATCGGCGGAATTCCCTCCCGCTGCGGTCCGGCCGGCTGCTGCTAGAAGCCAGCCATGAGATCGCTAATTGCGGAGTTCCTCGGCACCTTCATTCTCGTCTTCGCGGGCACCGGAGCCATCGTCATCGACCATTTCAGCGGCGGTGCCATCGGCCACGCCGGCATCGCGCTGACCTTCGGCCTAGTGGTGGCGGCCATGATCTACACCTTCGGCGACGTCAGCGGCGCGCACCTGAATCCCGCTGTCACCCTCGCCTTCGCGGTCGCCGGCCGGTTTCCGAAAAAATCCGTCCCCAGCTTCATCGCCGCCCAACTCGGCGGGGCGCTGGCCGCGAGCGGACTGCTGCGCTTCCTGTTTCCTGGGGACCGTCTGCTAGGCTCGACGCTACCCGCAGGCCCGATCATGCAGAGCTTCATTCTGGAAGTCGTGCTGACTGCCATCCTGATGCTCGTAATCCTCAGCGTCTCGACCGGTGCGAAGGAAAAAGGCATCACCGCCGGCATCGCCATCGGTTCGGTGGTCGCCCTTGAGGCCATGTTCGCCGGCCCGGTCAGCGGTGCCTCGATGAACCCCGCCCGCTCACTCGGCCCGGCCCTCGTCAGCGGCACCTATCAGCACCTCTGGCTCTATCCGGTCGCGACCATCCTCGGTGCGATCATCGCCGTCCCGCTCTGCCACGCCGTCCGTGGCAGCACCCGCTGATTTCCACCTCCTTCATGAAACCACCCGCCATCCTCATCCTCTGCACCGGCAACAGTTGCCGCTCCCACCTCGCCGAAGGCATCCTGCGCGCCTCCCTTACCGATGATTTCCGCGTCGCCAGCGCCGGCTCGAATCCCGCCGGCTACGTCCACCCGCTGGCGATCCGGGCGATGGCGGAAATCGGCATCGACATTTCCGGCCATCACTCGAAGCACATGGACGAATTTCTATCCGATGAGGTGAAAACGGTCATCACGGTCTGCGGCAATGCCGACCAAGCCTGCCCGCTATTCCCCGGCCAGGTGAACCGCCATCACTGGGGTTTCGACGATCCGGCGCACGCCACCGGCTCCGAGGACGAACAAATGGCCGTCTTCCGGCGGGTGCGCGACGAGATCGCACGCGTGTTCCAAGCGTACGCCGCCGGGCTGGTGGAGTGCGGGAAGAAGTAAGGCCGCAAGGCGCGACCCGGGAATTGACCATGAAGTGAGGCATGCCGCTTTTCAGGCGGGAACTCGACGGGAAGCGAAGAATTTACAGGGTGAGCCTGCATATTGTGCATGGAATTCACGGCGGCGCAGAATCTCCGGAGAGCTCGAACGCTGTCGGGAGAAGGGATTTCCGGGATCAGGCGGGGGCTGGCATTGTCCGTGCGAAATTCGATCCACAAAATGAACCTCTCACCTAATTTCCCGGGGGAATTTCCAATCGACATTTGGCCCCACCCACTGATGGCCCGCTTGACCCCGTCACAGCCGCGGCAACGGCCGCACGGGTTTCTAGCGGAAATCGCGAAACGCGCCCGTCAGGCCTCGCAGTTGTCTCCCCGCGAGGAAAGCGGAAACCCCGATGAATTGCGGACCAGGCAACGGCTGGCCTGACAGGGCATCCGTCGATCTTGTGCGCTTCCAAGCTCATATCCTCGCGTGGTTTGGCATGACCGGGGAGTGACCCGCCGCTTTTCGACATAACCTCCGCCATCGGCCACCGCGCTTGCCCTCGCCGCTCGATGCGTATTGTTTCGGCCATGGACAACCTGAACCCATACGCCCCGCCGTCCATCCCTGCGATGCCGGCCACGGATGACATTTCCCGCCAGCTCCAAGGCCTCCAATATCCGCTCACGCTATCCTTCAAGGTGCTCGCCCTCGCCAGCCAGGCGACGGTGACCGATGCGGCGGGCCGCACGGTGCTCTACACCAAGCAGAAGATGTTCAAATTCCGCGAGCACGTGGAAATCTGGACCGATAAATCGCAAGGCACTCGCCTCGCCGAAATTAAGGCGAACAAGGTCATCGACTGGTCCGCCCGCTACTTTTCCACCGACGCGCACGGCGGCGAGATCGGCAGCGTCGGCCGCCGCGGTTGGCGCTCGATGTGGAAGGCCCACTACGAAACCTTCAACCCCGGCGACAGCACTCCGGACTTTTCGATCCACGAAGAAAACGTCTGGACCAAGGTCGCGGATTCCTTCCTCAGCGAGATCCCGATCGTCGGCATGTTCAGCGGCTATTTCCTGCACCCCAGCTACCTCGCCACCCGCAGCGACGGCAGCCCGGCGATGCGCATGACCAAGCAGGCCGCGTTCTGGGAAGGCCGCTTCCGCATCGACAAGCTCGGGGAAATGACCGCCCGCGAGGAGCTGAACTTATTCCTCTCCTTCATGATGCTCGTCCTGCTGGAGCGGAAGCGGGGATGATGATGCTGTGATAAAAAAACCTCCCCGCATCCACTGCGGGGAGGTCCTCAATTTGCGTTAGACGAATTCAGCAGATCGGGTTCACTTGGTGACTGAAGCACGGAGGAAGCCTTTGCCGACGAGTCCGTTCCCGGCATTCAAGCGGAAGGACTTGAAAACATATCCGGTGCTTGGGGAGCCGACGCCGAGCGGAGGTGCTACTTCGCTCACCGCGCTGTCCCAGTTGAGAAGGTCCGTACTGCCTTCGATCCGATAGACCACTTCGTCAACGATTTGAGATACCAAGTCGTTTCCGGAGACCGAGAATGAAGCGCCGCTGCGGACTTCCAATGTCATGGTGATGTCCCGTTGAGTGTCGTTGTTCGAGTCCAAGGTGAAAATCTGACCGACGCCGGAATCCGAGCCGTTCGCCGGATTACCGCCGAAGCCGAACTCCTCGAGGTTGGTCGCGCCGTCTCCGTCAGGATCCGCCGTGGTCAACTTGTCCGCGGGTGCGGTGATGGTGGGAAACTGGGCGATGAAGGTATCGAAGGCGGACGCCGGAGCGGCCGATAACGAGGTAATGACACCGGTCGGGGAGATGGAGATCGTGGTTTCGTAGGTGCCGCCGCCCACGACGCCAGTTGGAACCGCTCCGGTATTGGTCGGGAGAATCCGCTGGACGTCCACATAAGTTGCCGAGCCCCCTTTACCGAAATTTTGTTGGAGGCCGCCATTGAAGAGGTCGAACGCGGCACCCTGCCCAGGCTCCACAGGCTGCGCGATGAAAGGATTCCATTTTGTCCAACCGTTTTCCCACTGCACCGTCTGGGTGGATTGGTCGAGAACGGCCGAACCGTCGGCTTCGGCAGTCAGCGTCACGACCATGCTTTCCATTCCTCCGAGCTTGGTGGAAGAGCTTTGAAGGCTGGCGGGAACAAAGCTGTTAGCTGGATAGAGGAATCCCGCCCCCGGAGTGGCCGCAGGCTTGGAGATATAGAATGTCGAATTCGGATCCCCATCGACCGGAGGATTGGGTGAGAACGGCAATCCAAGCGATCTGAGATTGCCAACCACTCCGAAGTAAAGATTCGTGCGCGTGTACCAGTCCTCGCCGAAGGTGGTGGAGAGGGTGGCGCCGATGTTTCCACGCACCCCTTGGCTGCCATTATTGCGGTAACCAGTTCCAGAACCGAGGTTGAAGAATACATTCTGCGAAGATCCATCACCGTTCGCAGCTTGGAAGCCGAGAATCAGATCACCATCGGTGAAAGCGAATGGAGCAGCGAATGCGGGAAGGCTGAGGCTGATGGAGGCAATTAGGCAATAGGATTTGATTTTCAGTTTCATGACGGGAAGCGATTGGTTGTTTGAGATTGATGTGGTTGGCGGTGAGAGTGGGATGGTCTTCATTCAGGAATGAGGTTCTGCGGACTTGCGAGATGATGAGATGCAATGTGATGACGCATCCAGGTCCTCGATCCGAACCGAAGTCTGAACCAGCGATCGCTCTGGCGGACCGATTGGTTCCATAGTTCGGAGTATTCTTGAGATGAAGGAGAATGGATGGAGCCCTCTATTGCGGTTTTGAGAGCGTCCGCCGCTTCGTCGATATGGGCGAGATCTGGGGGAGAGATGCCCGACTGTCTGCCAAGATCGGCCCATACGGCCGGAAACTCGTGAGTTTGCGGCATTCTCTTCGGCGAGGACCCAGAATCCGAGCCGCCTGCCCGCTCCGACGGTTGTGATATACTTTTCTGAGAAGTGGGTGGCAACTGCACGTGCGGGAGAAAATCCCCCCCGAGATCGTTAGCGAGTCGGGTTGCATGATTGGCTCGGAAACCGGAAGCTGTTGACTGGGGTTTGTCATTCCCTGCGACATTGGATGCCCGGAACGGAGAAGACCCTTGATTGGCGGGATGCGGCGATAGTGAAGGGTTTACTATCGCCCTCTCACTCTGGAGCGATGAAAACGAAGGCTGCACGGCTCTTGAGATTCCGGAGGCCGAATGTCCTGTTTTCAAAGATTGGAATGCCGTCGGTTTTCCGAGGCTATGCGTTGTGGGAGAAGTTTGGTGAGTCTGTCCGTGGTTTGAATCATGATGATCCGGTCCCTCGCGCCAAGTCAGATGGATCAGCCATCCTGCAAGGGCAAGTAACAAAATTCCTGGTAACCAGCGTGGACTTTTCATGGAAATATCCGGATGTCGACCCGCAGGCCGACATCCGGAGTTTAGGATTTCAGACGATGTCGAGGATTACGGCTTAGGAACGATCAAGCCGCCGTCGCCACCTTGGCGGATCACACGCATGCTGGGTTCCGGAAGCCCGATATCAGGGGTGAGGATCGGAGCGATCGCGGCGCGTAGCGCGGTGTCAAACGTGTTTTCCTCAGCGGTCGGGGAAAGACCCTGATAGAGCTGCTGATAGCCCCAGAGGGTGTATGAGCCGTTGTAAACGTTGGCGGCGGAGTAACGCACGCCATTGTAAGTCATCGCTTTCGCACCTTCACCACCGGAGGAGAGGCCGGTTACCTCATTATAACCTGTCGCGGTGACCGCGTCGGATACTGTCAGATAGCTCACGAAGAAGAAATTGCTTCCATTCACGATATCAGCAGGCTCTTCGACGAGAACCCTCTTCACATCCGAGTTGCTCGAAAATCCGCCATTGCCAAGTGACGTGACGGCGAACGGAGGCGACTTGGGAGCCTGGGTGGTGCCAAAGTCCAACCCGAACTGTACGATGCTGGTGAACGGACCGTATTGGGTCTCGGCAAGGATCGAAGCGCGGGTTCCCGAGCCATTGTTCCGGCCGGTCGCAAGGGCGAACTTGTTGTCATCGGCAGGGAGGTTGGTGAAGAAAGAAGCGCGGATCGATCCGGTGGACCACATGGCTTCGTGCAGTTGGTCGGTCATGTTGGTGACCGCCGCAGGAGCGCCCTCTTGCGCCACGAAGATAAATGGGACGATGCCGACACCGCCACCCGTCAGCGCGGGAACCGGATTGTTCGAGATGTCCTGCGAAACGTCAGAAAACGCGAAGCGCGCCTTGGCGGCTTCCGTGCCGGCGGTAACCACGGTGCCACCGGTCGAAACCGTGGTGGTGGTGGGGAGGTAGTTGACGTTGGAGTTGAGGACAAGGGAAGCGATGCCGGCCGTGGAGCCGCTGGTCGAAGTCCGGACGATGATGGTATCGCCGGGGAACTGTGGGAGGGTTCCCACAAAGATCGCCTGGTTGGTGGCGATCACGCTCGAACCGACATAGGCATATTGCGTCGTGCCCTGTCCGCCGAGCATCGAAATGAGGGCGGTGTTGGTTGCCGCACGGAAGGCGGTGGCACCGGTCAAGTTGAAGACGCGGGTGGCGGCACCGGAATTCAACGCGGTAAGCGCGAGGCCGGCAAGGATCATGGTGGTTTTCAGTTTCATGGTATTTTCTTGGATTGATTGGTTTGGTTCAAATGATGCGGTTTTTTCCATCAGGCAACACGGCGGCGGCGGAAGGCGAGGGCGAGGCCAGCACCAAGAGCCAGCAGTCCGCTGGAAGGCTCGGGAATGGCACCGACACTCCCGTTAGAGAAGATTGCGAACGTCGTCTCATAGGTGCCTCCTCCGACGACGCCGGAAGGATCGGCACCCGTGTTGGTGGGCAGCACTCGCTGGAGGTCGATATAGGTAGCGGAGCCGCCTTTGCCGAAGTTCTGTTGTATACCTCCGCCAAACAGGTCGAAGGCGATTCCCTGGGCGTTGTTTGAGATCGGATTCCACTTCGTCCAGCCGTTTTGCCATTGGACTGGATTCGCGAACTGATCGAGAATCACGGTATTTCCCACTTCCTGTGTTAGGGATGAGAAGATTTCCTCCATTCCGCTGAGTTTGGTGGAGGTGCTCTGAAGGCTGGCGGGAACGAAGGTGCCCGCGGCGTAGAGCGAGCCTGAAGCGACCGTCGCCGCAGGTGTTGAAACGTAGAAGGTCGAGTTTGGATCTCCATCCACTGGACCATTTGGCGCGAACGGCAAACCCAGCGATCTGAGGTTACCGATGACGCCGAAATAAACGTCGCTGCGGCTATACCAGAGAGGGCCGTAGGCATTGACGAGCGCCTGGCCGATATTGCCGATCTCGGCATTTCCGAAATTGTTGCCGGGATTGTCGCGATGAAAGGTGCCGGCACCCAAATTAAAGAAAAGATTCTTCGATGCGCCCTCTCCCGAAGTTGCTTGAAATCCAAGAATCAAGTCGCCGTCAGTGAAAGTGAAGGCACCCATTGCGGTGGAGGAGGCCAAAGCCAACCCGGCGCATGCGGCACGTAGATATTTTGATGGTTTCATGGGGTGTTGTTGGTAGTGCTCCGGAAGGACAGGCATCTGCCGCTCGACAAATTGTCACTTACCTTTTCCGGAACGACCCAGTGGATATCGGCGGCCACATGAACTTCAAAGAGGGATGAAGTGACAACTGCGTCACACTTCCAAATCACTGTTTTCCAACAGGTTGATTAGACTGATCGGGTGGGCTCGGGACGGGACGGAACGCAGCGACAAATTGATTCACCTGAAGCTTCTGACCGGCATCCAAGCCATTCTCCAAGTCAATCAGTGCGACCTTCGCGGTGGGCTCTCCTTGGCTGGCGGCCAGCTTCGTCCACTGGGCCGATTCCACCAGATCGGAAGGTCGGGAATGTCTCAGTCGGATGATGCGACCGAGGTTGCTTTGACCTTTGGCGTCGCCTTGAATCGCGGCTTCCCGATACCAGATGCGCGCCTCACTGTAGGCAGGAGTGACTCCCTGGCCATATTCATACATCACGCCGAGAAGGTTCTGCATGCTTGGGACGCCTTTCGCTGCAGCGAACTTCACGTGAGGCAGCGCGAGCAGATAGTCAGTTGTCACTTCAGGCGTGCCGAAATAGTAGAAATCGGCCAGTCGCAAATGAGCGTCGAGAGAACCTTGTTCCGCTGCCTGTCCATAGAGTTCGACCGCTCGTTTCAGGTCCTTTTGGGTGCCGCGCCCTTTTTCGAACATGCTGCCGAGGTTCAGTTTCGCGCTTGCGATTCCAGTAGAAGCGGCCTCTTGAACAAGACCAAATCCCCGCTGGAGATCGGGAGGGCCGCCCATTCCCTCTGCGAGCATGTAACCGAGGAGGCCCTTCGCCTGACCGTTTCCAAGTGCAACGGCGCGTTCCAGAACTAACCGGGCGGCCGGAGCATCCGTGTGCCCTCCGTTTCCTGTCAGGAGGGCATAGCCGGACTCATAACAGTGGGCGGCCTCGTCGGTGACTTTTACTTCCTGCGCATTTCCAGACGCCAGTAAGAAGCAAAGAACCAGGATCGGCTGAAAGCACGCTCGAGCTTCCATGGCTTTAACGGACAGGTTCTCCACGGGTTTCAACCGGTTCATCCGATCGGCTTTCCCTGTTTTCCTCATCCTTCTCCTCTTCGTCATCTGAACCTCCGCCGTAGCCGATCACTTCCACCGTAATGAGTGAAGGAGTCTGATCGTCCTCTTCATTCGCTCCCGAGGTATCCTGGCCATTCGTCTGCTGGATCCCGGCAGCCCCGGCGGCGGCAGCCGAGTTGGAGGCAGTGGTGACTGCGCTGATACTCGGTGTGCTGACACTCGGCGCAGCCGTGCCGGTACTCGTCCCCCCGGCCGAGATATTCCCGGCGTTCACGACCGTCACCGCCGCCAGATTGATATTTCCACTAACACGGATGCCGGCATCACCAGCGTCAATGATCCCAGTGGGCGCGATCAAATCGACATCACTGGGTTCGACCCCCTTCACCGTTGCGAGGACACCGATTCCACCACCTGTCGCCAAACCGGCGAGGTCGGTGGCCACTTCGGCGCTCTGAGGATCGATAACCACTCTCGTGGGTGGAGCTGACTGGACGGTTCTGGATGAGGAACCCGCTGCGATGTCACCTGTTGAAGACCAGATCATCACATCACCACCGCGGAGAGTGAAGATCCGACCGATACCGATGCTGATGCTGTCATTTGCGAAAATCGATACATTGCCGCCGCTTTCCGTGATGATCCCAGGCGGTGCGAGCGGATTGCCGATGGTCGATTCCGCCATGGCAACGCCGCCGCCCGGGCTGATGATATCGATGTTACCACCGCTTTTGGTTCGAATGTCGCGGCCTTGGGTGAGGATGTTTCCGGACCATGCGACATTTTCAGGGAAAAGAGCCTTGATTGCGTCAAAACCCGAATCGTACTGGAGATAGCCAGGACTTTCTGGATTGTTGAAATTACGGCCCGTATCGCGAAGAACCTGATAGAACACCTCGACGGCCAGTCTGGCCTGTTCTTCGGAGGTCAGCGCTTCGAAGTCCACGCCAGGAGCGATTTTCTTTAGGTGTTTGAGGCCGTCTTCCGTCGTCACATAGTCCGTGATGAAGGATTCCAGATCGAGACTGCTCGATGCGAGAGTCAAAGCCGTACCAAGCCCGGCACCCACCACAAGATTCGCGCCTTGTGAGGAAAGGAACGGATTGCGGCTGTTTCCGATCGATGTGATTCCAGTCCCGGTGCCGTCGGCATTATTCGATCCTGTTCCAAGATCGATGTCCCGCCCGGCGATGACTTGGATCTGTCCGGGCCCTGAGATTTGTATATCTCCCGAAAGAACGGTTTGTCCGAGAGCCAGGGCGTTGCCGTTGGAAACCGATTCTACCCGCAGTGGGCTGTTCGAGTTGAACGCGACGATGTCGCGTCCGGCGGTGACCACCGAGGTATCGTTCCTGGAGAGGTTTTGAATATAGAAGCCGATGTCCGTAATATCATTTCCAGCAGAGATCCGGGTCTCCTTGCCGGAGAAAAGCGTGAGTCCGGAGATATCTCCCTCAAGCGCGTAAAGACGAAGGGGCTCCTTGTCATCACGATGAAGCCCTCCCGGCGTATGCCTGCCTTGGCGGGTTTGAAGAACCGCATCTGAGCCGGTGAATGATCCGGAGTCGTTGAGCTGGATGCCAAGAGCCTGCATGAATCCAGGAACGGTCTCACTATTGATGGATGCACCTACCGGTGTCACGTTCACGACGGTGAGCGGCTGGAAAATGGAGGGAAGGTTGGCAGGATTGGCATCGGAAAGATTGATCACCGATGACGTCAAACTGCGGGTGGAGGCACCCGAGACGAGAATATTGGAAAAGCCCGTGGGCTGCAATGCGTTGATCGCGCCTCTGGCGACGATCTCGATCTGCCCATTCGCAGCCGGGGAAGTCGTGAGATTTCCGGCTAGATTGACGTCGCCTACCAAGGAGGTGAGGGACACCGACGACGCGGAGAGAGACCAGACCGGCCCAAAGGGGGTGACGTTTGTCTCCGCGAGACGCAACCATGGTTGCAGCCACGAGGTAGTGGAGGAATTGCCCGCGTAGCGAAGTTGGGTTTCATGCCATATCTGAAGCATGGGCTGGGCGGAATTGAGATTCGGCAGCGTTGCGGAATTCCGGTATTGGACATCGCCGCCCAGTGATATGGCAGAGACCGAACTCTCTGGCGAGATGGTCGAGAAGTAGGTCTTATAATAGAATCGATTGCCTATTCCCTGCGGGAGCACGAAAGGGTTGCCGACCGGTCCGAGAATGAGATCGCCTGCCGCCATCAAATCAAACGATGATTTTCCAGCGAAAAGCGTGGTGGGCAACCATGTCTGCGAATCAAGACGCGCGGCGTCCGGATTATTGAGGTTGCCGACGAGACCGAAGGATGGCGAGCGGGTGGAGTTGGTGGTGATGGAGCCTCCGGCCTTCAACACGCCGACACCCCGTTCGACATAATAGACGCCGCCGCTGATGTCTGCTCCAGAGGTCACTTTCAGATTTCCGCCGCCGAGTTCGATCGAGGTGTTTGCGGAAGGTCTGCCACTGGCCGAACGAAAATTGGTAGGGATGGAGGCTCCGATATTCCGTACGCTTCCTCCGGCATTCAATGTGACATTCCCGCCGCCAAGCGCGCCGACGTCTTGGAAGAAGTTGCTGAAATCAACCCACCAGGTGGTCGAAGCGGATAGATCGATCACCGGTTGGAATCCGGACCCGATGGCGATCCTTCCATAGTTGCCGTCGGATCCCACATAGGATCGGCGGTAAAGCCAGTTGTTGGGGAGCTGTCGTGAGGAATCGTCGATCAAGCCCGTATTGTTCTGGGTCTTCCGCTCAAGATCCTGACCGGCCGAGATGGAAACGTTTCCTCCGGCCATGCTGTAGTAGGCAGCGTAATTTTGCTGATTGCCGCCGAGAGTTCCCTGAGAGGCATTCGCATTGAGTATGGGAAGTGAAAAATCCCCGGACTGAATAACCTTGGTAGGTTCCACCACCTGGGTTCCGGCTGTGTAAACCGATGCGAACGGATTCAGCAGCCGGAAACTCCGCCCGGCTTGGATGTCGATATCTCCCGACCCGGTCCGGATGACTTGATAGAGATTCGAAATCAGCGTGGATGTGCTCGCATTCGCTCCTCCTGATACGATCCCGGCACCGGCATTTTTGCCTAGATCGAGCATGCCCGAGTTTAAACCCAGCTCAGAAATAGAGCGGGTGGCTCGGAAACTGGAAGCGGACAGATCCGCTCCGGAGGTCAGGCGGAAACTCCAAGACTGTGAATTGACCGGAAGTAGAGGATTGTAGGCTAGGAGGGGCGACAGCCACAGGCTGCTTCCCCCGTTAAAGCCGTCACTCAATGCGTTGAAGAACACAAGGTTGTCCGAGGCTCTCAGCGTAAGAACACCGGCGGTGCTTCGCGGACCGAAACGCCAGGTTGCCAGATTCCAGTCACTCGTGGATCGAGATGCAGTCGTTCCCAGCGTGAGATTTCCATTCAAGTTATAGATTTCCGCCCCCGGAGCGAGGATGAGGTCGAGCCCGGTCTGGATGGACGTCAGGCGATTCAGCATCGCGGTGTAAGTCGCCGTCGTGGTGCCTGCTGTTCCAAGGAAACTGTTCGCTTCGTTTCGAATCGTATTCTGGAGCGTCGTAGTGATCGTCCCCGTGCCGGTGAGTGCGTAATGTTTGACTCCTTCAAGAATGATGGAGGAAGACCCGTTGATGGTTGCACCGATGGGATCGATCTGGAGATCCCGGTTGTCGCTGGTGCGGGGCGCCCGCAAGTGAAGCGTCCCCGTAAAATGTCCTGAGGATTGGCTGTCCGCTTGATCCGCGGCGACTGATAGATTGATCACCGATCCCGTTTGCAACGAAAGAACACTCGTGGAATCCAATGTTCCGCTGCGTTGGTTTCCGGCTTCCAACGTGACAGCGCCGCCCTTACCGGAAGCGTCGAATCGCGAACCCGACGCATCCAGGGAACCTCCCGAGGCAAGCGTGAGGTTTCCGTAAGCTTTCAAATCGATGACTCCGCCATATCTTCCCGAGGCGTTGATAGATCCGGTGACGGCGATATCGCCGTGATCGGCCGCTGCCCGGTAAATGCCGGAGATGGCACTCCCAGAAATCGTCAAGTCTCCGGTGCGGACCCGGTAATCGCGGCTCGCGAGGAAGTCACCCGAGTTGAGTATCCGATCAAGCGGGGCAAGCGATCCGCCCGGCAACGAAAGCGCATCAAGCGAGAATGATCCGGTGGTGTTCCCATTTCTCGCGGCCCCATTGATATTCCCGCTGAGTATGAAGGTCCCTTGGGGAGCGAGGATCTTCAGACTTCCGGCATCACCCCCGCCAGCGTTTGCGGAGACTGAGACCGTGGCGCGTCCGCCGATCACCACATCACCCTTTTCGGAAGTCAGGTTAATGCTACCGGCGTCCGTGAATCGCGTAACGTCCAACAGACTGACGGCAGTGCCGTCCAATCGGATCGTGGCATCGGAATGGTCACCGAGAATCAAATCGCCAGTAGTGGCCCGCAGCGTCAGGCTTCCTGAAGAAAGAGCGATGTCTGAATTGATAGAAATCTCGGTCCCGATGAGGGTGAGCGAAGTTCCAAGGCCTCCTCCCGAAGCTGGCCCATTTCCCCCGGATCCGCGAGTGAGACTTAACCCGCCCGCCGACTGGATCGTGTAATTCACGGCACTCGCTCCCGTCGTGAGGGGACTGACGATACTGAAGGAGCCGTCCTGCAGGGTCATACTTCCGCTTCCCGCCAAATAGACACGTTGTTGCGCGCTCAGGACGGATGAGTCGAATCCAGCGATTCCGATCTCACCCGCACCCAACCGGATCTGACCGGCTTGGAATTGAATGGTGCCGCGGGATGGATTTGTAATCGCGCTGGGAAGCGCTGAACCCGTGCTGTTATTGATTGAAAGGAATCCTGCTTGGAAGCGGACGACACCACTGTCTTGATTAAAGCCTCTCACCTCCGCCGCTTGCAGTGTGAGCTTATTGAAGGCTCCTCCACCCACGTCTCCAGAACCATAGATGTCGAGACTGGAGTAGCTCCGCAGAGTCAGGGATTCGGTGCTGCTTCGCAGCGTGTTTAATAAGCCTTTATTGAGAACGAGCCCGGATCCAGGTTGCAGCGCGCCAGGAGCGTCAAGGGCAAGGCTGATGCGGCCGCTCCCCAGCGTGACATCACTCGCATCCAGGCGAGCCGAGGGCTCGAACAAGCTGGAGAAAGTCGAATCCAACGTCAATGCGACCGCCTCGAAGCTTACGTTAGCCCCGATCACCAAATTGGGGATCGCCGACGAGCTGATGCCGCTACGGATGACCGAGCCACCCGCACTGCCGCTCGCGCGGACGAGCACCCCATCACCGCTGCCAGCGATTGACGAATCTCCCACCATCAAATTCCCAGGATCGGAAGCCCCCGCAGTTCCGCGGATTTTCGAACCTGCAATGATATTGATGGATTCGTCGGCTACCAGAATGATATCAGATCCCTTGAGCACCGAACCAGCGGTATTCACCTCGATGGCACCGGTATTCACCGATACCTGCGAGCCCGCGGATGTAAGTGTTCGCGTTCCTCCGATGAGCAGGCTGTCGGCAGCGAAACTATTGATCAAACGCGTGCTCAGGACCAACTGGCCAGGGATCCCCCCGCCCTTTCCGGACCGATTGATCAGGATGTCCGATGCGCTGTTGATATCGATCAGGCTTCCTCGTCCTTCGTCGGTGATGAGGGAATTCACTTCTCCTCGAAGCGCCATCGATTCGGTAGAGGTGAACGAAATGTAGCCCGCGTCCTCCGGGAGCCGCGGAACGCTGAGATCACGGGCCAACGCCGCATCCTTGAGGACTGTGTTAGCGAAAAGATTCTGATACTCGGCCCTTTTTCTGACGACCTCCCGCGGAGCGATTTCAAAGCGGCTGATCGAGGTCACGCCGTCGCGGGCTGGGTCAAGACTGTTAGCCCGATAGCCTGAGACGATGCTCGCTCCTTCTGGATTCTGAGTCGCATTCACTGAAGATCCAGAAACGGGAGTGACCAGAAACGCTCCTTTCAAGAGGGCATAGCGGGCGGGCAGAAGCGTGTAGGTGCCTCGTGGCAGGCCCGCTCCCGGGCCAAACGTGATTTGATCGCCGGCTTTCAGCGACGAGTTCACATAGCCGTCCGCGCCGCCGAGGTTGTCGGCCGTAGGACGGTCATTGAATGCCGAGAAGGGCGCGGCGAGGGAGTCATACCCGGGTAAGACTGCGAAACTGGAGGATGAATCGAGGATATCCTTGGTGCCTCCGCTGCCGGATATCCATCGATAGGCATACAGGTCACCGCCACCGCGGATGTCGATTTTCGATCCTTTCTCGGTCGTGATGGATTTCGCCGAAAGATTGACCTCCTTCGCAGGGGGGCCGGACACCGTGATATCGTTACCGGCCGGGTCGATCCACGACGATCCGTCGAGGCTGATGCCGTATGGGATGACGACGGCTTTACCGGTGATCGGATCAACCGCCGAAACCGAGGTGACCGATTTCGAGGAAAGCGTGAGTGACCGGGTGACGGGCGTCGGAGCCGTGGACCCGGCGATGGCATCAAGAGGAGCGGTTCCGGTGCCATCCCATCCGAGGTTAATTGTCCCGATCGGTGCTCTGAGCGTGCCCCCATGGTCGATCTCGCCCGCATAGAGACCCAGAGTCCCGCCTCCCGACAGCGGCAGTTTACCGCGCTTGCCGGGACGAACCGTGATCGACCCGTTGAGGATATTTCCCGCCGGATCGGTCATGCTGTGAACGAAGATGTTGAAGGATCCCGCAGTGGTCGGATAGATCTGACCGGCTTTCAGATTCAGTCTTCCTGCCGCGCTGAGATTGCCGTTTCCACGAATCTCACCGGCCCCGGCAGACAGCGTCGTGGCACCGATATTTTGCAGCGAAAGGCTGCCCACATCGATCAAGTCCGCGGTAATCGCGAATGTGCCGGCTCCGGCAGTCGGGGCGAAGAAATACGGGGTGATGTTGCCAAGCTCATCCTGCCGGGTGAACAGGATTTCCTCATCCGTCGCCAGTTTCGGAGTGGCGAAGGATTTCCCGATCGCCACATGCCGTCCGGAGACCGTGACGGATCCGCCTCCGTAGATGACTCCTCCCGATGCAAGACTGACGGACCCTGGAAGATGAATCGCCACATCTCCGTCAAATTTCAGGTTGCCCGAGAGTTTCAAAGAGTCGAAGCCGCCGCCGACCAAGGTGGAGACATTGAATGTCCCGATTCCTTCAAGCACTCCGCCATCGGTCCCGGACAAGGGAGTACCAGGCGCGACGGTTGCGAAATTCACCGGCACCAGCGATCCGTCCTGCCTTACGACCAGATTCGCGTCGGCGGTCGTGAAGGCGGTCCCGATGGTGACGGAGCGGCCGGAGGAGACGCTCACCGAGCCACCGGTGGCCGATTTACCTCCGGCCAGGCCGAGCATCCGAGCTTCGGAATAAAGCATCTGCGCCCCCTTCAGGGTGATGATTCCGCCGTTGGAGTCCACGCGCACCGGCACCGTCGCCCTGCCGTTGGTCGAATTGATCTCGACCGGGCCCAGGGATGCCGACGTGGGCGGCAGGTCAAAGACTCCTGATTTCCCTGAAACATTGAGGATCGCACCACTTTCAGCCACGATGTTCCCCGCAAGCGTGATGGATCCTCCTGCGAGCACCTGGCCTTGCCGCAGGCCCAGAGCATTCGGGATCAGGAGCACCTTGCCGCTTGCATCCAGGATTGCGGAGGAACCGATCATCACGGTCGGCAGCAGCGTCTGGGAGTTGTTGGACGGAAATGCCCCGGCTCCGGAAACCGTAATGGAGCCGCCCGGAGTGCTCACATTTCCTAACAAGGTGACGGTCTGCCCGGAGAAAGAAACGGAACCTTTACCGTCGGTGATGATC
The DNA here is from genome assembly GCA_038256845.1 of Verrucomicrobiales bacterium. Lineage (GTDB taxonomy): Bacteria > Verrucomicrobiota > Verrucomicrobiia > Verrucomicrobiales > Akkermansiaceae > Luteolibacter. Next base: position 638 of record JBBSJY010000069.1, on the reverse strand, counting down.
GATGAACCCGCCTCGGCGAGGGTATCGCCCCGACCGAGAAGAACTCCGGCGAAATTATTGACCGCCCCTTCGGACGAGAAGGAAAGCGAAGCCGCAGGCCGCACGCCTTCCGCCAGGGTTACCTTTCCAATCCTGAGCTTGGAACCGGTGGTCTCCGCCAGAAGGGAGCTGACCTCGGGTCTGACCCGCGCAGATGAGTCGATCACGATTCCCGTCACGAACTCTCCGGGAGTCGCAGAGGCGAGCCCCGACGATCTGATCTGGAAACTACCGAACCCGCCGCTGTTGAAAAACGTTTCGTCCAGCAGAGTCACCCCGTCAGGCGCGGTCGCCCCGCCCACCTGGATGGCAGGAGCGGTTAGTGAAAGGCTTCCGCCCGCCCCGCCCGAGAAACCGGAAAGAGTCGCACCCAGTCCGAGGGTGCCGCCCAGCAGGGACGGGAGATTCACGTCTTTGCCCGCGCTGACGGTCAGTGAGCCGCCGCGGCCGTATTGGACCTCGTTTCTCGAAGTCACCCAGACACCTCCTGAAACGTCGATGATCCCGCCCTGCCGCAGATCGGAAGCGAACGAAGTGATCCTCACCGAACCTCCATTCAGTTGCAAAGGCCGGAACCCGGGAGGCGAGCTGACGAAGCG
>JBBSJY010000068.1:0-20178 GCA_038256845.1 Verrucomicrobiales bacterium | reverse complement strand
GGGGCTGAACCATCTGATCCTGGCCGGCCATCCGCGCCACGTGAACGCCTTGCGCGCCGCCTTGCCGAAAGATCTCGAATCCCGCGTGGCGGACACCGTCATGCGTGCTCCGAACGGAACTGATTATTCCGACGTTTTGGAAGATGCCATCGAGACCTTCATCGAGGTCGAGCAAAACGAATCCCGCGGGACCGTGGAGAGACTCCATGAGCAGCTGTGCCGCGGTGGCCTCGCCGTCATAGGTATCGAGGCCACTCGACACGCTATGCAATACGGCGCCGCGTCTGAGTTGGTGATCTCCGAGGAACTACCCCATCCCGTTCGCGAGGATCTGGTACGGATGGCGACTTCACTGGAGATCGCCATCGAGGTGTGCGAGGGGGACGAACTCCTCAATTCCCACGGAGGTGTCGGCTGCTTGTTGCGCTATCAACTGAATCCAAGCGATGCCTCGTAGTGGGGGGGCTCCACCGGACCAGTCCCTCGCAGTTCCATGAGAAAACAGAAGAAGACACGTGTGGTGATCCCGGAGATGCTGGACCATTTGCCGGCGGACGATCCGGCGGCGCGGCGGAGCCGGCGGGACTTGCGGCGGATCAATTTCCTGATGGGCAACGAGCGCTGGGTGTGCGCGACGGCGACGGCGTTTCCGGCGGCGGCGAAATTCGGGATCATGGAGAGCGGCGCGGGGGACGGGCAGCTGTACGGAAAGCTGCCGCGGCTTTTTCCCAAGGCCCCGGTGACAGCCTGCGATCTCGCGCCGCGGCCGGGGTGGAATGGTGGCAGGGCGATCTTTTTGAAATGGAGGCCCTTCGGGCGAGTGAGGCTTTCCCCGCGCAAGCTGCCGCCGTTGGAGCCGGCCGAGGACGGCATCGGCATATTGGTGCGGAGGATCAATTCGGTATTGCCATTCTGTGAATTTGGTAATACCATTCAAGTATGATAACGATTTCTCTGAAAATCCCTGAGGAACTGGTTGCCCGGATGGATGCCGTCGCCTGCGCCAAGCGGACCAGTCGTTCGGCATTGCTTCGCGAGGCATTGGAGGAAAAGCTCGAAGTCATCGCCAGCAAATCTCCGCCCAGCCTCTATGATCAAAGCTCCGATCTGTGTGGCAAGAAGTCCAGCGGGCTTGAGGATTTGGCGTCCAATCCGAAGTACCTTGAAGGATTCGGCTCGTGAGCGAGATCGTCGTTGATACCGGCCCCTTGGTTGCGTATCTGGACCGAAGTGACCGGAATCACGCATGGGCAAAGGAATCGTTCATGCGGATCTCCCGACCTCTGCTCACGTGCGAGGCCGTGATCGCCGAATCACTCTTCCTATTGCGACGCGGTGGAATCGACCCGGATGGCTTACTCAATCTAATCAGCCGCGGTTTGGTGGTGCCGGATTTCTCGCTTACGAAGGAAATCCTGGCGATCCAGCACCTGATGAAAACCTACCGCAACATTCCGATGTCACTGGCAGATGCTTGCCTGGTCAGAATGGCTGAGATTCATGAAGACTCCGAAGTGATGACGCTGGATTCGGATTTTGTCATTTACCGAAAATCGAGGCGCAAAGTGATCCCTCTTCTGCGGCCGAAGCAATGAATCTTGAACTCCGGTCATCTTCAGCATCCGCACCCCGGACGGCAACTGCATCACCAGCACCATCACTTGGCGTCCTCGAAGCCTACGGCTGGGGCGACCTTGCGGTCGAGACACAAGTCGGCAAGACAAGAGCGAACAGGCACGTGAAGAACTCCTCACCCGCCTCTTCGCCCTCAACCACGCCCGCGCCGCCGAGGAGAAAAGATACCAAACGCACCCAGCAAGTCGCGGAGATCCTGGAGACGCTGGAGGGCCTGGGGAAATTTTGAAACAAGCCGAAGGAGGAGATCCGACAGTTGCTCATCCGCTGTCCAATCAACCCTCATTCATCCTAGACGGCCTCCGCAGTCCGGTAGCATCACTCCAGCAACCTGCTTTGGAACACCTCGTAGATCCATTTGCGCGGGCCGGCGAATACGCAGGTGATCACCCGGCCGCTTTCAATGATTTGGTATTCGAAAACGACCCGATGCGAACCGACCCGCAGGCGGTAGAAGCCTTCCAGCTCATCCGTGAGCGCCTTGATGTCGCCTTTTTCATGTGCCAGATCCTTGATGGCCAGGCGCAGCGCGTGGCGGGGTTGCGGGGCCAAACGGCGAAGATAGTCCACCACTTCATCCTGAATCCGGACGGTGATCATATCTCGTCGAGTGCGGAGACATTATGGTATTTCGACGAACCCTCGCGGTGTTTACGGATCGCGGACATCGCTTTCGGATCGGCCAGGAGTTCCATGGTCTCGCCAATGGCCTCCATCCGTTCGATCGAAATCAGCACCGCCACGGCGCGCCCCTGCTTGGTGATCGTCACCGGATGGTCGGCGGCTTCCTCCACCAAGGCCGAGAGCTTTTGTTGTGCGGTCTTTATTGTGTAGCTGTCAGCCATGCGGGCAAGGTAATCCGTTTTTTAAGAAAAGGGAATACATTTTTGTTCCGGGAGCTGATGGCTGGCACACAGTCCGGAGAAGAAGCACACTCACCGGAGAATTTCCACCTGGATAGCGCTGGAAATTCAATTCAAGCCGCGGGTTGTGTGGGTCTCCATCACGTGGCGGTGTTCCGGCGGAATCCCGCATTAGCCGAAGGAATCTTTCGAGGCGGCTTGCGGATTGGAACAAGAGCCTCCCGGCGAATGGATTCCATCAAACCGATGAATAGCACATCGCTCTCGTTCTTGTATTCCACGAGCGGATCCTTCTGAACCTGGGCACGTAGGAATATTAGTAGGATTTCATCCCTTCCCCATCCTTGACACCCTTGGGCTGGGGAAGGAGTGGGTCCAGCAATTGAGTCAATGCTTCCGGAATCTCAGCCATTTCTCCAATTCGACCACGGCGAAGGTAACCGCGCCGACGCCGGCGATATAGAGCCACGCCTCCGCCCGCACCGGAGCTGTGTGGAAGAGGTGGTTCATCACCGGCAAGTAGGTGAAGGCGGCCTGTGCGAGCCAGGTGACGGCGACGCCAGCAATCAGCCATGGATTTGAGAAAACCCCGATGACAAACACCGGGCGGGTGCGGCAACGGCAGTTGAACAGATAACAGGTTTGCACCATCACGACCACGTTGACTACGGCGGAACGGGCTTCGGCGAGACTCGCGCCCGCCGCGCCCGTCTCCCACCAGAAAAGACCGAACGCGCCGACCAGCGAGATCAGGGTCACCAGGCTCGTGCGCATGAGCAGGGCGAAAGTGAGCAGCGGTTTGGCGGGGTCTCGCGGCGGCCGCTTCATGAGATCCGCTTCCTTCGGTTCCATCACCAGGACCAGCCCGAGCAAAAGGGCGGTGACCAGGTTGATCCAGAGAAGCTGGGTCGGCAGCACGGGCAGCGGGACGCCTAAAATGATGGCAACGAGCAGGATCAACGCGAGGCCGGCGCTGGTGGGGAGTATCCAGGTGATGAACTTGGTGAGATTGTCGAAAACCCCGCGGCCCTCCTCCACCGCGGCCTCGATGGAGGCGAAATCGTCGTCGGTCAGGATCATGTCAGCCGCCTCCTTGGCGACGTCCGTGCCGGTGACTCCCATGGCGATGCCGATGTCGGCCTGCTTGAGCGCGGGCGCGTCGTTCACCCCGTCGCCCGTCATGGCGACAATGTGACCGCGGGACTGGAGCGCCTTGACGAGACGAAGTTTCTGCTCGGGAGCGACCCTGGCGAAAACCGAGGCGCGATCGGCGGCGTCGGCCAGTTCCTCGTCGCTGAGTTTTTCCAATTCACGGCCGGTGAAGGCGGCGACCTCTTCTCCGTCGTCGAGGCCGATCTTCGCAGCGATGGCCTTGGCGGTCAGAACGTGGTCGCCGGTGATCATTTTCACGCGGATGCCGGCGGACTTGCATTTGGCCACCGCGGCGATGACCTCGGGGCGCGGCGGATCGAGCTTGCCCTGGAGACCGAGGAAAGTCAGGCCGGTGGCGACATGTTCGTGCTCCAGTTCGTCGTGGGCCGCGGGCATTTCCCGGCGGGCGAAAGCGAGCACGCGCAAACCCCGCGCCGCCATGGCCTCGGCGTCGCGCAGGACCTGCTCCTTCGCGACCGGAGTGAGTTCGCCGCTTTCGTCGAGGACGTGCGAGCACCTGTCGATCAGCGCTTCGACCGCGCCTTTGATATAGATCATTCTCGGCGCATGCCCGGCCCCATGGAGCGTGGCCATGTATTTGTATTCCGATTCAAACGGAATGGTCTCGATGCGCGGCATCCGCGATTCCAGCTCGTCTTCGGAAAGCCCGCCTTTGCGCGCCGCGACGATCAACGCAGCTTCGGTGGGATCGCCCTGCACGCTGGTCTTGCCATGGTCTTCGCGGACAAGCTGGGAATCGTTGCAAAGCAAACCGGCGCCGAGAGTTTCGATGAGCGCGACATTCTCGCCGACGATGACCGGCTCCTCTTCGAAATGGATTTCGCCCTCCGATTCGTAGCCGCTGCCGCTGACATGATAGAGACGCCCGCCGGCATGGATCTCCCTCACGGTCATCTGGTTTTGCGTGAGCGTGCCGGTCTTGTCCGAGCAAATGACCGTGGTGCTGCCGAGCGTTTCCACGGCCGGGAGGTTGCGGATGATCGCGCTTTGCCGGGCCATGCGCCGGACTCCGATGGCAAGCGTGATGGTGACCGCCGCGGGCAGGCCCTCGGGGATCGCACCCACGGCCAGCGCGATGGCTGCCATGAACATGTCCGGCCACGAGCCGCCGCGCACGAGACCGATGATGAATGTCACCGCGGCGAGGGCGAGAATGGCATACATCACCAGGCGGCTGAAACGGGCGAGCTTGCGGGTGAGCGGCGTTTGCAAGGCGTCGGCGTCGCCGATCATGTCGGCGATGCGGCCCATTTCGGTTTGGTTGCCGGTGGCGATGACCACGCCTTCGCCCTGGCCATGGGTAACGAGGGTGCCGGTGAAGGCGAGGTTGGTGCGTTCGGCGAGAATCGTATCGGCGGGAAGCGGATCGCTCTGCTTTTCGGCCGGCACGGACTCACCGGTCAGGGCGGCCTCCTCGATTTGTAAATTGCGCTCGGTAAACAGCCGCAGATCGGCCGGAACCCGGTCGCCGGATTGAAGCAGAATGATATCTCCCGGCACAAGTTGGTCCGACGGGATGCGGAGCTTTTCGCCGTTCCGCCTCACCATAGCCTCGGTGACGACCATTTGCGCCAGCGCGTCGATCGCTTTCTCGGCCTTGGCCTCCTGCAGGTAACCGATGACGGCGTTCGCGACGGTGACGGCAAAGATCACTGCGGCGTCCACCCATTTGTCCAACATCGCGGTGATCAGCGCGGAGACCAGCAGGATGTAAATGAGCGGCTGGTGGAACTGCAGAAGAAAACTAAGCCATGCACCGCGGCGTTTCCGCCCGGTCATCCGATTCGGTCCGTATTTCCGCGAGCGCTCCTCCACCTCCGGATCCGCAAGTCCCGTGTCCGGATCGCTGCCCAGTTGGGTCGCCGCCTCATCCGCCGGAAGGTGGTGCCATAGATCTGGAGTGGGGTCTTTCATCAACTCAATCCTTGCTATCCGAAAGGTTTGCGTCCTCTTCTATCTCGATGCCCATTTTCCGGGCCCGCTCTTTCCATAGATTGCGGGCGTGGTGTTGGAGATCCGCCACCTTGTCCTTCTCATCCATAATCTCGAATCCGAAGATGGTTTCGATGATATCTTCGAAACTGACAATTCCGACCGTGGTACCGAATTCATCCACCACCAGAATGATTTGAAGCCGTTCGGCGATAAACCGTTGGAAGAGCGCATCCACCGGCGTGTGCTCGGCGGCCATTGCCATCGGGCGTTTCACATCCGCGAGAGTGCCGGTGTCGTGGGTGTCCTTGAGATGGGCCAGCAGGACTTCACCCCGGATCACGAAGCCGGTGATTTCATCGCGGTTCTTTTCGTAAACGGGGATGCGGCTGAAGGGCTTCTCCTCGATGATTTTCACAAACTCGACGAGCGGCATTGATTCGGGCAGAGCGAAGATCACCGGGCGGGGCGTCATGATGTCCCATGTTTTCATCGAATGAAGCTGGATCAAGTTGTGGACGAACTCGCTTTCGCGCGCCTCCAGTTGTCCGGACTCGGCTCCCATCCGGGTCATCGCCAGCAGTTCCTCGCGGTGCATGTCGGGCACCTTGTGGCCCCTGGGGGTGATGAGCCGGGTGATCTGGCGGGAAAACCAGACGAGTGGTGCGAGGCCGGTGATCATCACCGGCAGGATCATGGAAACAACCCCTGCCAGCCCGACCGCATATCGCGAGCCGAGCGTCTTCGGGATGATCTCCGTAAGGATGAGAATGGCCAGGGTGAGCCCGCCGGCAAAAATGGCCTCACCGGTATTCCCAAAAACGCGGGCATACTGCGCGCCGGCTCCGGCCGCACCCATCGTGTGTGCCACCGTGTTGAGCGTCAGGATGGCGGACAAAGGCCGGTCGATGTCTGCCTTGTAAGCCTCCATGCGGGTGGCCCAGCCGAGGCCCTTCTGTTTGGCGCTGTTGATGGCGGACGGGGTGATCGTAAGCAAGCTCGCCTCCAGAATCGAACAGATGAACGAGACAACAAGGGCGAGGAGGATATAAAGGACAAGCAGTGTCATGAAGCAGCGGACCTAATGCGGTGACGGCGGGTTGGAAAGTCAATTCGCTGGAGATTTCCGTTTCGCCCGGGCTGAGCCGGGACCGAATGCGGATGAAATGCGTGAATGGATTGCTTTGGTAACGCGACATCCGACAGCCCCACGTCCCAGCTCTTCCCGCTGCGCGGCGGCGACAAGACGGGGAATTGCTCGACGGTCACGATCGCGAAACCTACGCATATCTCCCGCAACATTGCTTGTATTTCTTCCCGGACCCACAAGGGCAAGGCGAGTTCCGACGCGGTCTGCTGGCTCCAGGCTCCGGAGAACTTCCACCTGGCTCGCTCTGGAGATTCAGTTCAAGCCGCGGGTTATGTGGGTCTCCATCACGTGGCGGTGTTCCAGCGGAATCCCGCATCTGCCGAACGAATCGTCCGAGGCCGCTTGCGGATTGGAACAGGTTCTGCAGAGCCTCCCGGTGAATGGATTCCATCAAACCGGTGAACAACACATAGCTCTCGTTCTTATATTCGACCAGCGGATCCTTCTGGCCCTGGGCACGTAGGAACACGCCTTCACGCAGCTCCTCCATCCGTTCAAGGTGTTCCTGCCATTGATCATCGATGGCAAACAGGATCGCCCGCCGCTCTTCCTGGTCGAGCAACTCCATGGGCAAATCCTTCACTCGCCCGAAATAGGATTCCCTCACTCGCGCAGCGAGCAATGTGATCAACCCGGCTGGGTCGCAGGAACTCAGTTCCTCCGTTGATATGGCAACGGGCATCGTCGAAATCCATCGATGCAGGTCATCATGGTCCGGCTGATGGGGATCGCCCTCGGGCGGATGATTCGCCACCCCCGCGGCGACCGACTCCTCGACAAGATCGTCGATCAGCTTGCGCGTGTCGCCGGCGAAAAGAACCTCGTTGCGCAGGCCATAGACAATGCCGCGATGCATGTTCATCACGTCGTCGAAATCAAGCACCTGCTTGCGGGCCTGATAGTCGCGTTGCTCGACCCGTTTCTGGGCGTTCTCTACCAGCCCGCCAAGCGACTGGCGCTTTCCCGCCCGCTCGATGAGCGCCGCCATCTGGTCGGGAGCGGCATGGTTCCGCATCAGATCATCCTCAAGCGAAATGAAGAACTCGGACCTGCCCGGATCCCCCTGCCTCGCGCAACGCCCGCGAAGCTGCCGATCCACCCGCCGCGAGGTATGCCGTTCCGTTCCGATCACGAACAAGCCGCCCAGCGCCGCAATGCCTTCGCCCAGCGCGATATCGGTCCCCCGCCCTGCCATGTTGGTGGAAACGGTCACCGCGTTCCGTTGCCCGGCCTTCGAAACGATTTCCGCCTCCTGCTCGTGAAACTTGGCGTTGAGAACCGCGTGCCCGATCTTCGCGCGCTTCAACATTCTGGAAAGGGTTTCGGAGGCATCGACGGATGCGGTGCCGACGAGCACCGGCTGTCCGGTCGAATTGGATTCCGAAATGCGTTGGACCACCGCGTTGAACTTCTCCCGCCGTGTCTTGAAGATCCGGTCGTTCCCGTCGATCCGGATATTGGTCAGATTGGTGGGGATTGGCAGCACATCCAGTTGATAGATATCATGGAACTCCGCCGCCTCGGTTTCCGCCGTGCCGGTCATGCCCGCGAGTTTTTCGTAAATCCGGAAGTAGTTCTGGATCGTGACCGTGGCGTAGGTCCGGGTTTCCCTTTCGATGGCGACGTTCTCCTTGGCTTCTACTGCCTGATGGAGACCGTCGGACCAACGGCGGCCGGCCATTTCCCTGCCAGTGCTCTCATCGATGATCGTGACCTTTCCATCCCTCACGACGTAATGGACATCCCGTTCGTAAAGGCAGTAGGCCTTGAGAAGCTGGGCGATGTGATGGATTTTCGCCGCCCGCTCGCTCATCATGGCCTCGGTTTCCCCGGAGATGTTGACATCGAGGTCGGGCAGCGTGAAAGAATCAGGATCGCCCGGAGCGAGTTGAACGCGCCCTTTCTCGGTTAGATCGGCATCCTGTTTCTTTTCATCGATCGCGAAATAGAGCTCGTCCTTGAGCTTGAGGTTGTTCTTTTGGAACTTGAGTTCGGTGCTCTGCAACAAGCGCCGGAGTTCGGGATCCTCCATGAACCGAAGGAGCCGCCGGTTGCGTGGCTGCCCGAGTTTCAGTTTATAGAGGGCCAGTCCAGCCGCTGCCATATCTCCCGCGTCCAATGACTTTTTCGCTTCTTCGGCGTAGGCATTGCAAAGCGCCGTCTGGCGCTTGACCAATTGCTCCACGGACACCTTGTGCACGACCAACTCGTGGGAGGGCTTCGGGGCGGGTCCGGAAATGATCAGCGGTGTGCGGGCATCGTCGATGAGGATCGAATCAACCTCATCGATCAGCGCGAAATAATGGCCACGCTGCACCTGCTCTCCGCGGGTGGTGGCGATTCCATTGTCGCGCAGGTAGTCGAAGCCGAACTCGGAATTGGTGCCGTAGGTGATGTCGCAGGCATACTCGCCCCGGCGCTGTTGCGGAGGCATCTGATTGGTAAGGCAACCCACCGTGAGTCCAAGCGAGCGGAACAAGGCACCCATCCACTCCGAATCACGTTTCGCGAGGTAATCATTCACCGTGACGACATGCACCCCGAGCCCGGTGAGCGCGTTGAGGAAAACCGGCAGGGTGGCCACGAGGGTTTTTCCTTCCCCGGTCTGCATCTCCGCGATCATCCCGCGATGCAGCGCGACCCCACCGATGAGTTGCACATCGAAGTGAACCATCTCCCATTTCAAAGGCTGGCCGTTGACGAGGATTTCACTGCCACAGAGACGGCGCGCGGCACTCTTCACCACCGCATAGGCTTCGGGGAGGATACTCTCCAGATATTTCGCCCTCGCTTTCGCAAACCGGTCTTCGATCCGGGCGAACGCTTCTTTCGCAGCATCAATCGAGGACACGGTGGCTTCGACACTTGCCGGTAACGCGGAGAATTCCGACCGCAGCGCCGCCAGCCTCGTTTCCACGGCCTCCGCCGTGGCAAGTAGGGATTCCGCATCCATCGCCTCAATCAAATGATTCGCCGGCGCGACGAGCGGATGATAACGGGCGAGATGGTTTTTCCATCCCGCGGTCAGATCCAGATGTTTCGCGGAGTTCTCCTGCCGGAGCGCGTCCTCGCTTTTGTGGATCCTGGCAACAATCGCGCGGATGCGGTTGACCTCGCGCGCGTTCTTGCTGCCGAGAAAGTTGGGGAATAGTCGTGTGATCATAAAAGTTGAAATCCTCATCTTCAGTCTCGGTGCTCTCACTCGCCCAATCCATTCAGAAAAACTTGCGGAGGGTAGCGTCGGAAGGTCTCGCAGTGAGCAGAGAAACGGCCACGAGGGAGACCGCGGACGCGGCGACGATAAAGACAACCGGCATCATGCCCGCGATCAGCAACTCGCGGGCGGCGCGGGGGCGGGCGAATTCGCTATCAAGGACCGCCTGGCTCGCGGCGGCGAGGCCTCCGAGTTTCTGGGAGATCATCCAGAAGGCAATCACGCCGGTGATCATGAAAATAACCGTTTGGAAAACATTCGCCCAAACGGCCCCGCGCAGGCCGCCTGCAAAGACATAGGAAAGCACAATGGCACAGATGGCGAATCCCCCGAGCTCAGGCGGGATACCCCCGCTGAGCGGATGAGGCGCACCGTTGGGCAAAGTCAGTGCGAATTGCTCTGGAAACATGCCCTTGGTCGTCGCCTGGATGAATTTCCCTGCTGCGATCACGCCTACCAGGAGATACGGAATCAGAAGCAGCACGAGGACAGGAAATAACAAATAGCCGAGCTTGGGAGAATCGAAGCGGTTGCGGAAATATTCGCACTGTGTGAGATAGCCATGGCGCTTGCCGACGGCCCACAGCCGGATGCCGACCAGGAAGAAGGCCGCCCCTGATGCGACGGAATCGCGACAGGGTTTCCATAGCTGGCGATCAAACAGCGGCTTGGTGAGCCGCCGCCGCCACGGACGGTCGCGCAGCCGGCGGTGGCGCAGGGCACGGAAGGTTTTCCGGACCAACCAGATGTATCGCGTTTTCACTCGGCTGCGACCGCCTCCTGCGGGATTCCGATGGGATATGCCGGGCTGGCTGTGAAGGCTTTGCGCAGATTGATCGCCCCATTCATCATATCTTTCACCAAACCTTCTCGCTGGATGAGGCTTTCCCGGATGTGATCGAAGATGACAAAAAAGAAATTCATCAGGCCGAGGCCGGTAAGAGAAAGTGTAAATGGATTGTCAAAGGATGAAGCGATCATAATTCAATCGGAAGTTGGAAAAGGCACCTGTCCGCTCATTCGAAAAACGAAGGCTCGAACATAAGACAAGGCGGAACCACATTGAGACCGAGGGGAGGAATCCCGGGACCAAACGGAAGTCCTCGCAAGGGCGTCAAATGTGACGCGGAGCCATACCGGCCGGCGGGAAATTCCCGTCACGCGCGGCCTTTGCTCAGGCGAGCGGGCAAGCGGGCGGCGCCCTGCCTTGCGCCACGCCCCGCACCAGCTGGCGGACCCAATGACCACTGGTATGGTCCACGCGCAGCAACGATGATGCCTGCGCGGACAAAACACTGTATTCCCACGGGATCGAGGGAATCTTTAGCAGCGGCGAAGTGGAACGCCCAGGGAGTTGCGCTTCGTCCGCAGCTTGCGAAACCATAGCCTCCATCGAGATGTCCTGTTTATCGCCCAACCGGCGATCGGGAGTGGAGACGCTGGCACCAAACAATAGGGCCAGAGCGATGATCCAGGGAATCATCGCAGGTCGCGCTGCACGGTTTTCTGAGGAAGGCATTGCGGATTGTCGGAAACCGACTGGCAAGCGCCAAGCGACCAAATCGACGGTGGGGACATCGATCCCGGCAGATACAATGTCAACTCGAAAAATCTTCCGACCTGGCGCCCCGGCGGGATGAATACTCCCCGGGATTGAAAACACGGCATCCGCCGAAACACTCGGAAAACATAGATCGCCGGGGCGAAGGGATCGATTCCCCCACCTCAACTTCAATGCCCATTTTCGGGGGCCCTTGCTTTTCCACTTGTCTCCGGGTTTCGATCGCAGCCCACTGAGGCGGCATGGCAGTCATCGCGCGCATTCTGCGTCACACCTTCCGCTTTCCTTTGCAGAGCGTAGCCTCGCTGTTGATGGCGTTTGTCTGCACCTCGCTGGTGCTGGTTCTGCCGGGAATCACGATGCGCTTCATCGATGTGATCATCGGCCAGGACCGGCGGGACCTCATCCTGCCGACCGCTGCGATCGGTATTGGCGCGATTCTGCTGCGGCAGGTGCTCTTCACCTTGCGGGGATACCTGAACCAGAGTTTGGAACTCAAGCTGACCCATCTGGTTCGTGTCGAACTCTACGACAAACTCCAGCGGCTGCCGGTGAAATGGTTCGATCAGAACTCGTCGGGGGAGATCATGTCCCGGGTCGCAGAGGACGTTCCGACCATGGACCGCGTGCTGATCGAGGGCATCGACCAGGCGATCGCTGCGGTCCTCCAATTCCTGATCGTGGTTGCTTACCTGCTCTACCATTCGTGGGAATTGACTTTGGTGACGCTCGTCCCCTTGCCATTCATCGGCCTGCTCACCGCATGGTGGTCGAGGCGTGCGGAACCGATGTGGCGGGCCTCGTCGGAGGCTTCATCCGCCCTCAACGCCGTGCTGCACGACAACCTTTCCGGCATTCGCCAGATCAAGGCGTATACCCTGGAGCCGCAGGCCTTGGAAACCTTCGAGCGCGCCTCCCAAAACGTAGGCCGCAAACGCCGGGACGTGATGCGCGGCCAGTCTGTGGTTTGGCCTTCCGTCTCATTCATCGCGGAGAGCGGCATTATCCTGATGGTCGCCTTCGGAGCCTGGTGGACGCTTGATGGCACGCTTTCGCCCGGTGTCGTCATTGCATTTTTGGTCGCCTGGGGATTTCTTTTCGAACCGATCTCGCGGATCAATCCGCTCTCGCAAACCTTTACCCGCGGCATCGTTTCCGCGGAGCGCATCTTCAAGATCATCGATACGCCCGACGAAACCCACCTCACCGACGGACTGCGTCCAGGGAGGTTTGCGGGACACGTCCGCTTTGAGAACGTGTCTTTCAGCTATGGCGACGACGCCCCAGCGGTCGCCGATCTGACCCTTGAGGCAAAGCCAGGTGAAACCGTCGCCTTGGTCGGCCTCACCGGGGCCGGGAAGTCCACCGTTCTCAACCTTCTCACCCGCTTCTATGAACCCACCGCCGGCCGGATCTTCCTCGATGATCTTCCCCTGGTGGACATCTCCAAGGAGTGGCTGCGGGACCAGACGGGATATGTCACGCAAGAGAATTTCCTCTTCAACACCACGCTGCGGGAAAATTTGCTGCTCGCCCGCCCCGAGGCAAGCGAAGAGGAACTCTGGGCGGCGCTGGAATCCGCGAACGCAGCGGATTTCGTCCGCGCGACCCCCGAGGGTCTTGGCACCTTCGCCGGCGAGCGAGGCGTGCGCTTTTCCGGAGGCGAGAAGCAGCGGCTCTCCATCGCCCGCGCGCTGCTCAAGAACCCTCCGCTGCTGCTGCTGGACGAAGCCACCTCCGCCCTCGACAACAGCACCGAACGTCTCATCCAGGACGCTCTTTTGCGCCTCCGGTCCGACCGCACCTGCTTCGTCATCGCCCACAGGCTTTCAACCGTCCGCGAGGCCAATCGGATCTGCGTGTTGCATCGTGGCAGGCTTGTGGAACAAGGGACACATGACGAACTCATGCGGGAAGGCGGGGCCTACGCGAAACTATGCGAGGCCGGATTTGCAAACACTCCTCGACCCGATATGGCTGGTCCGGTAAACTTGCCGCAAGTTCCCTAGCAATCTTTTTTTCACCTGATGGATACCCTGATTAAACTTCCCGATTCCGAAACGCCCAGTGCGATGACCGAGATCCTTGAATCACTCCGCAAGGAGCACCTGGTAGCCCGCCACGCGGCAAAGGCGTGGGGAGATTGGATCTACCTCGACGGCTTCCGGACGGTCATCAGCATCGAATCGAACCGCGGTCTCAGCAGGTCCGCGACGTTGGAACATGGCGAAGGTGAGGAAGAGGGCGAACCGATCACTTCAATCCTCCGCGCCTTCGCTCGGCTCGGATGGAACGGGGTGGACGGCGACGGCGAATATCCGTTGGCCGGACGGTGAAAGGCTAGCGCAGGGACTTCAGCAAAAGCTGATAGACGCGCGAGCGCGGCACCTTCACCCGAGATTCCAGCTCTTTCCAATTCGCCTCTGCCAGCGGTGCGAGCGTTTCTTCCGCCAGCATTGCGGGCAGCCTCACCGCCGCGCGCAATCGCCGCAACCCTTGGGTTGCGGCATAGACCTCGCCCTCCGCCACCCATTTTCCGGCGCGTCGCACCCAATCGTGATGCGCGTCGAGCAAGGCTTCCCGGTTGGTGGGATCGGCCACTGGCAGATAACAGCGGCCAGCGGCCAGATCGCGTGGCAAATCCCGCAGAATGTTCACGAGTTGCAGGCCCTTGCCAAAAGTGATACCCCGTTCCCTCAAGGATTTTTCAGGCTCGGAAGAGAATGCCGGGCCGAGAGTCAGGAATCCGAGCTTTGTCCAGAAAGCGCCCACGCAACCGGCCACCCGCCATGCGTAGTCCTCCAGCGCCAGGTCATCCGCCAACGCGACCGGCGATTCCGCGGTTGCCCGCCCGAATCGCTCCAGATCGAGCTTTTGACCGCCGATGATGATGTCCACGACCTCCCGGACAAGGGCAGCCTCCGGTTCCGGCAATTCCGCGACGGCGGAGCGGATTTCTCCGGCGCGCTCCAGCAGGTGACGCTCGCGCGGGTCATTGCAGGCATTGAGCAGGACGACCGGCCAACGGGGACTTCCCCCTCCGAATGCCACCGAACTGCGGAAGCGATCCAGACATTCCTCCCTCAATTCCACCGGAGCCTCCGTCATGTCCGCGACCGTGTCGCTGGTGCGGGCCAAGAGATATCCGAGGCTCGCAGCCCTCCGCATCGGCCGGGGCAACAGGCGCAACGTCAGATAGAAGGAGCGGGATACGCCCGCCAGCACCGTCGTCGCCAAATCCCCCCTCATTGCCCAAGGCAATCAGCGAGATCCCGATCCGGCAAACGGGAAATCAGCGAACTGTCGGTTGGAGCGCGAAAAGTCCGGTGGTGGCGCGATAGGCATCTTCCATGGCCATCGTCTTCCGCTCGTGCCCCACGCCCCAGGAGTCGCTGAAAATCATCCGCTCCGATCGGTCATTGTAGCCAATGATCATCCGCATGTGGCCGCCGGTCGTTTGCGGATTCAAATTGGGTTCTTCGGGGAATAGCCCGAGTTCGAGCGACCAGAGCAGCGGGAGTCCGGCATCGATCCGGCTGCGGATCTCCTTGAGGAACTGGCGTTGATCGATCACCCCTCCCACGACGAAATCGCGCTTCACCTCGACCAGCCCTTCCGGACCTCCCGAAAGCATCCCGATCACGTCCAACCTGGTTTTGAACCGATAGGCGAATTTCTTGAGCTCTTTCGCCATCCTCAGCGTACTCGTCCCGCTTTCGGGGTCGGATTGGGCCACCTCGGCGATTTGGTGCATGTCCGCGCCGATGCCGTAATACTCGAACAAGCGTTGCACGGACGCGACCACGCAATACCCCTTGTCTCCTTGGTCCACCATCGGCAATCCGCTCACCACGACATTGCCGTCGCGATCGGTTTCCACATTGGACACCAGGTCGGAAAGCCGCGCCGGGGCGGCACCTCTGCGGCTATACATGGCCATCGCCAGACCGCTGGTGGCACCTTTCTTCGCCACCCTCAGCCTCAGGAACGCGGGACAACTTTCCTTCCGCAGGGCCCCCTCATCGTGCTCCATCACCGCCAATCCGGCCTGGCAATTCCACTGGTATCCTTCACGCAGAAGTCCGTGGCGCTTATCGGCCCGCAGCGGCGTGGGACGTACTTCCAGAATCCGGCTGATCGCGCTCCCGGTGTCCTGATAGAGTTTCCGAAAGCATTCCAAATCAATGGTCCCGCCATCTCCGCGATTATAAATCGAGATGGTGACCACGTTCAGCCTGCCGTTGTCGAAATCCACCACCGCCTCTTGGATCGGCACCTTCCCATCGAACAAGGTGAAGTCGATCTCAGTCTTCGAAAACCCGGCCCGGCTGAATGCCGCGCGAGTCCTCTCGCGGTTCAACCACCGGAACGATCCGCCGCATTTCCCGGAAAATTCCTCGGCCAGATCGTCGGGGGTGATCTGCCAACTTGCGGGATAGTCCACCAACCGGTCCAACGCGCATCCGGTCTCCTCCGCTCCCCCGGACGCCAATGAACCCACCATCAGCACTCCGCAAAAAGACCACACACTACGCATGTTTGCGACACTAGTAACCTTTTCCCCCGATTGGCAAGCTCCCGTCGATCTAACAGCCTAACGGTTAGCAAGAACGAAGAAAACCCCCGGCCGGTGGGTGCCGGGCGGGGGTTGATGGTTTCCGGGATCCTGCGGGACGGTCAGGCCGCTTTTGCTGCGGCCGCCTTCGCTTCCAAAGCCGATTTGGCTTGGGCAATGATGGCGGAGAACGCAGCCGGGTCGGTGACCGCGATATCCGAGAGGATCTTGCGGTCGGCCTCGATTCCGGCGGCCTTCAGACCTTCAATGAAGCGCGAATAGGTCATGTCCTCGTTGCGGCAAGCGGCGTTGATACGCTGCGTCCACAAACGGCGGAATTGTCCTTTGCGTCTTTTCCGGTCGCGGTATTCGTAGGTCATCGCCTTGCGGACGGCGTCCTTGGCGTAACGGAAGAGCTTCGAGCGGAATCCGCGGAAGCCCTTGGCACGGAGCAGCACGCGCTTGCGACGCTTGCGGCTGGCCGGTGAGTTGGTAGCACGTGGCATTTCTTATTTTCGGTTTGAACAGGCCGTTGGTTTCATTTCCTTCCACAGTCTCGCCTGCTCGCGTTTCCCTCTCGGGACCAGGCTGTGTAAAGGCCGTCCGATTCGCGGACGGGGGCGTATTTCGTTGTGTGGCTTCAGTTAATGGAAGGGAAGGTTCTCCTTGACGTTTTTAATGTCAGCGGCGGAAACCAGAGCGGCCTTGCCGAGAGCGCGCTTGCGCTTGCGGCTCTTGCCTTGCAGCAAGTGGCGTTTTCCTTGTTTCCGACGGAGCACTTTCCCGGTACCGGTCACTTTGAAGCGTTTGGCAACGGCTTTCCGTGTCTTTGCTTTTCCTCCGACTCTTGGCATGGGAGGGGCAAGCTAGGGACCGACCGACTGTTGGCAAGCCAAAACTCGGATGCTTTTCAGCGGATTCAGCAGCCGCAGCCGCCCCCGCCGCAGCACCCGCCGCCCGAGCCCGCGAAATCCTCGGGGTTCGGCACCCGGCCCAGCTCGAGGGTCATGCCGACATACTTCCCGATTTCCTGCTGGAGTGTCTCCAGCTCCCTCTGGGCGGTCAGGAATTCTCGCGCCACCTCGTTTTCAAAAAGCGCCTCCCTCGCCGCCTCGAATTCCCTCACCGCGGAGCTGCCGAGTTCCACTCCCGCCCGCTGTTTCTGGTGCAACTCCTCGCCGCGTTCATGGACGCTCTGGTATTGCAACCGCGCCGCGTCGTCACTGAGGAAGCGTTCCACGCTCGCCTGCAGTTTCACGAACTCCGGATCGGTGGCGATCTGGGCGCACAGTTCTTTGGTCTTTGCAATCACGGCGGAATCTTCGGCAACAATCGACATGACCGCTCAATAACCCTCTCCCATTGCGCTGGCAACGGAGTTTTGCCGGAAATTCGACGGGCCGCCAAGCCCGCCGCCCGACAACTAATGCGTGACAGCTCTGCCCCCCGCGCCTTTCGTCGGTCCCACCTCCGAATTCCAATGTCCATCGAACCGATCAAAGACGGAATCCGCTCCCACGTCCGGATCGATTTCTACGGTAACGTCCATAAGCGTCTCCGCGGCACCGATGCGGACAAACGCTATGCCACCGAGGTCGCCGTCCTCAAGATCCTGGAAGACCGCGGCTGCCCTTATGTCCCCCGCGTTCTGGAAGAACATCCGGAGGAAACCTACTTCGTATCCACCAACTGCGGTCGTATCGCCCCCAACCTCAGCAAGGAAAAAGCCGCCAAACTCTACGCCATCCTGGAGAAGGACTACGGCGTCCGCCACCTCGATGCGGAGCCGCGCAACATCACCTACTCCGACAAACTCGGCCGGTTTTGCATCATCGACTTCGAATTGGCCGAGGTCCTTCCTCCGCCACCGGGTCTCGCTCCACCCTCCCCGGGAGCCTGACTCCCCCGTCCAGAAACCCATCCGGCCCTCTCACCCGTGCCACCCACCGCGACCCTCCACTGGGCGAGCCTCACCTGCAGCGGCTCACGCAAACCCCGCAACGATGACTCTCTCATCGCATTCGCCTCAGGCCCCGCCGGCGCCCACCGTCTGCCCGACGCGGGCTTCCGCTCTCTCGATGAATGCGATCTGGTGTTCGCCGTGTCCGACGGCATGGGCGGCGGAAACGCGGGCGACGTCGCATCGTCGATCATCCTGGAGAGGATGTCGGAAATAATCCCGGAAACCTTCAAGGCGGCGGCAGCCGGATTGTTCCCCGACTCGCTCGCCCATCTCGCGGACGCGCTTCACTCGATCCACCTCCACATCAACGAAGCGGGCGAGGACTGCCAGGACACCCGGGGCATGGCCGCAACGTTGGCACTCGCCTGGTTCACCCCGGAGAACCTCTACCTCGCCAATGCCGGCGATTCCCGGATCTATCAGTCACGCGAGGGTTTGCTTTCCCAGCTTACCAAGGATCACACCGCGGCCTGGGGCCAATGGAAACGGGGTGAAATTTCCGAAATCCAGTACCGCACCCACCCGCGGCGCTCCGCCCTTTATGAAGTCGTCGGCGGCGGTCACCCGTCGGTCTGTCCCCACTTCGCCGCGGTTTCCTACCAGCCGGGCGACCGATTCCTCGTCTGTTCGGATGGATTGGTGGACGGGCTCTGGGAACGGCACATCGGCGATGCTCTCGCCGCCTGCGGAGATCCCGCAGCCACCGCCGGGGCTCTCCTCAAACGAGCCATCGACAACTCGGGGATCGACGATACAACCCTCATCGTCATCGCCGTCGAGGCCCCTCAGTGAAACCCGTTTCTCCGAGGGAAAACCAACCGGCTGGCACACCCGGTGCTTCTCGGAGAACGCCGGGATCTCTGGCAGTGGGCGAAATGACCCCACAACCAGCCACTCCCGCAACCAAACATCCCTAACCAACCGCTAAACCGAAACCAACCATGGCCAAATACAAACTGGAATACATCTGGCTCGACGGCTACACCCCCGTCCCGAACCTCCGCAGCAAGACGCAGATCAAGGAGTTCGCAAGCTTCCCGTCCCTTGAAGAGCTTCCCCAGTGGGGCTTCGACGGCAGTTCCACCCAGCAGGCCGAAGGCCGCAGCTCGGACTGCATGCTCAAACCTGTCGCCGTATTCCCGGACAGCACCCGCCGCAACGGGGCGCTGGTCATGTGCGAGGTCATGATGCCGGACGGCACCACCCCCCACCCTTCCAACTCCCGCGCCACCATCCTGGATGATCCGGGTGCCTGGTTCGGTTTCGAACAGGAATACTTTCTCATGCAGGATGGCCGCCCGCTGGGTTTCCCCACCGAGGGCTACCCCGCCCCGCAAGGCCCATACTACACCGGTGTCGGTTACAAAAACGTGGGCGACGTCGCCCGCCAGATCGTCGAGGAGCACCTCGACCTCTGTCTCGATGCGGGCATCAACCACGAAGGCATCAACGCCGAAGTTGCCAAAGGCCAGTGGGAATTCCAGATCTTCGGCAAGGGCTCCAAGCGCGCCGCCGACGAAATGTGGGTCGCCCGCTACATCCTCAACCGCCTTTGCGAAAAATACGGCATCGATGTGGAATACCACTGCAAGCCGATCCTCGGCGACTGGAACGGCTCCGGCATGCACGCCAACTTCTCCACCGATTATCTCCGTGAGAAAGGCGGCAAGGAATACTTCGAGGCGCTGATGGCGGTCTTCGCCGAAAATCTGGAAGAACACATCGCTGTTTACGGTCCTGACAACCATCTGCGTCTGACCGGCCTGCACGAAACCCAGTCGATCGACAAGTTCACCTACGGCATCGCAGACCGCGGCTCTTCCGTCCGCGTCCCGCACAGTTTCGTCAACAACGGCTACAAGGGATATCTTGAAGACCGTCGGCCGAATTCGCAGGGCGATCCCTATCAGATCGCCTCGCGGATTCTCAAGACAGTCTCTCTGGCCCCGACTCCCTGACCGGCTGCCCGCCAAATCTCCCTCCAAGGCCGGTCCCTCTTCCCGGGGGGGAGCGGCCATTTTTCCGGACGAAGGTCGGGGCCCGGGAAATCACGGTGCCGATTTTACATGGCGTTTACACACGGAGCGGTCAGCCTCGGATATTCTGTCGTGTCATGAAAATCAGACCCATCC
>JBBSJY010000067.1:0-20224 GCA_038256845.1 Verrucomicrobiales bacterium | reverse complement strand
GCGCGACCTTGTCATCGATGAGGAGTTGGACCGCGGTCTTGCCGGCATGATTGCCTCCGGCGACGAGAAAATGGATGAACGGTTCGGAAATGCGGAACTCGGGCGAGATCAGCCGGCCCGTCGCCTCCTCACCGCCATGGCACGAAGCGGCGAACGATCCGCCGACATGACCGACAAGCTCGCCATTCATGCCGGGAACCCGTCCGGATGCCGGACCTTTTCCGAATCCGGTCCCCTCCTCCGTCCAAGTGTCGAATCCGTCTCCTTCGAAGAACTGATAGGCGTGGACGGGGATTCCGCCCAGGAGGGCGGCGGCTGATACTGTTGTGAATGAAACTTTCCTCATGAAACGGTGGGATAATTGGGTTAGGACCTGGGGAGCCGCCCTTGAATGCCCGGCTAACTCCGTGCTCCTACGGTGCCAGCCGTCCGTATCCTTACGAAGAGCTCCATGCCGGATCAACTTCCTTTCTTCGCGATCTCCCTGAAGAGTCCACGCCCTTTCCGCCGATGAGCCGATAGCCGGCGAAATCTCCCGGTTCCCGACCGGGCGGAACCCAGCCAACCGAAGTCATGCGCAATCCCAGGTGGAGTATCCGTATTCGATGGTGAAATCGGGATTGCTCCACATGGAGTCCGGAGGACATAAATTCCGCCTGCCAAGGCAAGTTCCAACCCCCGAAGCCCCCCCGATGCTCCCCAATTTCCCATCTCCGACCTCATCTTCGCCAGATGGCACGGCGGAGACGCGGGACCGGATCCTCGTGCTGGCTGCCGGAGGCGAACCGGATTCCAGCCTGCGGGACCTCCAATCCATTTACCGGGTTCGCAATGCCTTTGCCGCAAGCTGGGTTCCTCCCGGAGAACACGCGCCGGACCTCTTCATTTGCGATACCTCCCGCGAAGCCTCTGATATCGCCGGTCTGATCCGGCGGATCCGCTTGACGCGTCAAACCGCCGGAGTGCCGATCCTCATTCTGGTGCGGGAAGGTTGTGAAATCGCCGGAATGGACGCGCTCAAAGCGGGGGCCGACGACTACCTGATGATGCCGGACGGCCGCGACGAACTGCACCGCCGGGTGCGGGCCCTGCTGGAGCGCCCCGGCGGCGAACCGGAGCCAGCAACCGGCCGGGCCAACGCCTCCCCCACCGATATCCCGGTGGCGATTTTCACCAAGGACCTGGACGGTCGCTACACTCACGCGAATCCATTCGCCCGGCGCGTCATGGGAATTCCCGAGGATCTGGCCGGCCGGACCGACTACGACATTCATCCGCCGGAGACGGCGAATTCCATCCGCCAGCATGATCTCGAAGTCATTGCCACCCGCGGATTCCTGCAGCGAGAGGAAGACCTCGACGGCCAGAGATTTCTCCTGTCGAAGTTCCCCATATTCGACTCCTCGGGAAATCCCGCCGGCATTTGCGGCGTCGCGGTGGACATCACCGAGCGCACGCAGTTGGAAAAGCTGCTCCGCGAGAGCCAAGTGAAGTTGCGGGCGTTGGCCGAGCACGCCCCGGTGGGAATTTTCCTTTCCGCGCCCGATGGGCAGACATTGTTCGTCAACAACCAATGGTGCCAGATGGCAGGGATGCCCGCCGAGCAAGCACTTGGCGGAGGCTGGACCAAGGCGTTGCATCCGGAGGATCGCGATCGCGTGATCACAGGATGGTCGGAAGCGCTGGCCGCGGAGAACGCTTCCGATGCGGAATTCCGTTTCCTCAAACCGGACGGGTCCGTCACCTTGGTTCGCGGCCGCACCTCCCAGCTTCTGGACTCCGCGGGGAACCTGACCGGATACATCGGCAGCTGCGTCGACATCACTCTCCGGAAACGCCAGCAGGCGGCGCTTCAGGAAAGCGAACAGCGCTTCCGCGCCATCGTGCGGCAAGCGGCGGCCGGCGTCGTCCAGATGGACACCCGCGGCGCCTTCCATATGGTGAACCGGGCGTGGTGCGAAATGCTGGGATACTCCGAGGAGGAACTGCTCGGGCTCTCGCTCGACCAAGTGACCCATCCCGATGATCTCGGGGAGAGCCTGAGGCAGTTTCACGAGCTTCTTGAGGGCGGCCCGGATTTCATCATTGAAAAACGATATCGTCGCAAGGACGGCTCCACCCTCTGGGCGATCAGCAACGTCAGCGCGCTGCGCAACGAGGATGGCGAGATCGGATGGATCATCGCGCTGGTGATGGATACCTCGATCCGGAAACGTGCGGAAACCGAACTGGCGAACCTCACCGAAACTTCCGAACGGCGGCGGCGGCTATACGACAACATACTTTCTAACACCCCCGACCTGATTTATGTGTTCGATACCCACCGGCGCTTCATTTACGCAAACAAGGCACTGCTGGAAACCTGGGGGAAAACCTGGGACGAAGCCATCGGAAAGACCTCCGCCGAACTCGGCTACGAACCGTGGCAGGTCGAGATGATAGAACGTGATATCGCCAAAGTCATTTCGACCGGCAGGGCCGTCCGCGGCGAGATGTCCTATGCGGGGACAAATGGCAGGAAGATATATGATTATATCTTCTCACCCGTCGCCGGCAGCGATGGAAAGGTGGAATACCTCACGGGGACGACACGTGACGTTACCGAAAGGAAACAGGCCGAACAGCAGGCCCACTTTCTGAGCGACCTCGCCGAGAAGATCGCACGCATCCCGGACGAACGCGGCATCATTGGCACCACGGCGGAAGCCGTCGGCCTTTTTCTCGATGCCGACCAATGTTATTTCGCCGAGCTCGCCCAAACCGGCGACCCCCAATTGGTTCATCCCGGCTGGGCGCGGGACCACAGCGCTCCTCAGGAGGATCCGCATTTCCTTTCCCTGTTCGGTGAAGCGGGTTTGTGGAATCAGTCCGCCGCAAGGGATTTCTCGATTGACGACGTGGAGAACGCCCCCCTCACCCGCGACCACGCTGCCGAATTGCGCTTGATCGGCGTGAGATCATTCGCTTGCCAACCGTTCAAGGCGGATGGCTCCGTGACGGTGCTGCTGGGGGTGGCCTGCGGCGAGCCGCGGGAATGGACCGCGAACGAAATGTCGTTGCTGGACAACGCCGTCGCCCGGGTGTGGCCGCTGGTGGAACGCGCCCGGACGGACGCTTCCCTCCGCGAGAACCGGCTGACCCTCCAGCGCCAAAGCAAGCGCCTGCGGCTGCTATGGGAAGCCGCGGGCATCATTCTCACCTCGGAGGATCCCGACACGATGCTCCAGCGCCTCTTCGCCCGGATTCGCGAACACATCGAAGTGGACACCTATTTCAACTTCATGGTCGAAGATTCGGAAAACGTCCTCACCCTGAGATCCTGCCAGGGAATCCCCCAGAACGAAGTGAACCGCATTTCGCGCATCCCCTTCGGCGAGGCGATCTGTGGAAACGTGGCACTCCGGCGCGAAGCGATTGTCGCCACCCATATCCAGGAGTCGGAGGATTTGATGGCGCAACTCGTCAGAAGCTACGGCATCCGTTCCTATGCATGCAATCCCCTGATGGCGGGTGATCAGTTGTTAGGCACCCTGTCATTCGCTTCAACGACCCGGGACCACTTCACTCCGGACGAGCTGGAGTTCATGGAAACGATCTCCCACCACGTCACCGGCGCCTACGAACGGCACCGGCTGGTCGCCGACCTCCGTGAATCGGACCGCAGGAAGGATCAGTTCCTCGCCACTCTCGCCCACGAGCTGCGCAATCCGCTCGCACCGATTCTGACAGGGCTCGAGGTGATGCTCCGTTCGGCATCGGACCCGGAGGCGGTCGGGCGGGTCGCCGCGATGATGCAGCGGCAGACGCATCAGATCGTCCACCTCATCGACGACCTGCTCGACATCTCCCGCATCACCACCGGCAAGATTGTTCTCAAAAAAACGACCACCTCGCTTGATTCCATCATTCGCAGCGCGGTAGAAGCCGCCCAACCGCTGATTGAAAAATTCCATCACGAGCTGGACCTGGTCGGATCGGATCCGGAGATCGATATCGAAGGAGACCCGCACCGGATCGCGCAGATCATCTCCAACCTGCTGTCAAACGCGGCGAAGTATACGCCGCCGCACGGCCGGATCCTGTTAGAGGCAAGCATGACATCACCGCATGGCGTTTCGATCCTCGTCCGGGACAACGGCTTTGGAATTGACGAGGATTCACAGCGAAAAATCTTCAACTTGTTCGAACAGGACGATCATGGACGGAACGACGGGCTGGGAATCGGGCTCACGCTGGTCAAGTCGCTGGTGGAAATGCATGACGGGACGGTGTCCGTCCGAAGTGACGGCCCCGGCAAAGGCAGCGAGTTCCGGGTGGAACTCCCCGGATGTTCCCATCGCGGAGCGCGGACTTCCCCGGAGCTGGTCCGCGATCTCCCCCGGCACGCCGCGAAGCGGGTCCTGGTGGTCGACGACGGGAAGAATACCGCCGACATTCTCGCATTGTTTTTCCGATTGGAGGGAATGGAGGTCGAGGTCGCCTATGATGGTCAGGAAGCGCTCGATCTGGCGGAGGATTTCCTGCCGGACCTCGTTTTCATGGATCTCGGCATGCCTCGGGTCGACGGGTTTGAGGCCGCCCGGCGAATGCGGAATGACCGCCCCTCCGTCATTCTCATCGCCCTGAGCGGGTGGGGCCGCGATGAGGACAAGGAACGCTCCGCCGAGGCCGGATTCGACGACCACCTCATCAAGCCCGTCAGCCCCGAAGACCTCCGCAAGGTCCTCAGAACCTTCGGAGTGACCCGCCCCTGAAAATGATTTGAGGTATGGACTGACGGGCCGATGTTACGGCTTTGGGAAATCGGGGGCGGCAGAGGGGCGAAAGACGCCGCGGGCCCTGATTTCATTTGAAACGTCTTGCCCGTCCACGCCATCGCTTGCCGGGATGCGGACAGGTGATCACGCTTTGGCCTTCAGGCGTTTCTTCAACTCATCCCACTGCCCTCTGCCGACAATGTAGCCGACGCAGTCCTCCGTCCCGCAACGGCAGGGATGATCTTCATAACAATCCACATCAAACCCATAGTCGAAAGTCAGTTCCTCGCCTGATTCGATATCCCGCAACGAGTAGATGAAAATCTTGCGACCCATGATCCATGCCTCGCAGTTCGGGGTGCACGAATGATTGATCAGACGCGCCGTGTTCCATGGCACGTTGCCATCGATATCATGGTTCTTTGTGAGCGTGAAGATATAGACCGCGGCATCTCCCGTTTTCAAGGATTTGCCATGTTGGGAGACCGCGCGACGCTCGCTTTCCTCCTTGTCGATCCACTCGCCGACATACTCGATGATCCTCGATTCCTTCGGGATGAAGCGGGTGGCGTATACGCCGCGACCGTGGATTCCGGAGCCCCGGACTTCACAAAACCCGCTCTGGCCGCGTTTCCACAACGCGAGCAGCTGCCGGTGAAGGATGGTTTGCCGGGGAACTGCCTTTTTAGCGCGTGCCATGGCTGCGATCTAGCGGGCCTCGCGTTTTCCCAAGGGAGGTAGCTCCAGATCCTCGGGCAGATTGATGAACATCCGCCTGAGGTCGCTCACGTTGATCCCCGATCCGTCGATGAAGGTCCAATCGTTCTTGCCCTTGTCCGAAATGGCGACCTGGAATCCGGTGCTCTCGATCACCACCGGCTTCGGATTTCCCTCGGTCAGGATGCGGAATTTCGTGACCGTCGGCACCAGCACCAGCCACTTGGTGTAAATGAGACTTTCCACCTGCCGCCCATCGATGGTTTCCACCTTTTTCCCCGGGCCCACCTCGAAGGAGCCGGGCCGGCCCTGCGGCTTGAAGGAAATCATGCTGATGCCTTGCTGCACCATCTGCGCGGCCACCCCGGCGAGCTTCCTTTCCAGTTCCTCCATCCCCCCCACGCGGTTGGCAGTCCGCTCCTTCCACATCGGATTCATGCGCTCGATCGCGGTGTGGAACCGCCCGAGCACGACCTCGTCACCCAGCGCCTCCACCGCTTTCACGGCCGACGAAACCACCTCGGGAGGGGCGGAAAATGCGACTCCCGGCAACTCCGCGAGGGGGGGTGCGTTTCCCGCTTCCTGCGCCAAGCCCCCGCAGCAGCCGGCGGACAACACCCAGGCAATGATCCAAGTCGGTTTCATGGGGCAATGGATGCCTTCGCACCCCCGCTCCGTCAAGCTTGCCGAAATCCTCTTTGATTTCCCCGGCTCGATCGGTAAGGATCGCCGCCCATGGCGAAGCAGGCACTCGGAAAAGGACTCGGAGCTCTCATCAAGAAAAACTCCGGCCATCCGTCTGCCGATGGGGAACCCGCGCCGGATGACTCGAAGCGTTACCGCGATGTGCCGATCGACCGGGTCGTTCCCAGCCCGCTCCAGCCCCGCATGCAGTTTGGAGAATCGCCGCTCGACGATCTGGTCGAATCGATCCGGCAACACGGGATCATCCAGCCATTGATCGTCCGCGCCGTGGATGGGAAGCTCGAGCTGATCGCCGGCGAGCGACGCTGGCGGGCTTCGAAGAAACTCGGCCTCGCCACCGTCCCCGTGATCGAGCGCGAGGCATCGGATCGCGACGTGCTGGAGATGGCGCTCATCGAGAACCTCCAGCGCGAGGACCTCAACCCGATGGAAGAAGCCGCCGGTTACGTCCGCCTCGCCAAGGAATTCTCCCTCAAGCAGGAGGAAATTGCCGGCCGTGTGGGCAAGTCCCGCGCCAGCGTCGCCAATGCCATGCGGCTGCTCGATCTCCATGGCGACGTCCAGCTTCTGGTCGCCCAGGCGCGGCTTTCCGTCGGTCATGCGAAAGCCATCCTTTCCCTCAAGGACCAGGACGCGCAATTGCTGGCCGCCGATCAGATTCTGCGGCGCCAGCTCACCGTCCGCGCGGCGGAGAAACTCGTCCAGTCGCTCGTCTCCGACACTTCCGGTTCCAGTGGCGAACCCAGACGCACTCCCGCCACCCGCGAAATCGACATCCACCTCCGCGCCATCACCAACCGGCTGCGGGAGCGGTTCGCAACCCACGTCTCGATCCAACATTCGGCGAAGAAGGGCCGCATCGAGATTGAATACTACGGCGACGACGATCTCCAGCGAATCATCGAACTCCTCGGCCTGCCCGGCGACGAGTGAACGAGTAGCCCCGGGTCGGGGAGCGAACACGACGAATACCCGGGGAGCTTGATCGATAGGAGGATTCGACCCCGCAGGTGGGTCGCAGAGGATGAGGACGTCCGATGCATTCCGGCGTCGCTGGCACGCCTTTCAGGGTGCGAAATCAGATCACCCCACCCGGGGTGGTCGTCGCGATCGCTCCTCGACCCCGGGCTACAAGCTGTAATCCTTTCAGGATAAAGATTTCCGACGTTTCATTGTGCCAATCCCTAAAGGAATCGGGTCTAGGAAACGCCCGGCTCGCCGTCGGCCAGACGGCCTTCCGATTTCCGCGGGACTGCCCGTGAATCCTCTTTCGCATGGTTTTCGATTGCTCGCGCGATGACACCGAACGCGATTACCAAAAGCATGACGGCGTAAAAAATCCAAATGCTGTCCTTGCCGGCGGTGAAGCCGTAGTTATGCAAACCGACGCCAAGGAAGTTCACATGCCACCAGGAAAAGGCGACGACGATGGCGGTGAAGATCGAGGCGAAATGGATGCCCCACTCCTTGATGAACCCGCCGAGACGGGCATGGAGGATGGCGAGCGTCCAGATGACGATCATCAGCGCGCCGTTCTCCTTGGGATCCCAGCCCCAGAAGCGCCCCCATGAATAATTCGCCCAAATTCCCCCGAGAACCGTGCCGACGAGCGACAGGAACAGCGTGAGGCAGATCATGCCGTACACCGAGCGGGTGAACGCGCGGCGGAAATCGCGGTCGCCATCATCCAGACCCAATCCGCGGACCAGCAGATAGATGCATGAGAGGAATGCGGCCAGCAGTCCGGCGGAATAACCGAGGGTGATGGTGATGACGTGGGTGGTCAGCCAGAAGTTGGAATCAAGCACGGCCACCAGCGGATCCATGTGATCGCTCGCGTCCCCGACTTCGTAGCGCCGGGCGAGGACGATGAGGGCGGTGCCGAGAATGGGGGCGATTCCCAGCGCGAACCGGCGGCGCACCATCCATTCGACGACCAGCGCGAGGAGCACTCCGGTGGTTCCGATGAAAATGATCGTATCGTAGAGGTTTCCGACCGGCGGACGCTGCATGATGATGCAGCGCCAGACGATCGCTGTGACACAGAGACCGAGCCCGATGAGGGTGGTGCCGAGTGTGATCCATTGGGTGACACGCCCTGACCTGCCTTTTCCAAGCGACCACATCGCGAAAGCGGAAATCGTTCCGATCAGGAAGTACACCAGCGCGTTCACAAACAAATCCGCGCGATAGTAGGTGGCTTCCAGGGGGACGTATTTGTATTCGCCGCGATTCTCCGCCCGATTGGAAAGCCGTTCGCTGAGCGCGCCAAGTTCGGTGCGAAAGGCTGCCTCGCCGTTGGCCAGCGAGCGGGCGGTGGTCTCGAGCGCCTTGATATCGGCGATCGCCATCGCGGGATCGGCGGATTGCTCGGTCATGACGTCCATGATCGAATTGCCGGCGCTTTTCCATAGGGATTCTTCCGCCTTTGCGGGAGGAAGGATGACCAAGCCGAACTTGGAGAAATTCGCGGCATCCAGCACCTGTTCCAGCAGGCCTTGGATACGCGGGTCCATCTTTCCCTCGGACTGGGAGCGCGTCAGCTCGGCCCGGATCTGGGGCGCGGTCGTCATGACCGTGCTGACGTCCGTGCGGGTGTCCGGAGCAGTGCCTCCTCCGGATCCCGTGAGAGTGACGCCGAAACGGGCGAAGCCGAAATAACCCAGCAAGCTTTCGTAGTTCCGGATGTTGTAGGCGAGATCGATGGTCTGCTGCTGGACCGGATCGCGGTTGTCCTTTTCGATGTCTTCGTAGGATTTCGCCAACTCGATGAGCTTTTCGCGGCCGGGCTCGATATCGTTGTAACTGTATCGGTCGCGGCGGCCCTTCGGCTCGATGTCGACCGCCCGCAGGACATCCGAATTGTCCACCCGGAAGGTGGGAAGCTGGACGGCGAGCTGAGGCCGGAAAAGCGAGTCCATCAGCCACGCGATGGGCGGGAGCTTGTGCTCCTCACCCCGGCCGTCCTCAACCTTCATCGAGCGGGCGCCGTGGATTCCGAGCATGGTGAAGCCGGCATAGCTGGAGAGCGGCTTGATGCGGCCGCCGTTCTGGATCGGGATCTCAGAGGCGATGGCGAGCGTTTCCTTCTCCCAGGGCACGTAGGCTTCGATCTTTCGCAGCTCGCCTTTCGGCGTGTTGTCCACGATGAGATTGTAGAAAACCGCGGCGAGGGCGACCACCGCAAGGATGGCGGCGACCCAGCGGCCGATTCTTGAAGGATTACGAGGCATGGCGCTTGTTTTTGCGGGATGAGGCGGCGAGGAAGTTGAAAAGGCGCGTCAGGAAGGTGACGAGCAAGCCGAAGGCAACGATGTAGAGGCTGTATTCGGGCCATTTGTCGGCCGGGTTTTTAACGATTTCAAAGACGGAATACATCTTGTCGCCGGGACCGGCGCCGGGCGGGCCGTAGCTGGCTTGGAAAAACGTCAGCCCTTCGTATCGCATCGGTTCGTTCATCTGGATGGTGACCTTGGCTTCCGCATCATTTTCGATACGGGTGATTTCGCTCACGAATTTCGACGGTCGGGAGGTGCCGGGGTGGAAATCGGCGGTGAACTTATCGAGCTGGACGGTGAAGGGCATCGGCCAGAGGCGCTTGCGCATGTCCACGGTGAAAATCCGGTCGTCGTGGCGGATGGTAAAGGGATGGAAGCTGGCACCGGCGACGATGAAGGGATCCCCTTTCGTCCCGTCACGGTGGACGACGCGGACGTAGCAGGCGGCGGTATTGGCCTCCGCGTTCACTTCGTCGGGCTTGTCCATGAGGTAGTAGCCGCCGGTGACGGGCTGTTGGCGGTCGGGCGCCCGCTCGCTCGCGGCGACAGGGTGGGCGTTGCGGAAATACCCGTCGATTTCGAGGTCGAAGGGCAACTCGGGCAGGCGGAACAAGCGCGGGTTGCCCCCTTGCAGGTCGGTGAGGTGGGTCCCGCGGATGACGTGGATTTTGCCCGGTTGTCCGTCGATGATTTCCGCAACCTCGACGACATATTCGAAGTAGTCCTCGGCGGTGTTGCTGTTCTCACCCTCGCCGACGGCCATGTTGCCCCGTTCAGAGAAATGATGGGCCACACCGCCGCCCAGCAGCATGAAGACGATGCCGAAGTGAGAAATGATGTTGCCGGCGTGGTTCCAGCCCTTCCGGATGCGGATGATGCCGCCTAGGATCAGGTTCAGCAAAAGGACCGCCGAAACGTAGTAACCGCCGGGCAGCGGCGGCAGCGGCACCCTTTTCCCGTTGATCTCGATGTCGGGGAGAAGGAAGAGCGACTTCCAGTGGAAATATTTGTTGAGCGTCGGGTAGAGACCATTCTCGATCTGCTCGAGGGTCGCCAGCCAGGTGAGCACGCCGAGCAAAAGCAGCGTGATCGTGGCCAGCCCGAATCCGGACAAGACACCGAAAATTTTCCCGGCGAGGGAGGTGGGAGGTTTTGGCAGAACCGGCGTTTCTGAGTTTTCCATGGTTTGAAAATCGGTGGCGGATACGGGCGTCCGGCGGCCGATCATTCAGCCAGCCGGAGCGTCTTGGCAAACGATTCGAGCGCCGCCGCCTCCTTCTTCACCTCGACCTCGGGTCCCACCATTTTGACGGTCAGGATCTGCCCGCGGACGGACGCGATCACGCCGGCAAGCCCGAATCCCGGCTTCGGTGGCGCGCCCATTCCTGCCGCGTATTCTCCCGCGGATTCCACCCAGACTCCCTGAGCGCCAACGATTGGCACCGTCCGAAGTTCGGCAAGCCCTTTCTCGTCGAGGGCTTCAGCTCCGAACTGCGTCCGCCAGCGGTTCACATTGTCCAGCACTCCGCCCGCGGAAAGGGAGACCCACACTTCGCCCATCCCGCTCTCGCCGAAACGATAGTTGAGCAGTCGGAACTGGGAGGCCGGAAGCGCCAGCCAGTTCGCAGGCGCGTCGCCCTGCACGGGGCTGGGCTTGGCGTTGCGGAAACGCTCGTCACCGGTTGCGAACAGCTTCGGGGCCCCATCGCGGGTGGTCGCCACCCGGGTTTCGGTGACCACCACCTCGGAGGGCTTTTCACAGGCGGATAGAATGCAGCATCCGGCGATCAGGCAAAACATCCGCGTCTTCATGGCAGCGGCGATAGACCCGCCCCCCGGCCCGCGCAAGCGGAAACGGGGAATCGCCTCCCGATCCTTTTCCCGGGGAAGACTCAGCACATGGCCGGAAAAGCCCTCTAGCCGTTGATGATCTCGCCGCCGTTGGGATGGAGTGTTTGGCCGGTCATGTAGGAAGCGGTGTCGGCGGCTAGGAAAACGAAACACTCGGCGCATTCCCAAGGTTCGCCCGCCCTTCCCAACGGACTGTCGGAGCCGAACTCCGCGACTCTCTCCGCCGGAAAGGTCGCCGGAATCAGCGGAGTCCAGATGGGACCGGGTGCCACGGCATTCACCCGGATCTTTTCTTTGGCAAGCTGCCCGGAGAGCGAGCGGGTGAAGCTCACGATCGCGCCCTTGGTGGCCGAATAGTCGACCAACCCCGGGCTCCCCCGATACGCGGTGACCGAGGAGGTGTTGAGAATTGTGCCCTTGCCGGACTTCCTGAGATGGGGAAGCGCGGCGGCGGATAGATAGAACATCGAGAACAGATTGGTCCTGAACGTTCGCTCCAACTGCTCCGGTGTGATATCTTCAATGTGTTCACAAGGGTGCTGCTCCGCGGCGTTGTTTACCAGAATGTCCAAGCCTCCGAGTTCGCCCGCGGTTTTCTTCACCGCCATTTTACAGAATTCGGCATCGCCGACGTCACCGGAGATAAGAAGACATTTTCTGCCACGTGCCTTCACTCCCGCGGCGGTCTTTTCGGCATCCTCATGTTCTTCGAGATAGAGGATCGCCACGTCGGCCCCTTCTCGCGCGAAGGCCAGAGCAGTCGCCCTCCCGATGCCGGAGTCCCCGCCGGTGATCAAGGCGACGCGCCCCTTCAGCAGACCGCTTCCGACGATGGACGGATTGGCGTCGACCGGTTGCGTATCCATTTCCGATTCCCGTCCCGGCTGGCGGTCCTGCTCCTGTGGCGGACGTTGTTGTTTGGGATCGGGACCGGCTTCTTTTGATTTGTTTCCCATGATGGTGTCTTGAATTGAGGAACTTTCCGTATCGCATGCGCCATGCCAGCGGAGAGGTTGGAAGTGTCCCGGACAAACTAACAAATGAATGGCTTGCAAGCGGGAAAGGGGCGGCCTTCATCTATGCAATCTGCAAGGCCTCCCCTCAATTTGCATGTTCAACCCTCTACGTCTTGGCGGAACCTCGAACGATGCCTATAATGCGGGAAGCGCGGGTCGTAAATCCGCTCGCCACGGTCGTTCAGGGTTCCTCGTAACCGATCACCCGCGGTGTCATCCGCGCGGAAGGCAACGTATCGATTGGATAGATCACCCAGCCCTTCCGCTCGCCCTTGCGGGGTATGAAATCGATCACCAAGGTTCCCGCGACACCGCCGCCCGCCGGATCCGCCATCACCACATGGACGTTTGACGCCACACGATCCCCGCGGTTCCGCACCGTTACCGCGATTTTCACCCAATCCCGATCGGTGACCGTTTCCCCTTGCTTGACCTCCAACAAGGCGGGATCGGAACCCGTCCGGAGGGCGTCATCGGACGCCCACAAGATCCGCCATCGTGGCGGTGCCGGTCCAGCGTCACTTCCTCGCAAGAATCGGACGGGCCGGACGTTTCCGCTCCGGCCTCCGTCTCGCCGATTCGGATCTATTTTTCCAGTTCCTTGCCTTTGATCTGCAGCTCGTGGATGGACCAGAAAAGCCCGTTCACCGCGCCGGTCTGGGTCACGCGGATGAACTTCGCCTGGGGAAGAGGCAAGCCGATGGCGGTGCGCGGGCCGTCCCCCGCTCCCGACATCACCGGCTCGCTCCATTTGATGCCGTCCAGCGAGACCGTCACTTCGTACCCGCGTGGGAAATCGCGATCGGATCCCCGCGAGTCGAGAATCAGCTCGCTCACTTGCGAAAGCCGGGGAAGTTCGATCTGGATCCATTCGCCCCCTCGCTGGTGTGCACCCGTGTCCCAACGGGAGGCGGGGTCGCCGTCCACCATGGCACCGAGACGGGCCGGACTATGGCTGGCTTGAAACTTCCATTGGTCGCGGTGGGTCAAAACCGGCGGTTCGAGGGCTTCCAGCTCTTGCAGGGTCCACGGGACTTCCCGATCGCCGGTTTCCTTCCGGATCGCGGCCACCATCGCCGGATCGATCGCCGATGCCTCGTTGCCGAAGGCGTTGCGGACATAGGTGGATACGTTCGCGATCCATGGGTCGTCCTGCGATCCCATCGGCACCATCAGACCGGGATAGGTGCGGCCGCCGTCCATCGGACCGGCCAGGCCATGCAAGAGGGTGCGGATGAGGCTGCCGCCGCTGCCGAGGACGCGTGGCGAAGCCACCAAAGACGGCCCCAGAAGCTGGCTCGGTGTATCCGGCATGGGTGTCCCCTTCCCGTCCGCGCCGTGGCAGGTGTAACAAAGCTGGGTGTAAATCGTCTTGCCCTGCTCCATCGCTTTGGCGAGTTGCGCGTTCGCGCCGCGTTGCTGCGCCGCGGCCGCAGCCTCGGCGCGGATCCCCTCTCCATTTCGGACCACCGCACCGACGGCATCATGGTCCGCCAACGCTTTGGCGGTGGCCTCCGCCAGCTCGAGCAAATCCTCGCGACCCCTGCCACTGCGGGCGATCGAGTTTAACAATTGAACCGCCACCTCGACGTCCGGCTTGCCGCCGGTTTCCCGCAATTTGAGCAGACCGGAAATCACCTGTGGGTCGCCGGCCTCCAGCAGCGACTCTCCGACGCGTATCGCCTGGACTTTCACCATCGCGGACGGGTCTTCCAGCGCGGCGGCCGCCGTCGCGCCATTGATCGCTCCGATCCCCTCCAAGGTCCAAAGCGCGTGGGAGCGCCCGAGCTCGGTGGCGCCTTGACGCGCCAGATCCTTGAGAGCGGGCACGACCGTTTCGCGATCGTCGCGCAGGACGATGAGCTTCTGGGCGGTGTCGCGCCACCAGCCGTTCGGGTGGGAAAGATGTTTCACCAGCTCCGTGGTCGGCTCATCCAACATGCGGGGAGGCGGTCCCGCCTTGAAATCCTTGTGGACGAGCCGGTAGATGCGGCCTTTCCCGATGTTTTTGTCCAAGCTCCACCGGTCGATGATGCCGCGCAGGTAGCTGCCCGGCTGGGTCCAGTTGCCCTGCTGGATGATGCCGCGATGCATGTCCACCAGACGCATTCTGCCGTCCGGCGCGGTGGCCGCCCAGATCGGACGGAAGTTCGCGTCACGGGAACGCATGAATTCCGAGCCCGGGTAGGCATTGCTCAGGAACGTCTTGGCATCACTCCGTTCCACCTTGGCGCGGCGCACGAGGCGGCCGACCGGCTCGGGAATGATCAGGTCGCCCCGGATGTCCTCCGGCAGGCGGTCGCCCCGGAACACCCCCTGCCCGGCACAGCCGGTCATGTGGTTGAGACCACCGTTCGGACCGACCCGCGCGGGCCCGCCCTGCACGTCCGGGATTTCCGCAATCGGGTGGACGCGCCGGAAATCGCCGGACGTTTGCCCTGGCAAATCGAGCATCCCGTAGACCGGAGGCTGCTGGAAGGAAAACGCCGGGTTCTCCCCTCCGGCAGCCGAGTAGTAGAGCCTGCCCCAATCGTCCTGGCTGAGCCCCCACTGGCCTCCGCCCCGCGGGATTTTCTCAACCACCAACTTGTTGTCCGTGAAACGATACCGTTGATTCTCATAGGTAATGTAGATCCAATTGTCCAAGGCCCAAATGAGTCCGCTCGGCTGGTGCTCCATGTTGCCGCCTCGATCTCCGCCTTCGAAAATCTTCACCGTCTCATCGGCCACCCCGTCGCCATCGGTATCCCGGTAATTCCACAGGTCGAGCGTGTTGGTGATGCCGACCATCAAGCGGTCGTCGAGCGGCAGCACCATCCGCGGGAGCAAGATGTTGTCGATGAATACGCTGTGCTTGTCATAGACGCCGTCGCCGTCGGTGTCCTCGTGGCGCGAGATGCGGCTTCTGGGCTCCTGCTCGCCATCCGCGTCCGCCGTTTGCATGTAGGTCAGCATTTCCACCACGTAGAGGGCGCCATTGCCGTCGAAGGCGCAGGCAACCGGCTCACCAATGTGGGGCTCGCTGAGGACCAGTTCGAGCGAATAGCCGTCCGGGAGTTCGATGGACTTGTGCGCCTCTTCCTTCGAGAGAAATCCCTTCTGATAAACAGTTTCCCCGGGCTCCGCGGCAAGACATCCCGTCGCTCCCACCAGCCAGCCCAACCAAGTGATCCGTGTCATCCGGGTGATACGCCGCCCGTTCAGCCGGTCGTTCATTTCGTCGGATCCGGAAAACCTCAGCTAGGTCCCGCAAAAGGTTTGCAGCACCCGTTCGTGCTCCTGCGGCGGCTCCGCATACCGGGCCATCGCCGGCTGGTCTTCGAAGGGTCTCGACAACACTTCCAGCAATTCCGCGAACGGACCCAAGTCCTCCGCATCCACGGCCGCCCGGATGACCGCCTCCACCCGGTGATTGCGCGGAATGAAAGCGGGGCTCGCCGCCCGCATGGCATCGCGGCGTGCCGATCCATCCATGGGCTCCTGGTCGAGCCTCCGCCGCCAACCCGGCACCCACCGGTCGTAGGCGGATGGGTCGGCAAAAAGCTCGCGCACGGCGGAGTCGCCCTCCGGACCCGTCGCCGCGTCGCTTAGCCGGCGGAAGGTCAGCGTGAAGTCGGCGCGGTTCTGATCCATGGCGGCTAACAGATCGCGCCCGAGCGCCCCATCGCCCTCGCGCCGTTCGACCAGACCGAGCTTGCCTCCGAGACCCGCTTCGTAGGCGGACCCGAAAATCTCCTGATAAGCGCCGAGCGCCTCCTTGGCCTCAGCGACCGCGCCATCCTCATCCTCAGCAAGGAGCGGCAGAAGGCACTCCGCCAGCCGCGTCAGATTCCATTGCCCGATCGCCGGCTGGTTCGCGTAGGCATAGCGGCCGTGGCGATCGATCGCGCTGAAAGTGGCGTTCGGGTCGTAGCGATCCAGGAAGGCGCAGGGCCCGTAGTCGATCGTTTCACCGGAAATCGACATGTTGTCCGTATTCATCACCCCGTGGATGAAGCCGACTCCCATCCATTGCGCGATCAGCTCGGCTTGGCGGGAGATCACCCCATCAAGCAGCGCGCGATAGGGCCGCTCCGCCCCGGCAGCCTCCGGGTAATGCCGGGCGATCACATGATCGGCGAGCAGGCGCAGGGCCTCCAGATCGCCCCGGCTTGCAAAATACTGGAACGTCCCCACCCGCAGGTGGCTGGAGGCGACGCGGGTCAGCACCGCTCCGGGAAGCATCTCTTCGCGGACCACGGATTCGCCCGTCGTCACCGCGGCAAGCGCCCGCGTGGTGGGGATGCCGAGCGCTGCCATCGCCTCGCTGAGCAGATACTCGCGCAGGACCGGACCGAGGGCGGCCCTGCCATCGCCGCCGCGGGAGTATGCGGTCCGGCCGGCCCCTTTGAGCTGGATGTCGCGCCGGATTCCATCGCTGCCAATCACTTCGCCCAGCAGGATCGCGCGGCCGTCGCCGAGCTGCGGCACGAGTCCGCCGAACTGGTGGCCCGCGTAGGCGGTCGCAATCGGTTCGGCCCTTTGCGGCACCCGGTTTCCCGCGAGGATTGCCACTCCCTCCGCGCTGGCGAGCCAATCGGGATCGAGCCCGAGCTGCGAGGCGAGGGGCCGGTTGACCCGGATCAGCCGCGGGGAGGCAACAGGAGTGGGTGCGACAGCGGTGAAAAACCGGTCGGGCAGCCGTGCATAGGTGTTCTGGAAGGGAAATCCGGTAATCATTCGGGTAGGGCGATCATCTTCCGCTTCCTTGCCGTCCTCAAGCTCTACCGTGCAATCGATTCGGTTGCGACTTTTTCGTTCCGCGCCGGGGCGCCCCGCGTACTTGGGGCTCCTTCCGTTCTATTAATCGACCCTTAATTTATCACTTGCTTGATATTCTACTCCGTGGATGCTACGTCTTAGCGCGAACCTCGGTTTTCCCGCCACTTATCATGAGAATTTTGCTGATCGCCTGGACCTTTTCGACCTTCGTATCGGGCGCGGAACTCGGGCTGGAGTCGTGGGGTTTCTTCGGGTCCCACCCCGCCGTGGACGGGGCGGTGGATGGAGCCGTGGTTCCCGATCACCTGGCGGGATACAATTACACGGGGTATGTCGGGCAACTGGTGCTGATGCCGGTCGACCCGGTCTTCCTGGCGAACGTTCCCGTCGATGCGCCCGGACTGGTGGTGGGCGACAGTGATGGCGGCTACTACGGAGGGCGCCGCGGGATGTACGGCTTTTGCATCGACTCCGAAACCCCCTTCAAGACCAGTGCGGACAATTCCGATACCTTCCGATACGTCCCGCTGGATTACGGGGCCGCGGCCACGCGCTACGGCAATGGAAGCGTCGCCTATTACTTGCCGGGAGGTCTGCTGCGCGCCGCCTACCTGCTTGAACGATTCCATGGCGAGGCGCACGCGGGGGGTGACGTCCAGGCGGCGGCCCTGCAGTCCGCGATCTGGGAGGTCCTCTACGATGGATCTCCCTCGGTGACCCAAGGCAGCGGAAATTATTTTGTAAGGACCAATACCAGCAATGCCACCCACAACGCCCGATCCCGGGAAGTGATCGCCTTCACCGACCAGTGGTTCGCAACCGCGCTGGCGGAAGGATGGGGCGGTGAAGGGTATGATCCCTCCGGCCGGGTAATCTTCTGGCTGGACCCGGAGTCCACCGATCTGAACCAGTCGATTCTGACACTTGATCCGCGGGTTGCGCTCTCGATCCCGGAACCGGGGATTCCGGTTTTGGCCATGGGATTCCTCCTCCTGTTTTTCCGGCGCAGACGGTGAGAATGGGGCACCGGATTCCCCCGTTCTGTCCGGACACTCTCCGTGGGTCGCCTCTTCGCTAACCGATTGTTGCGGACCAATCGGCCGTCGAGGAAAACATTAATTCTCGACATTCCGGATTCTTATACTGCCGCGCGTCATGATTTGTGAAATGGCGAAGCCGCAAAGGCATGGACCGATCTCCGAGCGGTCCGGCGCGTTGCGCGAGAATGAAAAAGCGAATGTGCGGCGCGCTGGCTCCATTCATTCGCGAATCATTCGCATCCCACGCCCCGGAGGTGCGTCCCTGCCATCCTCGCAGGGCGACGAATGAACGATCCCGTTTTCACAAAACCTCGCGCGCGGCAGTATAGAATGTTGCGGGTTCTTTCCTCCGGCGACGTGTTGCACTTGGATCACGCACGGCTTAGCGCTGATCCGCACCCCACCCACACTCCCCTTTGAAACTCTCCACCTTCACCCTTCTCTATCTTGTCGGCACCCTGGGATCCTCGCTTCATGCGGGGACGGTCACCAGTGCCGCGGATAGCGGGCCCGGCTCGCTTCGGGACATCCTTGCCAATGCGGTTCCCTCCGAAACGATTGACTTCGCACCGGGATTGGATGGCAGCACCATCACCCTCACATCGGGTCCCCTCACCATTGCCGGTCTGGAGGTTAGCATCGATGCCTCGGCCCTTGCCACCGGCATCCGCTTGGATGGAAATCAAAGCTCGCGCATTTTCTCCATCTCGGCATCCGCCGATGTGACTCCCACTCCCGCCGATGTGACTCTCACGAATCTGCATCTGATCAACGGGCGGGAAACCGCCAACGGAGGAGGAATCCTCGCCTTCGGAGGCCACCTTGTCCTGGTCGATTGCTCCATCAGGGATTGTTTCAGCACCCGGGATGGAGGCGGCCTGTGGGCCAATGGCGTCACCGGCTCGATCTCCCGCTCCACCTTTGCTGGCAACGAGGCCGGAAACTTTGGCGGAGGAGTCTATCTGATCGCGGTTGCCTCGCTCCCGATCACCAGTTCGGTTTTTTCCGGAAACAAGGCGGCTGCAGGCGGCGGACTTTCGAACGTTGCCTCGCTCCCTGTGATCATCAACTGCAGCTTCCAGGGAAACTCGGGCAGCGGCATCCGCAACGATAGCGGTTCCGACCCGACCCTCCGCAACACCATCCTTTGGGGCAACAACGCCGCATCGGGATCCACCGCCAGCCGTCAGCTTACCAACTCGGCCGACTCCAATCCGGACGTGGACTACAGCCTGATCCAGGGGGCCTCGGGCAGCGCCAGCTTCAGCGGTGGAACCGTTACCTGGGGTTCCGGAAACCTGGATGGCGCGCTTGCTTCCAACAACCCGCTCTTCGTCGCGGAGCCTGCTGCCGCAAACGCCCCAACCTCCGGTGCCAACTTGCGCCTGATGGCGGGCTCGCCGGCGTTCGATGCCGGACTGAACTCGGCCAATCCGGAGTCGCTCGATCTTGATGGCAATCCCCGCATCCAAGGAACGACCATTGACCTGGGCGCATTCGAGGGCACCTCGGTCACCTTTTCCGGGCTCTATCCCGGCCTATCACCGGACGGCGACGAAAACGGCAACGGCTTAACGAACTTTGTCGAGTATGGGATGGGATTTGACTCCACCGCAGCCGGTCCGCACCCACCGTTCCCTTCCATCCTGTCGGATGGCGAATCCACGGTCCTCACCTTCAGCGAGCGGGAGAACGCCTCTGATCTGCGGGTTGTTTGGCAAACCTCCACCGATCTTGCAATTTGGGTTTCGATGGTGGAGGGCACGCATTACAACGCGCAATCGACCACCTCCATGGGCTCGGGCAGGTTGGAGCTCGAACTGGAGCTGGAAAAGACGGCCCCCCGGCGCTTTTACCGCCAAAGCTTCAGCCAGCGGTAATCTTGCGAGCGCGAAGCCCAATCCATCCTGGATCCGGCGTTTCATTACGCCATTCTGAATGGCATTGAGCTTGGTCCACAAAGAATCCGGCGAGGGATTGGCCCCGCCGGATCTTGATTTTATCTGGAATTAATCTCCTGGGGCAACCAGGTGTCGATTAACGCTTGCCAAATTTCCTCCGCACCCCGTGCAGACCGAGCAGCGAAGCTCCGAGCAAGG
>JBBSJY010000066.1:0-20315 GCA_038256845.1 Verrucomicrobiales bacterium | reverse complement strand
GCAAGCTGGAAAACGACACCGCGCACGCGCTGAACGCAAGGATCAGCGGACCGTGCGCCATCAGCGGGAAGCGCTCCTTCTGATAGTTCCACCACCGTTTCATGTTTCCGGCACAGTTCTTGTTCGGGCCAGCTTCCGGTGGGCCCTTGAAAAATGCCCGGCGCTCAGGGCGGCGATGATCGAAAGCTCGCCCGCCAGCAGCAGGCCGGCGCAGACCTCCGCCAGTGCCCGCGCTTTTCCGGTTCCGGCAAGGCCCATCAGCTCCAGACATGCCCGCTGTGTCGGCAAACCCGTCCCGCCTCCCACCGTTCCGACCATGATGCCGGGGAGAGTCACGGATGCATACAGTCCGCCATCGGAAGTCACTTCGAACCTTGTCACTCCGGTTGCGGATTCCGCCACGCAGGCCACATCCTGGCCGGTCGCGAGATAGAGCGCCGCCAGCCCGTTGGCAAAGTGTCCGTGGATTCCCAATGTCCCGCTCAAGACCCCGCCGATCGCGGACATCCGCCAATACTCGGCCATCGCCTCCGGTGTGGTATGCAAATGTTTCTGAATCAGCTCCGCGGAGAGTTTCGCCTCCGCCGTCACCTTCTTTCCGCGTGCCGATACGAATGATTTCGCGCTGGCCTTCTTGTCGCCGG
The DNA here is from genome assembly GCA_038256845.1 of Verrucomicrobiales bacterium. Taxonomy (GTDB): domain Bacteria; phylum Verrucomicrobiota; class Verrucomicrobiia; order Verrucomicrobiales; family Akkermansiaceae; genus Luteolibacter. Next base: position 19,671 of record JBBSJY010000066.1, on the reverse strand, counting down.
ACATGTTGGATTCAATATAATGCCGGACCGGCTTGAGGGGCGTGCGTTCCATGATTTCATCACAGATGGCCTGCGTCGCCAATGTCACCATGTTCTGGCCGGAGGCGTCACCGGTTGTGAATTCTAAATTGATATACACATGATTGCCTTCGACCGTGCAGCCCATATCCACCAGCTCCCCGTGAGACGTGGTCTTTGCCGCCGTTTTCTGGAAATCCTCAAAGCAGGACGTCGCCCAAATGACAAAGCGGCAGGCGTCCGCTCCCGTTTCGAATACAAATCCCGGCGCGCGGCTCAGGCTTTCATAGAGCACCATCGCCGAGCAACCGCCGGCGGCGGTCAGCAACCGGCACCCGCGGTGGTAGCTCGCCACCAGCGCCGCCTCCGTGGTCACCAGCGGGATTGGAAAATCGCCTTTAGCCGAGAGTCCGTTCACCCGCAGCGGGCCGGCCACGCCCACCGGCATCCGGATCAGGCCCAGCCCGTTCTCGATATTGCCCTGATAGGCGGAAATGTCGTCCGTCGCGTCGTCGAGCAAAATCTTCCGCAGGGCCGGATCGCCGCCGATTTCCTGCCACAACGCCTCCGCCCGCTCGCGGGAGAATTTCGCGCTGCCAGCCGGCACCTTGGGCAGTCCCGCGAGATCCGGGCGAAGGCGTTTGGCGACCACTTCGGGATCCTCGCCCCGCCACATGTTGGCGGCATGCCGCTGGGTCAGACCACGTTTTCCTGTCATTGTCCGCAGGCTGGCAGTTCCGGCGGCCCGGTCAAACAAGATTGGAACGGAGTGGCCGCCGATCTAACCGCGGGGAAACTGCTGGCAAGGCAGCCGAGCCCGATGTACGGGCTACACGTGCGGAAGAACGATCAGCGTCGGCCGGGCGGGGGCGGGCCAGAGACGGGGTTCACCCTCGTTTTCAGCGTGATGCTTCTGGTGATGCTGGCATTGGTCGCGCTCGCCTTGCTGAGTCTCGCGGCGATCGAGCTCCGGCGCGAGGAGACCGAGGCGGCGAACGCCGAGGCCCGTGCCAACGCAAGGCTCGCGCTGATGCAGGCGATCGGTCAATTGCAGCGGACCATGGGGCCGGACCAGCGGATTTCCGCGACCGCGGAAATCCTCGGCGACGGGATGAACCAGCCGCATTGGACCGGTGTCTGGCGCTCGACGCTGGAGAACGGGGATTCTTTTTTCGTCCGCGACGATTTGGACGGCGGCTTGCGGGACTTCCGATGGGAACGGCGTGAGGAGAATATCGGCGGCGCGATGGAGTGGTTGGTGAGCGGTGGCGCGGAACCGTCCGCAACGATTTCCGGCGGCGTTCCGTTCTACCGGATCGGCGGGGCGCCGGTGGTGACAGCTCCCAAGGTGGCCGTGGCCGGAGACTCCGGCCGCGTCGCGGGGCATTTCGCGTGGTGGACCGGCGATCTGGGGGTTCGGGCGAATCTGGGGACCGAAGATGTGCGGGAGAAAATCATGGCGAATCGGCAGGAGCCCGAAAACGGCGGGCTGTTTCGGGTGATGGCGTCGCAGGCGGCGGACATGGCCGCGATGGAGGGAGGCGCGATGTTGGAAGAAGGAGGGCGCGGCAAGCTGGCGAGCCACGGATCGGTCGCGCTGTCCGGCGCGGGCGCGGAATGGGTGCGGGAGCGTTCCTTCGATTTCACCGTCCACTCCAGCGGCGTGCTGGCGGATGTGGCGGAAGGCGGCTTGAAGCGCGATCTGACCGCCTATTTCGAAAATGGCGAGGTGCCGCCGTTCCGGAACCTGGAAGGGCTGGCGGACGGAGATTCGCTGGTCGGGGAGGATGGGGACGAGGTTTCGCGGCACCGGGAAGCGGGCCCTCGCTTCGGCTTGCTGCGCGATTGGGCGCGGCTGGCGGCGCCGTTTTCCGGCAAGGAAGTGGAGGGCAGGCTGCCGGAAAACGATCCCTCCGCCGGCCGCCTGAGCGCCGCCTTGGCATTGGCGAACGAGCGGCCGGTGAAGTTGGCGGGCAACCGGCACACCGGACTGCAGCCGATCCTTGTTGAGGCGACGAATTATACCCAGATCAGTTGTTTTCAGGTCCGGAAGACCCCAACCAAAATCTATCAACTCAGGCACCTGATGTATCCCAGGGTGGTGTTGTGGAATCCCTACAATTGCGAACTCAAGTTCGAGAGGTCGATGATCATGATACAAGGAAACGGCCGTCAGGAAATGTGGACGTTGAACGAGAATGTGAACAACATCTCGTCCTGGGGATTCCGGAACACGAGCCAGTGGCTCAGTTTCGAGGGGGGGAGAAGCACGGCATTCGGAAGTCCGGGAGGCATCATGGAATCGGAGGGCTACAACGATCCCTATATGGGTTCCTACTATTTTTCGATTCCGGAGACCAAGTTCGCTCCCGGAGAGTGTTTGGTTTTCTCTCCTTCGCGCGGCGGCGAATACGACGGACTCAGCCCCTACCGGCCCGGTTCCTATAACCTTGCCGCGAATGAATTGAGTTGCGAGGTTTCACCGGATCCGGGGAGAGCGTATTTTGTGTCAGCGACGGATATCGGGGGCGGGATCAACTTCCTGCCGAAGGAGTTTTGGTATGCCAAGACCGGATACTGGTCACTTGAAGGACGTTCGGGAGTGGAGAATCAGGGGGATGACACGCGCGCCATCCTCAAACACCTTGGCGATGCGGGCACGGTGACGTTCGGGGATTTCGACAAGCTTCCACAACTCTCAGTGCTATCGGCGTCCTTGCAATACGGTGCCGGGCGTGAGCCCCGGCTGGAATGGAACGTCTACGAAAGGATGCCGATCGAGCTGCTGGACCGCGAATCGCCGCAACCGACGGTGGTTCCCAACGTGCGGACTCGCGAAAGCATCCGGCTGCGTTGGTTCGAGGAACATCCATCCAACCGCATCAACTCCGGCCCGCTTTCGGGCACGCCTCATTTCGAGGAGGCATTGCTGGCGAATTGGAATCCACGGGCAGCATTCATCGTTCGCTCACCGTGGGAAAACATCGCCGGCACGCTGCCGCTGTCCGGCTCCGGAGGCGGGCCGTGGTTTTTCGGAGCTTATACAAGGGACCTGTTCGATCAGGCGGTGAGCTGGGACGAGCAGATGCCGGTCCCGCGGAACGGCCGATATCACGGAAATCCCTTCGGACCTCCCCAGGAAGGGGCCGGACGATATGTGCTTTTCGACGTGCCGCGCCGCGAAACGGGACTGATATCTCTCGGCCAGCTCCAGCACGCGAAACTGTCGGACCTGGTATGGCATCCTTCTTACGCCGTCGGAAATTCGCTGGCCGATCCTCGCCTGGGATCGGGCGGATTCGAAGGCTTGGACCGGACTGCGGCACGCGGCGGCCAACCGGAATCGGCGGAGGTGGGCGGGTTTCACGAGGATGAACTCGGATGGTCCGATGACGCCCAGCGTTCCGAGGGGAAGGAAGCGTGGGCGGAGAAAGCGCGCACGATTCTCGGGGATGTCCCGGGGGCCGACAATCTGGTCTACGACCTTTCCTTCGAAGTGAACCGTAAACTGTGGGACAAATTTTATCTTTCCAGCGGATCGCCCGCCCAAAAGAGGGAATTCTCGGAGAATCCTCGGGAGAGACCGTTGCCTAACAGTCGGTTGAAACCGGCGGCGCGGGCGACGACGGATGATCTGACGGATTTTCACCGATCTGCCTATCAATTGATGGTCGATGGTGCGTTCAACGTGAATTCCACCCGGGTCGAGGCTTGGAAGGCGATGTTGGGATCCACCCGGCTGTCGGGATACGGGGCGGACGGGCGGGTGCCGTTTCCGCGGGTTCTCGATCCGCCGGAGGGGGCCTGGATCAATGGCGAGTCCCCCCATGGGGAAGAGGTGTGGGCCGGTCATCGCGAGTTGGCCCGCGAAGAAATCGATCGGCTGGCGGAGGCAATCGTCGAGGAGGTGAAGCTCCGCGGGCCCTTTGTTTCTCTGGCGGATTTTGTGAACCGGCGGCTGGCGGGAAATGAAACGGGAAAGATGGGCGCGCTGCAGGCGGCGATCGAACGGGCAGGCCTGAACTCTGGACTGACGGAGGCCTATCGGTTGGATAACGGCGAATCGCTGCCGGATTACCCGCATCCGGATCATATCCCGGACGCCACCCGGATGGAGCAGACGCTCAAGCCGTCATCCAAGGCGTGGGGGGCTCCGGCCTACCTGACACAGGCGGACGTTTTGCAGGTTCTCGGTCCGGTCCTGTCTGTTCGGTCGGACACGTTTGTCATCCGCGCTTATGGAGACTCCGCGGATCCCGCCGGCGGCCTCCGGGCCCGCGCCTGGTGCGAGGCGGTGGTCCAGCGGATGCCACGGCCGCTGGATCCCGACGAATCCGGCATCAATCCGCGGCAGACGGATAAGGCGCTTGATTTCGGCCGGCAGTTTGTCATCCGCTCGTTCCGCTGGCTCTCGCCCGATGAAGTTTAATCACCATATGAAATATCCTAGATTTGTCATCATTGCCGCACTGCTTGGCGGAAGCTTGCTGCCGGCGCAGGACGCGGGCGACACGGGTCGGCAGGTCCGCTTCCTTGCGGTGGGCGACCTGCCGCCGTTCCGTCAGGAGATCCGGGACGGCGTCCGCTATGAACTCGAGCCGCCGGCCGGGAGCATCCCACCGCGCGAAGTCGTTCTGGGCTTCGGTGATGAGGATGGAGACGGGGGCGCGGTCCCGCTGCGGTTGGGGCAGGTGAGCGCGCCGCTGGCCGCCCCACCGGGAGTCGGGCCGCTCGTTTTGCGCCGTCGCGACGGCGGCGCGGACCCGGAGCCATGGTTGCGGCTCAACCGTCCGGAAACCGGCGACTTTCTCGTCCTCCTCTGTCGGGATCCCAGGGAGAAATCCTGGGAAAGCGCCCGGTCGCTCGTTTTGCCGGATGGCGGCGAGGAAGCGCCCGCGGGAAGCGCGCGCTACGTGAATCTTTCCCCCCAGCCGGTCGGGATCGTCACCGGTGGGGAAAATGTCGTGTTGGAGCCGGGAAAAGTGTTGCTCCGGCAGGTTGCTGCGGGAGTGGAACGGCCCTTTGAGATCATGCTGCCGACGGGGGGGGGCCTCCGGCGCCTCCATGCGGGGGTGGTCGTCCACAGTGCGGGAGAGCGCAGCCTCATCCTGATCTACCGGGCGGATGGCGTTTCCCCGCGCCGGCCGTTGAAGGTGGCGGTCCGCCGCGAGCCCGCCCCGCCGGACGTTCAGGTGGATCCCGGCGCCGCCCGCTAGGCATGTCCGAATCTTTTCCGGAAACCGCCCTTGTCCGTGGCAGCTTCATCCCCTTACGGTTTCCCAGCCTCTCGCACGCGTGTCCGATATCCCGCAAACAACGCACATCCTCGGTGTTCTTCCCGCCCGCTGGGGCTCCGTTCGCTTCCCCGGCAAACCGCTTCATCCCATTGCCGGAAAGCCTTTGATCCAACACGTGTGGGAGCGCTGCCTCAAGTGCCAGGCGTTGGACGATCTTCTCGTCGCCACGGATGACCCCCGCATCCGCGATGCCGTCCTCGCCTTTGGAGGAAAGGTCGCAATGACCTCCCCTGACCACCCGACCGGAACCGACCGCATCGCGGAGGCCGCCGAGGGCCGGGGCGCCAGCCATCTCATTAACATCCAGGGCGACGAGCCGCTCATCGATCCCGCGCTGATCGATGAACTCGCCACCACTCTCGCGTCGGATCCGGCGCTCGACATGGTCACCGCCGCGAATCCGATCGACGCACTGGATCCCGCCGTTGCCGATCCCAACGTGGTGAAGGTCGTGATCGCACTCGACGGCCGCGCATTGTATTTCTCGCGTTCGCCGCTTCCGTTCTTCCGCAATGCCGTGGAAGGTCTGCCGGTCCTCCGCCACAAGGGCATCTACGGCTACCGTAGTAGTTTTCTCCGGCGTTTCGTTACCTGGCCGCCCTCTCCCCTTGAGAGGGCCGAGTCGCTCGAACAACTCCGCGCACTTGAAAACGGTGCGTCGATCAAGGTGATTCTCACCACTGACACTTCTCCCGGCGTCGATACGCCTGGCCAGGCCCGCGAAATCGAACGATTGCTTTCGACCGCCAACCACCAACCGAAACACCATTTGCCATGAAATATATCTTTGTTACGGGCGGCGTCGTTTCCTCACTCGGAAAGGGGCTGGCCGCGGCCTCCATCGGCACTCTGCTTGAGCACCGCGGCTTGAAGACGCTGATGCAGAAATTCGATCCTTATCTCAACGTCGATCCCGGCACCATGTCGCCCTATCAACATGGCGAGGTTTACGTGTTGGACGACGGCGCGGAAACGGATCTCGACCTCGGCCACTACGAGCGTTTCACCTCGGGCGTGCTTTCGCGGATGAACAATCTCACGTCCGGCCAGGTTTTCGATTCGGTCATCAAGAAGGAACGCCGCGGTGAATACCTCGGGAAAACGGTTCAATACATCCCGCATGTCACGGATGAGATCAAATCCCGCATCCACAAGGTCACGGATGATAATCCCGAGGTGGACGTCCTGATCACGGAGATCGGTGGCACCGTAGGAGATATGGAGGGTTTGCTTTTCATCGAAGCTCTGCGACAGTTCGCGCTGGAGGTCGGGAAGGAGAATGTCTGCTTCATTCACGTCACGCTGCTTCCCTATATCAAGGCGGCCGGCGAGGTGAAGACGAAGCCAACCCAGCAATCCGTCGCGAAACTCCGTGAACTCGGTATCCAGCCGGACATCATCATCTGCCGCACCGAGGCCGACCTCGATGAGGACAACCGGAAAAAAATCGCGATGTTCTGCAATGTCGAGAAGAAGAATGTCGTCGCTTTCCGTGATGTGGACCACACGATTTACGAATGTCCGCTCGATTTGCGGCGCGACAAGATCGATCGCCTGGTCGTCGACAGGCTCGGACTTGGACATACGCCGTCGCCCGCGCTTGAGGATTGGGAGCGGTTCGTGCAGCGGGTCATCCACCCGAGACATAAGGTCACGATCGCCGTCGCCGGCAAATACATCGAACTCCAGGATGCCTACAAGTCGATCTACGAATCGCTGATCCATGCCGGTGCCCATCACGACACGAAAGTGCAGATCATCCGGGTCGAAGCGGAAGCCATTGAGGACCACGGCGCCAAAGCGGTGATAGGAGATGTGGACGGGATTCTGGTGCCCGGCGGATTCGGCGACCGGGGTATCGAAGGCAAAATCCTCGCCGCAAAATATGCCCGCGAGCAGGGGATCCCCTATTTCGGGATTTGCCTTGGCATGCAGATCGCGACCATCGAATTCGCCCGCAATGTTTGCGGCCTGAAAGATGCCAATTCCACCGAGTTTGAGAAAACCACCCCTCACCCGGTTATCTGCCTTCAGGAAGAACAGAAGGGGATCCAGGACATGGGAGCCACCATGCGCCTCGGCTCCAGCGAATCGATTCTTTTCGCCGGCACCAAGGCTTCCGATCTCTACGGCAATGTCGACCGCATTCACGAGCGCCACCGCCACCGCTACGAGTTCAATTCGGACTATCAGGACCGTTTGCAGGAGGCCGGTCTGGTGATTTCCTCGGTCTCGGCGGAGGAGGGTCTCGTCGAGATCATCGAACTGCCTAACCATCCGTTCTTCATCGGCGCGCAGTTTCATCCTGAATTCCAGTCAAAGCCCAACCATCCGCATCCGCTCTTCGCGGGCTTTGTGGCAGCCGCCTTGGAGCGGAGTTTGAAGGGTTGAGGGCGGAGGCGGGGTCCGTTCAAAACACGATCCGGGGTGATTTGCCGGAACCGACGCTACCCTCGCACTGGTTCAAGCGGAGCCTCCGCGTTTCCGCCGGGATCCATACGAGCGGATCAGCCGGATGATCGCCACGCAGAAACCGACGCCGGCTCCCAGATAAGTGCCAAGGTGGAGATGGCACACGCGGACAAAGCCTCCGACGTCCGAAACACCCAACTCGTCGGCCAGTTCAAGCCATGCCCGGCCGGTCCCCGGGATGCCCGCGAAGGATGCGGTGAACCCACCCGCCGCCGCTGCCAGTAACATGATCCCAAAGGCTTGCCAGAGGTCCGGCATTTGTCGCGCGCGCGATTTCCTCCAGATCACGCGGCCGAAGAACCAGCCGGCGATCAGCCCCACCCACCACGATCCCGAAAGTCCGACCCATGCCGCCAGCAACCGGTCTGGCACGTCCCGGTCATCAAGACCGAACTGCCCAAATTTCATCCGCGTGAAATACTCGGGCGATAGGGTATATGAAATCTGATCGTGGAGGATGCCGAAGATCGCGGCCGCCAAGGCTCCCGCCAGAGCCGCCACTGAGGCGGCGATCAGTGACCGGCCGGAAACTGCGGGAACGAGGTATCTGTGGCGCACGGGAAGCATGGAACCCGACCCGACGGTTGCCGGCGACCTCGTTCAGCCGCCAAAGTCTGGCCACGGTTCGGTTTGGCGGCCTTCGTTTTTCATGAAGTCGGCGATGATCTGTTCATCGGACATCACCGGGCGCATCCCGCATTTGAGAAGCTCGAGGACCCAGAGCTCATATTGCTCCAGCGTTACCTGAGGAGGAGGCGGGTGGTCCGAAAAATCGCCCAGATTCAGATCGATGACGCTCATTGGTTGAACTTGATCAGGTTAAAGGTGGTGCTTCCGCTGCCATAGCGCATGCAAAGCTCGAGAAGCTCGCTGTCCGATATCTTGCAGTGACCGTAATCCAAAAGCGACCTGATGTCGAGGAGGTCCTTGCCCTGACGATGATCGTGGTCCTTGAGAGCGTAAATTTTCATCGCCAGCAGGGCGCGGAAGTTGATGACGGGAATGCTTTCCGCGGGTAGTGCCGGGTCGGGTTCGCTCATCCTTCGGAAGCTGGAATCGTCCACCCAAATGAGATCCACGAAGGGAAACGCGAGCACCTTCCGGTATTTGAAGCGCGCCGCCATACCGTCCGTTGATTGATCGAACCCGAGGGAATCCATCAGGGCGGTTGCCCGTTCCTCGTTTGATCGCGCGCAGACCCAATCGACATCGAGCGTGAGCCGCGAGTAGCCATGGTGGCAGACGGCCCAGCCGCCGGCGAGAAGGAGCGGGATGCCCTCGCGCTCGAACGCGCGGTAAAGCGACTGGGCGAAGTCCGGGACCATGCTTCAGAGAAGCCGCTCCCGCAGCAGATCGGTGACCTGTTTGGGGTTGGGTTTGGGGCTGGCGGTTTTCATGACCTGGCCGGTGAGGAAGTTGAGGAGTTTCTCGTTCCCGGCTTGGACGGCGGCGACTTCATCCGGGCAGCGGGCGATGACTTCATCGACGAGGGCGTCCAATTCTCCGGCGGAGGTGGGTTTGAAGCCAAGTTCGCCGGCGAGGGCCGCGGGTTCGCGATCGGGCTGCTCGAAGAGGACGGCAAAGACCTCGTTGGCCTGATTGGAGGCGAGGGTTCCGTTCTCAACTAACAGAAGCAGGTCGCGCAGCCGGTCCGGCGGCACGGGGCAATCGGCGATGCCGAGGCCGCGATCATTGAGCGTGCCGAGCAGGTTGTTGATGATGAAGTTGGCCACCTTCTTGCCGGGTATGGCCTTGTCGGTGACCGCCTCGAAATAGAGGGAAAGCTGTTTGTCGGATGAAAGGACCGAGGCATCATAGGCAGTGACTCCGAAGTCGCTCTCGAAACGGGATGCGAGCTGGTGGGGGAGCTCGGGGACTTTCGGGCGGACAAGATCTAACAGCGGGGCGGTCTCGATGGGGAGGAGGTCGGGGCAGGTGAAGTAGCGGTAGTCGTGGGCATCCTCCTTGGTCCGCATGAGCTGGGTTTCGCCGCGTTCGTCGTCCCAACGGCGGGTGGACTGGATCTGCGGGATGCCGCGGGTGAGTTCGTCGGTCTGGCGCTCGATCTCAAAGTGGATGGCCTTTCGGATGGCGGAGATGGAGTTGAGGTTTTTCAATTCCACTTTGGCTCCGAGCGGGTCGCACTCATTCGGGCGGAGAGATATGTTGACGTCGCAGCGGAGCTGGCCCTTTTCCATATCCGCATCGGAGACTTCACCTTGCTGCAAGATCATTTGCAGGGAGCGGAGATAGGCGAAGGCTTCCTCGGCGGATTCGAGATCGGGCTCCGTGACGATCTCCATGAGGGGGGTGCCGGCGCGGTTGAAATCGATGAGCGATGAGCTGCCGAGATGGGTGGATTTGGCGACGTCTTCCTCAAGGTGGATGCGGTTGAGGCGGACGGTTTTTCCGGGCCGGGCGATGTGTTTCCGGTGGTCGGTAGGATAGCAGTGATCGTAGAGCGGAACTCCGCCACCAATACAGAGGGGAAGGTCCATCTGTGTGGTTTGGAAGTTCTTCGGCATATCCGGGTAGAAGTAGCTTTTCCGGTCCCATTTCGATATTTCGGGAGATGAGCATCCGAGCATCAGCCCGGTGAGGAGGGTTTGTTCGATGGCGGCGCGGTTGAGGACGGGGAGCGCGCCGGGAAGACCAAGGCATACGGGGCAGGTATGGGTATTCGGCTCGTCGCCGAAGGAGGTGCGGCAGGCGCAGAACATTTTGGTGCGGGTCTTGACCTGGGCGTGGACTTCGAGACCGATGGTGACGAGATAGGGCATGGGAGAAGTGAGCGGTGATCAGCGGGAAGAAGAGATTGCCGCAAAGGCGCGGAGTGGGTCGCGGAGTGGGAGAGAGATGGGTCAGAGGCCGCGGTCTTGGAGCGCTTTTTGGACCTGCGGGTCGTTGAGGGCTTTCTGGAGGAGCGGGTGGCGGAGGAGGGTGGAGAACCGGCCTTCGGTGGCGAGGTTTTGGAGTTCGGGATCGTCGACGATGATCGCGCGGGGATAAGGACGGCCGGTCTCGGGATCGATGACGGGTTCGGGATCGGGTTTCGACTGGGAGGCGATGAGTTTGGCGAGTGAGATGTGACGGGGGTCTGCCAGAGGATCCAGGCGCTGCAGGACACTCGGGGGAATGATGGATGCGATGGAATCCTTGAGTCGGACGCCGAGGCTTTGGGTCTGGGATCCGGGCTGGTCCGAAGCTTTTCCGATCTCCGCGATGGATCCGAAGTGGTGCACGAGAGTGGCTCCGGTGAGGGAGAGAATGCCGGTCGAGAAGAGGGTGAAGAGAAAGCCGGTGAGGATGGAGAAACCGGAACGCGGGGCATCGGACCGCCGGAAGGGACGCAGGAAAAAGCCGATGATGATGCGTGCGATGATGAACGTCAGGACAAACGCGAGGATTGGCAGGCCGGTGGTGAACCAGGTGTGGGGATGGCCGAACCAATCGATGGCGAACGTGGGGGCGCGCTGCCAGACGAGGAACCCTACCCAAGCGCTGCCGGCAATGACGATCGCGCCGAGCAGCATGCGGACGACTCCGCGCACGAGGATGAAGCCCGCGCAGAGGACGAAGATGACGAAGGCGGCGGCGCCGAGGCTGAGGTGGGGGTTGTCGAACACGGGCGGGGCCGCAGCCTGAACCGGGAAGTCGCAGATGTGAACCGTGAAAATCGCAGGGAATCTTCGCCACACATTGCGCGAAGTGGACTGACACCGGAGGAGGGATGAGAAATCAGCGTTAGACGCTCTTCAGCTCGCTGCGTGGTTGTTCCTAGTCTTCCTCGGAGAAGTCTGGCTCGAGGGGGCCGGGCGACATCAGATATGCGGAGAGATTCACCACCTCGGCGTCGTTGAGGCCATCGATGAGCCCTTCCGGCATGAGGGAAATTGGCAGCCGCTCGAGTGAGGCCACCCTTTTCCGTTCCAACACCAGCCGCTCGCCGGGAGTCTTGAGGGTGAGGGTGCGCGGAGTTTCCTCCCCGAGCATGCCGCTCAGCTGCCGGCCATCGTCCAGGGTGACCACCGTCACCTGATAGTTCTCCGGAATGACCGCAGAAGGATCGAGGATGTTCTCCAACCAATAGCCGAGCTCGGCACGCTGTCCGCCGGTGAGTTCGGGGCCGATGTCGCCGCCGTTTCCAAACAGCTTGTGGCATTGGCCGCACAATCGGCCGTAGAGAATTTGCCCCTCCGCGAGGCTTGCCGAAGCGAGGGCCTCCGGAGTGAGCCGGCCCCGCAACCGGGTGATGTTTCGGAGCTTGTCCTCCGCGATCAGGGGTTGTTCGGGCCAAGCTTGGGCAATGCGCTTGATCACCCGCTGGTCGCCGCCGAGCTGCATTTGGCGAAGCAGAAACGTGTCGACCTCGCCCGCGGGGATTGTCCCGCGTTCGACCGCATCGATGAGCCGCAGCGCGGTGTCGGCGCGGGTGGCCAACACCTCGACCACCGCGTCTTTTCCGGAGCCGTCAATCCTCGGATAGCTCTCGACGAGAAGCGGGGCGTAGTGTGGAAGGTCGACGGCCGCGAGCCCGCGCACCGCCTCCTCGACGAGTGCCGGATCATCTAGCAGCCGCTCCAGCACGGCGCCAATTCCGGTCGCACGGGAGGCCGCCAATGAGCGCAGCGCCTGACGGCGGCTCTCCGCCGCAGCCTCGGGGTCGAGGACATGGCGGAAGATTTCCTGGCGGTCGAGGCCTTCGCCAAAGACGATCGACAACTCCCGGACGAGCGAAAGTAGCGGATCCCCGATGGCTGCCCGTTGAAGGTGATCAGCCAGCTCCGCCCAGCCGGCGGGGGCGGGGGCTTCGCTCCAACCGCGGACGGCCGCGGCCATGCCGGCGAGGACCTCGCTCACACGAGCGAGGTCCTCGCTGGAGCGGATGATGTCCAGCAACCCCGCCACCCGGTCGTTCGGCTGCCCGATCGCTTCCGTAAGCCGGCGTGAAACATGGCGCACCAGCCGCGGCATGCGCGAGGTTTTGACCAGGTCGAGTGCCAGCGCCGGATGCTCGCTCACGGCTTCCTCGATGCCATACCAGACCATCAACGGCAGGACTCGGTCATCGGCGAAGACATCGTGGCGGGAAATCGACGCCGCCATCGCGAAGCGCTCCGCGGCAGGGAAGCGCTGCAGGGCCGAAGCCAGATAGGTGAGGACAAGACCGGATTCCTCGGTTTCCGCCAGTCCCGCTAGCGCGACGCGCACCTCGCCGGTAGGCTGGCCCCCATCCACCAGCAGGCGCACCGCCCATGCCCGCAGGTGTTCATTGCCGTGACGGAGCATCGCCACGAGTTCTCCATCACCGACCCCACCGGTGACGTGAAGCGCCCACAGCGCCCGCAGTTTGCGCGGGATGTCCGTCTGGGTTTCGAGCAGGCCATGCAGCTTGGCGCGGGCTGCGGAGAGATCGCGGCCGCCTGCGGCACGTTCATGCAGGACCCGTCGCGCCTGGCGGACAAACCACTCGTTGGGGTGGAGCTGCAGGTCTGCAAGTTCGCTGTCGCTCCGGTCCGCAAGGTCCCCTTCCAGCACGGATCGTGCGCCGGACGGGGCATCGATTTTGTAGATTCGCCCGGAGGTCCGGTGGAGTCCGTCCGCTTCATGGCATTCGCCGATGTCGGACCAGTCGAGCACAAACACTCCTCCATCCGGGCCGTAGCCGAGTTCAATTCCACGGAACCATTTGTCGTCCCAGAATGCCACGTCGGGGCGGTGCTTTCCGGTGTAGGTGGCGCCTTCGCGGATGATGTGGTCGTGATTGATGCGGCGGCCGTGGAGGTTGAGGGTGAACAGGCCATCGCGGAAATGCTCCGGCCAGTTTCCACCGAGGTAGAACATCATGCCGACGTGGGCGTGGCCGCCGCCGGCGTGATCGGTCCCACCGCTCATGCCTTTTGCCTGTGCGGTCCAGTCTTCCTTACCCTCGTCCCAGTGAACGTGGTCGGCGGCTTGCTCGATCCGTTCATAGAGACCCGGTCTCAAGTCCTCGCCATACATGCGGCGGAAATGGGCACCGGGAATGGCGTGCCAGAGGTGGCCGATGACCGTGTTGATGAAAAACAGCTCGCCGTGGTCATTCCAGTCCATTCCCCAAGGATTGGTGGTGCCGTGGCTGACGACCTCGAAGGTCTTTCGCTGTGGGTGGTAGCGCCAGATGCCACAGTTGATCGGCACCCGTCCGTCGTCGTCGGTCCCGGGTGCGCCGACCCGTGAGGTGCCTTGGATGCCGTGACGGCCATAGAGCCATCCGTCGGGGCCCCAGCGCAATCCGTTGGCGAGCGTGTGGCCGCAAGGGACGAATCCGTCGAGCACCACCACCGGCTCGCCGTCGGGCCGGCCGTCGCTGTCGGCATCCGGAATGAACAGCAGCTCGGGCGTGCACATCGCCCATACCCCGCCGAAGCCCATTTCGATGGAGGTCAAGCGCTGCGCCTGGTCCCAGAAAACGGTCCGGGTCTCGGCCCTGCCGTCGCCGTCCCGGTCCTCGAGGATCACGATTCGGTCGTGCAGCTTGAGGTCGAAGGCACCGTCCTCGGCATAGGTGTCGCACTCGGCGACCCACAACCGCCCGCGGGTGTCGAAGGTCATGGCGATCGGCTGCCTGACGTCCGGCTCCGCGGCGAACAGGGAGGCGCGGAGTTCCCCAGCCACCCGCACTCCCGCCAGGGCTTTCTGCGGGCTGAGAAGCGGGATGGTTTCCTCCTGTGTGTTCGGGGCGTCGGCGGCAGGTGATAGCGCGTGCAGCAGGGCGAAGAACGCGAGCGCAACGGCTGCGCGGAACCTGCGGTATGGATGGACCGGACCGCGTGGACTCATTTTTTCAAATACCGGCCTCACGGGGAATCCTTTCAACTCCGCCGGAAATCAAGGGCGCGGGAAAGCGAATGATTGGTTGAAAGTCTACGGCCGGACGAGGCGCTGCAACGACTTCACCCCGTGCGCACTTTCATTGGTCCCGCCGCCCGTGACGGCGATGGCCGGTGACTTTCGGACGAGGTCTTCGGGCATCTCCATCGCGACTCAGGTGGAGGCGGGCGGCGAGCCGTGGATGGCGCGCTGGCGGAGGAGGTGGTCGGTGAGCACCAGAGTGGCCATGGCCTCGACGATGGGGACCGCGCGTGGGAGGACGCAGGCGTCGTGGCGGCCTTTGCCGGCGAGCTCGGTGTTTTCGCCGCCGCTGGTGACGGTTTCCTGCGAGGTCATGATGGTGGCGGTGGGCTTGAAGGCGACGCGGAAGAGGATGTGCTCGCCATTGGAAATGCCGCCCTGGATGCCGCCGGAGCGGTTCGTGGTGGTGCGGACCTTTCCGTCCTCCATGCGGAAGGCGTCGTTGTGCTCGCGGCCGGTGAGAAGGGTGCCGGAAAAACCCGAGCCGATTTCGAAACCTTTCGTCGCGGGGAGGGAAAGCATGGCCTTGGCGAGGTCGGCTTCCAGCTTGTCGAAAATCGGTTCGCCGAGGCCGGGCGGGCAGTTGCGGATGACGCATTCGATGACGCCGCCGACGGAGTTTCCTTCGCCGCGGATGGCTTTGATGTGGTCGATCATCGGTTCCACCATCGCGGGATCGCCGGTGCGGACGATGTTGGACTCGATGGTTCCGGCGGTGACGGTGGCGGGGTCGACATCGGCGTTGAGATGCTGGATGGATTTCACCCAGGCGAGGATTTCGATGCCAGGGTGGAGGGTGTCGAGAACCTGGCGGGCAACGGCGGCGGCGGCGACGCGGCCGATGGTCTCGCGGGCGGACGCGCGGCCCCCGCCGGACGGGGCGCGGATGCCGTATTTCGCGTCGTAGGTGTAGTCGGCGTGGCTGGGCCGGTATTTGACGGCCATTTCGTCATAGGCGCCAGGGCGTTGGTCGGTGTTGCGGACGACGACGGAGATGGGTGTGCCGAGGGTGACGCCGTCATGGAGGCCGGAGAGGATCTCGGCGGTGTCGGCCTCCTTGCGCGGGGTGACGATTTCGGATTGGCCGGGGCGGCGGCGGTCGAGTTCGCGCTGGATGTTTTCCAAGGAAACCGGAATGCGGGGCGGGCAGCCATCGATCACCACGCCGACTCCGCCCCCGTGCGATTCGCCGAAGGTGTGGATGCGGAAGACCTGGCCGAAGGTGGATGACATGGGGGGAGGTTAGGCGGGCGGGTGGGGGAGACAAGAGTGGACACGGCCCCCTGCCGTGGAACTCCCGCTACTCGACCTTCTCGCCTTCGAGGAAATAATAGGCACGGCCGACTTCCTTTGCGCTGGTTGCCGAACTTGGTGCTCGGCGGAGTGGCGGCGAGGACATGGAATGACGCATGGTCCTGCGCCTGCCACTTCGGTCGATTTCGTTCCCAAGGAGGCCGCTGGTGATGGGGATCGTCAATGTGAACGACGATTCGTTTTCGGGCGATGGGACGCTCGACATCTCGGGGGCGGTCGAGATCGCGCGGCGTCAGGTGGCGGCGGGCGCGGATGTGATCGATGTGGGCGCGGAAAGCGCGCGGACGAACCGGGCGGCGGTGCCGGTGGCGGAGGAGCTGCGGCGGCTGGAGGGTTTCCTGGAGCGGTGGGAGGAGGTTTTCCGCAAACTGGAGCCGCGGGATGAGGAGCAGGTTTGGCCGCCGGTGCTGTCGGTAAACACGTGGCGGCCGGAGGTGGTGGAGGCGGCGCTGGGGATGGGAAAGGTGGAGATTTTGAACGACCTGAGCGGATTGCCTGACGAACGGAACGCGCGGGCTTGCGCGGCGGCCGGCGCGGCGCTGCTGATCATGCACTGCGTGGGGGAGCCGAAGGTGCCGCATTTCCATCAGCGGTGGGACGATGTGATGGGTGCGATGGAACGGTTTTTTGAGGAGAAACTGGCGTTGGCGGCCTCGGCAGGACTGGATCCGGAGGCGGTCTTGCTGGATCCGGGAATCGATTTCGCGAAGCAGCGGGATGACAATCTAACGGTTTATCGCGAGCTGGGCCGACTGCGAAAATTCAGTCGACCGGTGCTGGTGCCGGTTTCACGGAAGACGGTGATCGGTGATGTGTTAGGACTGCCGGATCCGCTGAGCCGGGATGCGGGAACGGTGGCCTGCATCGCGGCGGCGATGGCGCGGGGGGCGGAGATTTTCCGGGTCCACGACGTGGAGGCGGCCTGGCAGGCGGTGAAAGTCCTGGATGCGTTGAAGGTGGAGTGAAATTGCTGTTGCAATGAATTTGCGGTAAGGGATGCTCCGGGAATGCCCGATGTGCTCACGAAGCCGACCGTTTCACTTTCCGATGCCGCGCGCGGTCTGGCGCAGCAGATGGTGTTGTGGGGGCATGACGTGAAGCATCCGGACGGCAATGCGCTGGTGCGATTCGGCCTGGAGCGACGGAAGTCGGCGGGCTTGCAGGGGACGAGCTGCTATTCGGCGGCCTGGGAGGGCGGGCGGATCGAGCTGCACGGGGCGGTGGCGTCGTGGACGGGCGCGGATGAGGTTGGATGTGTGTTTTGCCGGGAACGGGGCCGGATCGAGCTGTGGCAGGGGTCCCAGCCGCCGGTGCCGGGGGTGGATTTCGGAAAACCCGGAGTAGCTGCGGCGAGATGGGCGGCCTTTCAACCGCTTTTGAGGTGGCTGGTCGCCTATGAGGAATGGGTGGCCGCGACGCTGGGGGCGTCGTGGCGGGCGGGGACGTGGCGGGCGGCGAAGCGGTTGCCGCGTTCAAAGGCGTGGCTGCCGCCGGCGCTGGCATTGAAGTGGTGGCGGCTGGCGCGGGATGGTGCGCCGCCGCGGCCCAAGACTTTACTTGAACGACACTGAAATGCATATCTAACAGCATTGTCCTCACCGGCTTCGAATCCGCCGGGAAGACCGCGCTTTTCCGCGGCCTCACCCGCGAGGCGACCGCCTCCGCGCCACCCTCGCCAAGCACGCGGAAAAGCTGCACCTCTACGCCGATTCCGACATCGTCCAGGTCCTCCACATCGGCGGCAAATACGTCCTCATGGACCGCGATGACATCCCCTTCACCATTGGCACTCGGCCGATCCTCGCCACCGGATTCCTCGGCGGCCTCACCCCCGTCATCCACCACTTCGAGGTGCAGAACGGCCGCCCCGTCTTCAGTGAGGAAGCTGACGAAAGCACCCTCACCCCCGGCCTCTTTTATAGTGGTCCGCTCCTCGAGCACCGCGGCGCGAAATTCTGCTTCATATACAAATTCCGCTCCCGCTTCGGCGTCATCGCCAGCGAAATCGCAAAACGGCTCGGCGGCGATCCGATGCCGCTCGACGCCTACGAAGACAATGGCTTTCTCATCGACGACCTTGAATGCTGCACCGACTGCACCTGTGCCATCCCTAGCGAAGCCGCACCTCCCGACGCCCGCGCCCGCCGCTACGCCGAGGCGCTCGCCAACCGTTGAAGTGAATTTAGCCAAGCGAACTGACGGACTGCTTTTGCAACGAAGAGGAGATCGAGGCCTGGCGGAATGGCGGGTCATTCGAAGATCCCTGGCCGGCGAACCTCAGGGTGATGGAATGAGACGTTGCAGGCATGGCCTCCGCACATCCTGCGCGCCGTCCCGCGGAACCAACCTTCAACCGCCAGCTTTCCAGCTCTCAATCAGACACTTATACAGAAAAAAATTTGCGCGCCCACATATTCCGTCTTGCCTTGCGAGATTCGATGGTCAAAAGTCCGCATGGTTTCGGCAAGGGTTTCGGTTCCTTGTGGGCAGATAAATATCCAAAATGCGTAGCTTTCTACAAGGTCTCCTTCTCATTGTTGTCACGTTCGTCTACGTGCTGGGATCCCGCGTCACCGTGGAATTGCATCATTCCCACGAGGCGGTTGCCGGGCACTCCCATCATCATACCGATGTGGATGCGGGCCATGGTGGCCATTCTCACGAGCATGAGTCGCCGCCTGCCTCCGATGAGCCTGAGGATGAAGGCCGTGGCGGCGACCCCCATCATCATTCGCACTTGGTGGCCTTGGGATCGGACGCCCCTTTCATCGCTGCAAGTTTTCCGCAAGTCCGGGGAGTGTCATGGACCAGTATCGGTCCTGTGGTGCCAGATCCCGTTCTTTGTCCGGAAGGTCCCTGTTTCGCGCTGATCAAGCCTCCCCAGTTGGGTTGAGGCTCTTGTGTTGAGGAGCGGGCTGTCTTCTTTGAAGGACGGAACCCCTCAGGATTACGCCGTTCGGCAATCCGTCGCACATCGTTGCAGGTCCCCTTGCGGACCTGCCTACCCGCCCGTCGGGATCCTCTTGTCGTCATGCCGTGGCTTCGTGCCCGGTCCGAGGCGGTCCTCCCCTTTCCCTTCATTCTCGCCTGTTAGGCTTCATGCAAACTCTCTTTTTCACTCCATTCGGTCGTCACCTCACAAGAGGCGGCGCAACTCTCGCCGTGGCCGCCCTCAGCGGTTGCCAACTCTATGCTCCTTCACCATTGGATCCGTCGGGCCATGCGGAGGGCTGGCGCGACCGTAGCCCGTCCAGCGAGCAGGTCCGGGATTTCTCCCGCCGTCTTGAAACGACTGAGCCACGATCCGTTCTATTCAACCCTGGCAACGGACTCACTTTGGCCGAAGGCGAAGTCGTCGCCCTGGTCTTCAATCCGGATCTGCGGGTCGCCCGTCTGAAAGCTGGAGTTGCGAAGGCGACTGCGGATTTTGCGGGGCGCTGGGATGATCCGGAGCTGAGTATTGATGTCCTCAAAGTGACTGAAGGCGTACCCAATCCGTGGGTTCTAGGGTCAGCGCTGTCCTTCACGATCCCGATTTCCGGCCGCTTGCAGGTCGAAAAATCACGGGCGAAAGCCAGTCTGCATGCGGAACTCGCGGGTGTTGCGGAGAAGGAATGGGAAGTCCTCCGCGATCTCCGTAAGACCTGGCTGTCGTGGTCCGCGAACCGGCTACGTC